>JAPKDW010000379.1 GCA_028822375.1 Opitutaceae bacterium | reverse complement strand
CGTCGGGAATCGGAGTCGGCCTTCGCTCCCGTAGGTCAATACTAGTTGAAACGATCTCGGAGGTAGCGGAAATTTCCTTCCGAGACTTATTCCACATAAAATTGATTATGTGGAAGCGTTTCTCGTTCCTCGCTATGAGTCGGCTAAAGACTTCAATTTGGTGCCCTAATCGGACCTCTCGAAAATAGCGAACGTGATTCTCCAGAGCGAAGCTACCCGCTTGCCGTTCACCTAATTTATCCACTTCGAGTCCCAAATGGCCAAATAACCCAAGCATCCCTTCACTAAAAAAGTAGGTGTACCAGGCGACATTCATATGTCCCATCACATCGATATATTCTTCTGGAACTTCTGCCTCATGCGTCTTTGGCAGTTTCGTCAGATCTACGTCTGGGAATACAGGCATACTGTTTGATCAATCAGAAACGTGAACGAGTTGCTTCCCAGTATTCTCGCCATGGAAAAGCCCGATGAATGCCTTGGGGGCATTTTCGAGTCCCTCGATTACATTTTCCTGGTATTTAATTTTTCCCGACAGCAACCATTCGGTGAGATCTTTCATCGCTTCCGGGAAGCGGTCGTAATAATCGAAAACCAGGAAACCCTTGATGGTCGCCCGATTGGGGATCAGGTTCCAAAGAAACCTCGGTCCCAATTCTGCCTTGGTTGCATTATACATGGAAATCTGTCCGCAAATGGCGATATGCGAATTCAAAGCGAGTAGCGGAAACACAGCATCTGTGACCGGTCCACCAACGTTATCAAAATAACAGTTGATGCCGTCAGGGCAATGGCGAGCCAAGTCCTTGATCAAACTTTCGGATGTTTTGTAATTGATACCCGCATCAAAACCAAGCTCCTCCGTAATCCACTTCAGTTTTTCATCGCTCCCAGTGGTTCCGACCACGCGGCAGCCCTTTATTTTTGCGATTTGGCCAACGACAGAACCGACTGCTCCCGCTGCTCCGGAAACAACGACAGTGTCGCCCTCCTTCGCCTTGCAGACATCAAGCAAACCAAAGTATGCCGTCGCTCCGATCATTCCCAAGACATTTAAAGCTGTGGAAATCGGAGCGGACGAAGGATCGATTTTCCGTAGACCCGCTCCATCTGAAATAGCGTATTCCTGCCAGCCGAGCCGCGCGGCAACAACGTCACCAGCTTGGTATTTCGCATTTCTCGACTGCTCAACCCGGGTTACAATTTCACCCGTCATGACTTCGCCGATACCAACCGGATCCGCGTAGGATTTCCGATCGCTCATGCGGCCACGCATGTAAGGATCTACAGACAAATACAAGGTGTGGAGCAAAACTTCCCCATCTTCAAGTTCGCGAACCTCCTCTTCTTCAAGTCGGAAATCACTTTCCGATACCATCCCTTCGGGTCGGGAGGCCAAAACTATTTTTCGATTAACGATCGCCATAATATTTATTTTAAACTAGCTGCGCAACTCGAACAATCCGGCTGCGCCTTGACCGCCACCAATACACATGCTTACGACACCGTAACGTTCACCCCGCCGTTGCATTTCATTACCAATGGTACCCACCAAACGCGAACCGGTCATACCAAAGGGATGTCCGATTGAAATAGATCCCCCATTCACATTGAGCCGTTCCATCGGTATGCCCAACTTATTGCGGCAGTATATAACCTGCACCGCGAAAGCTTCGTTGAGTTCCCACAATCCAATATCATCGACAGTGAGGCCGTGTCGTTTCAACAGCTTAGGAATGGCGTATACCGGACCAATCCCCATCTCGTCAGGCTCGCATCCCGCCACCGCAAATCCTCGAAAAGCAATCTTAGGTTTGAGGCCCAGAGATTCCGCTTTTTCACGAGACATCAATAAATTAACCGAAGCGCCATCCGACATCTGAGATGCGTTACCAGGAGTCACGCTACCCTTTCCGCTATCTCTATCGAAATAAGGTTTGAGGCCGAGCAATCCCTCCAGCGTAGTATCCGGACGGTTACACTCATCGCGTACCAAATCATGTTCCTCGGTACCAAGAACCTTGCCGGTCTTTTTCTCCAGGATCGCCCGTGTCACGCGCATGGGAGCCAATTCTTCGTCCAGCAATCCATCTGCTTGCGCCTTTGCCGTCCGCTGCTGACTGGCCAATGAGTACTCATCCTGCTCCTGTCGGGAAATATTGTAACGCTTGGCAACGACCTCGGCAGTGTCACCCATGACCATGTAGATGCCGGGAAAGTTTTCTAGAACCCAGGGATTAGGTTCAGACTTGGAATTAGCTATCTCCGTTATACTTTCAACACCGCCACCAATGGCAACATCCGCACCCTCGATCATGATTTCGTGCGCGGCCATCGCCACGGCCTGTAAACCGGACGAACAGAAGCGATTAACCGTTGTTCCCGCAACGCTACGAGGTAGACCCGCGCGAACGGCGGCAATGCGAGCCACATTATTTCCCTGCGTCCCTTCAGGAGTAGCGCAACCAATGATCACATCCTCAATATCAGCTGGATCCACTCCGGGCGCCTTTTCTAGACAATGACTGATACAATGGGCGATCATGTCATCGGGTCGAGTCATGTTAAAGGATCCGCGAAAGGATTTCGCAAGTGGAGTACGCGCTGTCGCAACAATTACTGCTTCTTTCATATTCAATTTTAATTTTTACCGACCGGTAAGTAGAATTCAAGCTTGAAATCCCACTAAATCGAATGAGAATACGAACTCTTTCATTGCACTCTCAAACGATCGGTTTTATTCGAGATAATTGCAAGTACCTATGCCAAACGCCACCACCACCACTACTAGTGCTACTACTAGCCAGCGTTCGTCCAAATCGGAAATACGAACGGCCGAAATTTATCGAGTCGCAGCAAATCTCATTCAAGAAAAGGGATATGACGCGACCTCGATGAATGACATAGCCAAGAAACTCAAGCTTACCAAAGCGGGGCTATACTACTACATCAACGGCAAAAGAGAACTGCTATACTCGATCACTAAATTCGGCATGCAACAACTCGAGGATCAAGTCCTAACGCCATGCAGGGCCATAGAGGATCCAGAAGACCGTCTGAAGCAGATGATTGAAAGGCACACGCTCATGATTCTGGAGATAGGTGGATCCATCTCCA
>JAPKDW010000081.1 GCA_028822375.1 Opitutaceae bacterium | reverse complement strand
AACCCCTGTCGGGCTGCCATCCTTCGCGTAAAGCTTCGGATGGCACGCCAGTTAAAATGGTTTAGCGTTCGAACGCTATCTCGAGACTGGGTCGGGTAAGGGCTTTGCTCAGAAGCGTCTTTGGAAACCCGACCTTTGCGCTCCTTCGCTTGATTAGCCCGTTGCTATGTCGATTGTATCAAAGGAGATCGCAGGGGAAATAGGTTCTTCAACTCAAAATTGAGCTCGGCGCAGGTTTCAGTTTGTCTAGAGATTAAAGGCTGTGTTTTCTCGGAATCCGATTGGGAATGAACAAGTCTTATATTTCTACTAAATGGCTAAGGCCGATGGAGGAGGCTTTCGTCAAAGGACGAAAAACGCGTACGCTGCCGTTATTCAATGTCGGAGTTGGGATTGACGACCTTCAGGAGTTGCTCCGTTGCTATGTGCCGCCGCTTTGTCGGTATCAGGATCACGTCGGGAATTCAGGCAAAGCGTCGTGTCTAGTCTTCGATGCGATCAATTTGTTCATGGGAACTGGGGTCGACGGTACCGTTCAGGGCGGAAATCAAATGTTGGTTTTGGGCGATTCAGGAACGGGTAAAACCTCGCTGCTTTTACTTTTGAAATTGGTCAATGACTTGGGGGTTCGCTCGGGAGAACATCGTTGCGAGTATATTCAAATTGGGCAGGACGCTCTGGATAGAATTGGCAAAATCTCGAATCCTTCGAAGACGATTCTTCTGTTGGATGGAATGGACGAGGATCTTTCTGCGATAGAAGGGGCCCGTCAGCGGTGTCTGGATCTCCTCGCAGCGACTAGTGGATTTTATCGGACCCTTGTCTCTTGCGACAATCGCTTCTTTTTTCAGAACACGTGCGATCAGGGAGAGGGTGATGGCAACGGTCGTGTAGGTGAATTCGATTGTCCGCTCATGGTACTACTCGATTTCGATGAGAATCAGGTGGTGTCGTATCTGGATAATCGCTACCCGGAAAACTGGAAATCGATGTTCGGAAAGCAGGACCTACGGGATTTGGTATTCGAGCGAGCTACTGCGCTGGGACGGCTTAAGAATAGGCCGCAATTGCTATCGCTAATCGGACATTTGTTAGGCCATGGCGAATCTATTACCGATGAATACGGGTTGATCGAAGCGGCGTCGATTCAGTGGCTGATTGGAGTGAGCGAAGATAGCGCCTTGGATGGCGATTCGGGTTTCACGATTGAGGCCCTCTACGATCTGGTGATGCGTATGGCGTTGTTGATGGCCGAGCGAGATATCCGGATCCTATCGGAAGAAGAAGGGGAGAAAACGTTAGGAGAGGGAATTCATCAGTTAAGATTGGTTACGCTTGATCGCGATTCGCTTTTGCGTCGCGTTGAGAGTTTGGATGGAGGTCGCGCGTATCGTTTCTCCCACCCAATGGTGGCTGCCTTTTTTGTGGCACAGGGGATATTGGATACGAGCAATTTGGATGAAGTTGTAGTGCCTGAATTCGCAACGAAAAAGATGATCGACTACATTGTCAAAGGCCGTAGCAACGACGAGGAGCATCGAAGCAAGAAATTGATAATGCGAAACTTGAAGCTAGCGACCTTCGGGTTCGAAGCGGCTGATCTTAAGGGAGCAATTATCGAAGCTGCCGATTTGCGGAATGCCAATTTTGAGAATGCGGATTTGACGGACGTTAATTTCATGCGCTGCAAGTTGGATGGAGCATCATTTGCTAGAGCGAATACGGAAGGGGTGATTCCGGATACGCCGACTCCTGGACTCCCGGTTTCTTTCGAAATAGGAGATGGCGTATTTATGGAAATGCTTTGGGTAGAGCCGGGTTCATTTAATATCGGAAATCGTGATACGAAAGTTGTTATCGAAGTGCCTGAGGGAATTTGGTTGGGGAAGTTTCCGGTGACGCAGCAGCAGTATCATGTGATCATGGAAACGAATCCCAGCTGCTTTAAATCGGTGGAGGATGATTTGCCAGTGGAGCAAGTTTCGTGGAAAGACGCCCCGCAGTTTTGCAATGAGCTGACGTTGCTCATGCCCGCAGGCTTGGAAGTTCCTTTGGAGTTTCGGTTACCGAAAGAGGCTGAGTGGACTCATGCTTGTAGAGCCGAAAACCAGACTACTTATGGTTACGGCGATAATGAACGCTTGTTCGCCGAGTATGGCTGGTACTCCGGCAATAGCTGCAATCAGACGCGCCGAGTGGGTTTGAAGAAACCGAACCCTTGGGGGTTTCATGATATGCATGGCAACGTGTGGGAATGGTGTTTCGACCGAGATAAGCGATTTTCGTTGCGGGTTTTATCGGATTTGAAAGAGAAGAACCGGGAAGAGGTCCGAGCGGTACGAGGCGGAAGCTGGAGCAGTTTGGTCTATGCTTGCCGCACGGCGAACCGCAATTGGTATCCACCGCAAGAAGCCAGCAGTAATGTGGGGTTTCGCGTAGCGTTAGCGCCCCGATCGAAATGAGGCTGCTTTCGAAAGCTACCAGCAAATGGTGGGCGATGTTACTGTGGATGCTTGTTTCGCCGCTGTCTAATGCGGAAGATCGGTATCTAGATGTTCCTAAGGCTGAAATAGAATTGATACTGGAACGTGGATACAATTTGGATTCGAGCGTTGCGGGATTGATCGACAATATGATTCGTGACTACCCGGAATCGCCGTTGGGATTGTGTTTAAAGGCTGCGCGGCTTTTTCGGCTCGACGATTACGCAGAGGGCTCGGATGACGCTATCGCAGAGTCATTCGAAAAAGCGTCGACGAACGCTATTGAAGCAAGCGAACGTTATTATCAGATTCATCCAGAAAACCCTGAAGCTCGCTATGCGGTGGCGATGTGCGAGTTGAATTTGGCTCGTTATTACATCGATCATGGCCGTTGGTTTGGGGGCTTTTTTTCGGCTCGGTCTGGGTTGGGCCACCTCAAGCAGTTATTAAAGGAGTATCCGGATTTTCATGATGCGAAAATGCCTTTAGGCGTAGCGAATTGCTTTCTAGATAAGGTGCCGGTTTACCTCAAACCGATTGCTCGCTTGCTGCGTTTTTCAGGGGATATGGAGTTAGGTTTGCAGCAATTGAAGGATGCGGAGACGAAGGGGTTCCTAACGCGGCATGAAAGCCTGTATTATCAAGTGGCGATTCAGTGGGTGGTGCTTGAGGACAAGGAGGCGGCAAAACAGGTTTTGGATCGGTTCGTCGAGCGTTTTCCGCGTAATGCGAATGCCCTGCTTTTGCGGGCCCATTTGGCGAGGCAATTGGAGGATTTCAAAATGGCTTCGAATTTGTACGAGATGATTTTGTCGATGCCTGAAGCCGATTACCTGAAAGACGTCCGCGATTGGGTTGTGTGGTATTCGGGAAATGCTGCGTTGCATCTCGAAGACGCTGAGACTGCTCTCGCGAAAGCGGAGTTGGTTTTGGATACGGTTGAGGAGGATAGGAAGGAACTTCGTGCCTGGGGTTTTACGTTAAAAGGGAACGCGTTAGTCCATTTAGGAAAACGAGAAGAGGCTCGAGAGGCCTTTAGCTTCGTAAAGAAAAGGGACAATGCGGAGGCTTATAAGGCTGTACGCGAAACCTTGGATGAGATGCGGCAGGACGAGATCTCGGATCAGTGATGTTCTTCGTGCGCGCGAGCGGGCTCTAGATGAGTGGTTACGAGGACGGGAGTTTCAATGGCCGTTTCGATTTGCCGCTCGATTATCGTGGCTTGCCGGTGGGCCTCTTTTATTGTTAGTTCATCTGGGAAAAGTAGATGCAATTCTATGCGATAGCCATCGCCTGTCGATAGGTGGCGAACGCCGTGAAAGTCTATTTCGAATTCGCTTTTCGCCTTTTCCAGCGTGTCGGTGATGATCTGGTCGATTTCAGGATCTGCGGTGTCGAGTAGTCCGTTAATGCTTTGCTTCATCAGTTTGAATCCGGAAAAGAGAATATGGAAAGCCAGTAGGATCGCGCAAATGGGATCGAAATAGTGCCAGCCAGTGGACCATGCCAAACCTACGCCCAGCACGACGCCAAAACTGGTCCATGCATCTGTGAGGACGTGTTTGCCATTCGCTTCGAGAATCAGCGAACGTTTGCGTTTCCCGACTAGCATCAAATAGCTCCCTAACGCTGCGTTTATAACGAGGGCACCTCCGGTTAACCAAAGTCCGGTACCCAGTTTTTGTATTTGAATACCAGCGATCAGGTTTTCAGTGGTTTCGTAGATGATGAATAAGGCCGCTATGATAATCATGGCGCCTTCGAATCCGGCGGATATGAAACTGATTTTGGCGTGACCGTAGTGATGTTCCTGATCGGCTGGTTTGGCAGCAAGCCGGAGGCTGTAAGCGGCGAAACCGACTGCGATTACATGTACGATCGATTCGGCGGCATCGCTAAGAATCGCAGTGGAGTGCGTTAAGGCGTATGCGTAAAATTTGAGAAAGAACATGCTAATGCCGACGATGAGCGAAAGATGCATCGCAAAGCGTTTCTGGCGTTCTGAATCATGGGAAGCTTCGACCACGTTTGTTAGGTATCGGAAAGCAATGGATGGATCAAATCATAAACGCGTCCGGTCCATCGTGAGAGTGGCGTTTCTTTCTGTCGTAGGATTATGGGAACGTTTATTTATCCGCATCCTTCAATTGCTTTAGCGCAAAATGCCAGACCCCCATTGTGGCTATATGGATACAGCTGCTTCTCGTAGGGCTTAGCGAGGGAGCTTATCGACAAAATCGGCGATGCGTTCGACGGCGCTTTGAAGCTGGTCGCTTGAGGTTGCATAACTGAAGCGGACATAACCTTCGCCATTCTGTCCGAAATCGGTCCCGGATACGCAGGCGACGCCTGCTTCTTGGAGCAGGCGTTCTGCGAGAGTTGCGGAAGGAATTCCAAGTTTTGAAGTGTTGACGAAGGCATAGAAGGCTCCTTCGGGGAGTCGACAACTCAGGCCTTCGATCTGATTAAGGCCTTGGGTGAATCGATCGCGACGTCCCTGGTAACGTTCGACTATTTCGGCGATGTAGCGGTCGCCCTGTTGGATTGCAGCGATTCCTGCTTTTTGGGTAAATCCGGCGGTGCAACCGACTGCATGCGTGATCAGAAGCGAGACCTTTTGAGCGAGCGCTTCCGGCATCACTGCATAGCCAAGCCGCCAACCGGTCATCGCGTAGGATTTCGAGAATCCGTCGACGACGATTGTTCGTTCGGCCATTCCGTCGATGGCGTAAATCGATTCGGCTTCGATGCCGCCGTAAACGAGGCGGGAGTAGATTTCGTCGCTCATTACCCAGAAATTATGTTTCTGGGCGAGTTGGGCGATCACTTCGAGGTCGGCCTTCGGAATGACGCCGCCGGTCGGATTGGCGGGCGAATTGAGGATAAGCAGTTTCGTGCGCGGAGAAATTCGCGCTGCGAGCGCCTCGAGGTCGAATGAGAAACTGTTGGACTCCACGAGCGGAACAGGGACGGGAGTGCCACCAGCGAGCTCGATCGTCGAACGGTAGGATGGGAATCCGGGATCGGGGTAGAGGACTTCGTCGCCGGCCTCGACGAGCGCGAGCATTGGGAAGAGAAGGACTGGCTTGGCTCCGGGGGCGACTACGACCTGCGCTGGGTCGGCTCTGATTGAGCGTCGCTGACTATATTGGGCGATTGTTTCTCGAAGATCGGCATAACCTTCAGGGGGATTATAGCGAGTGAACCCCGCGTCGATCGCATCCTTACCAGCCTGGATGATTTCGGGGAAAGTGCTGAAGTCTGGCTGTCCGATTTCCAGATGAATGATATCTCGGCCTTCTTTTTCGAGGGCGGAGGCAAGGGCCATAACACGATAGGCTCCTTCGGGGCCGAGTCCTTTTATTCTAGATGCGAAATTCATACGGGTTCAGGCGACATTGGCGGGAATTACCGGCAAGTCGAGAAGGTCGCGTTTATATCGTACGATTCTTTTAGCGCACGGGATTTGGGCATTAAAAAACCCGCTTATCTTAGTGAAGCGGGCTGTTTGAATTCGAATGGAGCGATTTACTAGAATCTGAGAGACAGAGTATTTAGCTTTGAATTGCTACGAGAGCTGGAATTGAAAAAATCGGACTTAAGGGCAATCGTTGTGACGCGATTGAGCGGGTCGTTTCCGCTAGAGACGTACTTAGTGTGGTTAAGTCCACGATCGCTAAGCGGGTGGATGTACCTTTCCATTAAGGTAGTCGTGATATTCTCGTGCGCATTGAACTCGATCGTATCTTCGATATCGAGTGCGTCGAATGACGACTGCATCGCTAAAGTGAATCCCTCGTCATTGGAAACCTGCGCGACTGAGTTGCTGTTCGACGCCAAGACGGCGACCGCTCTATCTTCCTGAGCGATTGTATTCACACGTTCTGTTTGCGAACTCGAGACAGGTACTTCGATAAATTCAGGTTGGGCAGGCGTATTATCGGCGAGCGTTGCCGTTAGGTTCTGCTCTTCTATAAAACTGGGTTGATCGACGATAGCCATTTTTTGATCGGGCGTCTCGACAAAGGCTGTCGAGGTAATGACTGCTGGTCCAACGGATTGCATGACTACGAAACCTACGGCGCCACATGAGGCCGCTGCTAGGCACATTGCGCCGACTTTACGAAACTTATGCCAAAAGGCGGTTTGGATCCCCAGATTTTCAACTGGCTGCAGTTGCAGTAGGCGACGTTGCTTGATTCGAAGCTCGTTGTCGAAATCAGTCCAAAAGCCTGACGACGGTTTTTCTGCGCGCTTCGTTTCTAGAAGCTGGTCCAAGGTGAATCTTCCTCGAGTATTTCGCATCGGTTGTTTTAGACACACCTAAGTGAGAAGCATTCAAAAATTTTATTTTTTTTCATACTTATACCTAGTGATTGGTGAATAGTCCGACTTCTAGGAGAGCATTTCAGAAAGCAGCTGAAGCTTAAGTGCTTGTTCTTTAGCAGTTTTACGGAAATGGAAAAGAGCGGCTGCCCAATTTGGAATAGGATTAATTAATTAGGCTTTTTATTGGCCCGTGCGAGTTGACCGGGGCAAATTACTGGTTTTCTCGGCCCTGGAGAGCGGCTCCTAAGAGCGGGATGGTGTAGCGGCGTGTATAGAGGATGATCGAACAGGCTACTAAAACGACGACTGCAAGCATACCGAGCTGAAAACGTTCTCCTTCCCAGCCCAGCTGGGTGAAGTGACCGATAATCGCCCCTGTCATGAGAGCTGATCCGAGCATGGCTCCGAAAGTAATGCTTGATGGGATGATTAGAAGAATACAGGCCACCAATTCGAGAATACCGATGATGAGCCTGCCTTCGGGCTCCATTCCGAGCTCGGCGAAGAGTCGAGTCGATTCCTCTGCTCCACTGAACTTAAAATAAAGGGTTTGGCCCATGATCGCGATTGCGACGAGTTGGGCGATCCAGGAAGTGATTTTCGATCCGAGGTTGTTCATGTATGAAAGGGATTGGTTCAATTGGGTTTGGTTACGTAGGCGTGGAGCGTGGAATCTTTTGGCACGTAGAGGTGATCGAAAGAGAGTTCGCTAATTGATCGGCAACCGGTTGAGCAAAGGAGCTCTTCGATATCATGCTCCAGGTTGTCGACGTAGTTTTTGATGCGGGTCGCTTTGAGATCGATATCAAGTCCGCGCTGTAAATCCGGGTCGTGCGTGGTGATGCCGATCGGGCAAGTGTTGCTGCCGCATTGCATCGCTTGGATGCAACCAGCGGCGAGCATGTATCCCCGAGCGGAGCAGATGACATCGGCTCCGAGGCAAAGGGCGATCATTTGGCGACCTGGACCTACAAGTTTCCCCGAAGCGACTATTTTGAGGCGATTGCGAACGCCGAGTTCGGTGAGGATATTGTTGGCTCGCTTGAGTCCGGGGAAAAGCGGTATGCCGACGCGGTCCATGAAGGATTTGGGGGCGGCGCCTGAGCCTCCTTCGGAGCCGTCGATCGTGATCCAGTCGGGAAATGCATTTTGACGTTTCATTTCAGAGACGAGACCTCGGAATTCGGAAGAGATGCCCATGCAGAGTTTGATGCCGACTGGTAGTTGGGAAACTTCTTGGACGTGTGAGATGAAACTAACGGCGCTTTCGATGTCCACGCATTCGGCATGGCTTGGTGGCGATACGACGTCCTCTCCTTTGCGAACTCCGCGCAGAGCGGAAATTTCGTCGGTGATTTTCTCTTTGGGAAGTAAACCGCCTTTGCCTGGTTTGGCTCCTTGGGAAAATTTGATTTCAACCATTTTGATCGAATCGTTGGCGACGAGATCTCGAAGTTTTTGGTCGTCAAGGCGGCCTTCGTCGTCGCGCACGCCGAATTTTGCGGTTCCCATTTGGAAGATCAAGTCGCAGCCCTCTTCTAGATGGTATTTCGGGTAGCCGCCTTCACCGGTGTTCATAAGGATGCCAGCTTGCTTGGCTCCACGGGCGAAGGTTCGGACGGCCCGTTCTCCGAGCGCGCCAAAGCTCATCGCGCTAATGATGAAAGGGCGTTTGAGCGTGTATGGGTTCGGGCAACCGCGTTCTTCGCCGAAGGTGACGTTGGAGGGTTTAAGGTCTTTCTTGCGGATGGGGAAAAGCGCGTGGCGCACTTTCACCTCGGTAGAGTCGAAGTTCTTTTGCGAGCCAAAGGATGAAGCGGAGTTAATGTCTTGAGCCTTGCGATAGACCTCCGAGCGTTCGTTGCGGTTGAACGGGCGCTCTTCCGTGTCATTTAAAAATAGATACTGCCGTAATTCAGGACCGATGCTCTCAAGGATATAACGTCCTTGGCCGAGGATGCCGAAATTGCGGAGTAGAGAATGACCTTTTTGGCCAAACCGATAGAAAGCATTGAGGGCGGTCAGGAAAATGAAAGCGACCGTGATGAAATGGAAATAGAATGAGATGCGAAGTCCGGCGAGGAAGAAGAGCCCGGTGAGCAAAGGAATCGCGATATTGGTGAAGCGGGCGAGCTTGTGCAGATTGACGACTAGTTTTCCGGTCATTGGCATAAGAGAACCTTCGTAGAGGGTTGGGATAAATGTTAGGCGCGAAACTGTTTTGCATTCAAAGGTAGTAGTTGGCGGCGGGCCAGAGAAAACGGCTAAAAGGTCGTCATTGAGGGTAGGATACGGGGATTCGTTTGAGGATCTTGATTCGTTCTCACGAATGAGACCTGTAGAGTGTTGCTCGTTGTTGAGCTGATATTAGTTAACTAAATGGTTAATTAATGATTAACGGGTTGGTTTGCGGGTTCTTTATTTAACCACATGGTTAATTCAGAAGAGCTTCGAGTAAACCGAGTATTCAAGGCCCTGTCGGATCCTACGCGTCGGGATATCTTGCAGGTTGTTGCTCGAAAGGAGGCATCGGTCGGTGAACTGGCGGCGCCGTTTGAGATTTCTGCACCGGCGATTTCTAAGCATTTGAAAGTGTTGGAGTCCGCTGATTTGATTACGCGTATCCGCGAAGGAAAGACGCATCGATTTCAATTGAACGTCGAGTCGCTGAAGAATGCTGAGAAAACGATACAGCGACTGACGGGATTCTGGAATCGTCGCCTAGCGAATTTGGATAAGTATCTCGAAACTAACCCCCCGGGCTCGAAGCCTGGTAAACCCACGAAATAAAAATAAAACTATGAGCGAAAACGAAGTTCTATCGATGCTTGAAATCAAGTGTACTTACAATGCCAGCCAGGAAACCGTATTTGATGCGCTAACTAAGCCTGAGATCATGGCGAAGTGGTTTTACGGGATGGATATGGCTCGGGCCGAAGTCGAATCTGACTTTAGAGTCGGCGGCGAGTACGTCATTCGAATGTTCAAAGAAGACGGATCGAAGTCGGATTGCGCCGAGTACGCTCCGCATGGCGAATTTCTAGAAATCGATGCGCCAAACAAAGTGGCATTCACCTGGATCTCCGAAGGATTCGTAGAGCATAGTGTAGTGACGATTTCGTTTGAAGCGGTTGATAGCGGAACCGAACTTACCTTGCGTCACGAATTGCCCGAGCAAGTGTTGCCTCCTCACCGTGAAGGTTGGAATAGCTGCCTCGAAAACTTGGAAGGTAAATGCTTCGTTTCTGATTGTTGTTAATGATCGGTCGGGTAAGCTATTTCTCGCTCGGTTCGTTTTGATCATCTTTCAGATGAATCAAAAGTTCCTCTAGGGATAGATTTTCTGGACTCAGGTCATTTTCGGCGAGCCATTCTTGGTTGAATAGGCGAGAGGAATAGCGCTGGGCTCCGTCGCAGAGGATGGTGACGATCGTTTGGCCTGGGCCCCCGGCTAGGGCGACTTTTAAGGCTCCGCAGACGTTTACGCCAGCAGAAGGTCCGAGAAGCAGCCCTTCGTCTTTTAGAAGTATATTTAGGGTGGCCATCATTTGTCGGTCGGAGACGCGGAAAGCATCGTCGACGCGGGCGCTTTCGACGTTTTCCGTGACGCGGCCTTGGCCAATGCCTTCGGCGACGGAATCTCCATCGTCGAAGTCGAAGTGACCGTACTTAAACCACGACCACATCGCCGCCCCGTAGGGATCTGCGCAATAGGTCGCAACGGATTCGCTTTGATCTTTCAAGAATCTCGATACGCCTGCGAGCGTTCCTCCCGTTCCGACTGCCGCGACGAATGCGCTGATCTTGCCGTCGGTTTGTTCCCAAATTTCCGGGCCGGTTGTCGCGTAGTGGATTTGAGCGTTGGCGGTGTTGTCGAATTGATTTGCCCAGAAAGCGTTCTCCATTTCGTCGGCGATCCGAGCGGCGATTTTGTTGTAGTTGTGGGGTTCCTTGTAGGGAGCGGGAGGGACGGGCCTGACCTCAGCGCCGATCGCCCTAAGAAGTTCTAGCTTCTCGGGCGATTGGTCGTTCGGGATTACGATGATCGTTCGATATCCTTTGGCGTTTCCGACCAGGGTAAGACCAATGCCGGTGTTGCCTGCGGTTCCTTCGACGATCGTTCCGCCTGGTTTTAGGAGGCCTCGTCTTTCTGCGTCTTCAACCATGCCAAGCGCTGCTCGGTCTTTTACTGAACCGCCGGGATTGAGGAATTCCGCCTTTCCTAGGATTTCGCATCCGGTCGTATCGGAAAGACTATCGAGTCGAATCAGAGGGGTGTTTCCAATAGCGCCGCAAAATCCGTTTGTCGCTTTCATGTCTAACTGATGTTCTCTTGTCGGTGATTTCGCAAGGTGAAAGGGTGCTGTAAGGTACAGTGAAAAAAGAACGATCTTTGGGACGAGAATCGCTAGTATTCGAAACGGTATAATAAGTATCAATAATTTTGATACAAGTTTTATTGCTTGTCCGGTTTTTTTAACACTCTTTTAGAGCCGTTTGCCGGTCACGGATTCAAGCGTCGCTCGGAGATAGCCCATGGCGTAGGCCATGCCGGCGTGCCAGGGAGCGGAGCAGGACATTTCGGGTGTGTGGTCGGGGATTATTACGCCGTCGAATTCGTTGCGGTGGAGGATGTTTAGGACATCGTGCATGTCGATGTCGCCTTCGTCGATGAATACTTCCTGGTAGCGTGGAACCTTGCCTTTGACGTTGCGGGCGTGCACGTAGGCAATGTTTCCGGCTTTGGAGAATTGGTCGAGATTAGAGTAGAGATCGCCGCCGCTCATTTCTTGCACGCTGCCGAGGCAGTATTCCAATGCGTTGGAGTTGCTGGGGACGAGGTTGAGCAGTCGCTCGTATTTTTCCGGTTGATTGACGAGCCGAGCGGTTCCGCGCAATTCTTCGACCGGAGGGTCGTCGGGATGAGCGGCTAGACGAACGCCGCATTCCTCGGCGACGGGAATGATTTCTTTGAGAAATGTTTCAAGCCGTTCCCAAAGTTCCTGGCTGTTGACCGGAGCAACGTCGCCTTCCGGCGCTTCGGGGTCGTAGGTCATATTCCAGGCCATTCCATTCGGCATGGGCATGCTCAGGTCCACGTCTTTGGAATCGAAAACGAGTGACTCGGATTGTCCACGACCGACGGGTTGTTTGGTCCAGCCCCAGACGCCGGCGATGCTGAAATTGTATCCCATGATCGGAATGCCGGCTTTGCCGATATTGCGGATCATCGTTTTAAGATCTTCTAGTTGGGCTTGTTTTCGAGGACCGTCTAGAAGGACGTCGTGCCAGTGAGAAGGATCGAAGTTTTCGATGGCTTCCCAGACGAGTCCGTGGCTTTCGATTTCTTTGCGGATAGCGATCAATTCATCCAGTTCCCAGAGCTTGCCTTGGTTTTGAGTGATGCCCCATCCGCGTCGATCGTCGCCCCGCGAGAGGCTGGGGTTCCGCCCGCCAAAATAGTCGACGAGATGAACGATTACATGGGTCGCTCCCGCTTGACGGGCGAAGCGAAAATTGTCCTGGTTTAGCGATTGGCGATAGAGTCCGAGTCCGAGTTTCATTTGGGAGATTGGGGAAAACGACGAGTAGGTGCGCACGAAGGGAAGAGACTAATGGGGAGGATGGCACTTTCTTTTTCGTTTTACGGTCATTGAGTTCCGAGGATTGCGACTTCGATCGAATTTACTGAACAATGGTTTTCGATTGGAAACGAAGTTATTTTCCTGGATGATACGGATTGTTTTAAATTGTTTGCCTGGGTAGCGGCAATTTCCTCTAGCCCCTAAGTGTATATGAAAAGACGTGATTTTCTTGGCGCCGCCCTGGCGACTGGGTTGAGCGGATCGATTCTCTCCAAAGAGGTCGCTTCATCTCGGTCTGTGGATTCCGCTTTGGGAAAAGTTGGCGGGTTGAG
Source organism: Opitutaceae bacterium (assembly GCA_028822375.1). Lineage (GTDB taxonomy): Bacteria > Verrucomicrobiota > Verrucomicrobiia > Opitutales > Opitutaceae > Pelagisphaera. The sequence continues at coordinate 2,939 of JAPKDW010000081.1, read as the reverse complement.
CCGAGGATCGCTTGAAGGCTTGTTAGACGATTGCCGCTATCAGTTATTCGAAGGTTATCTTCCGTTTTGGGAAAACGGCGGCTACGACAAGGAGCATGGTGGGTTCATGTGCTATCTTTACGACGATGGCTCCGTGGAGAATGATCGGAAGGATATCTGGTATCAGGGACGCGGAATATGGGTGTATTCAACTATCTATAACGAATTCGATGCGGACCCGAAATGGCTCGATCGGGCTCGGAGGTCGCGGGATTTCATGGTGGAACACATGCATCGTGGCGATGGCGCCTGGTTGGATACCGTGGATCGGGTGGGTCGTCCTGTGGATGGAATCGCCATCGATCGTTCTAATAATATCTACGGGGCTTTGTTCGCCGCGGTTGGTTTAATCCAGTTTGCCAAGGCGACGGGAAGTTCGGAAGATCTCGAATTGGCGAAACTCTCTTTGCGAAAGGCGGTTGAGCGTTACGAAGATCCGAAATACCTGGGAGTGGTGGCTCCGGGAGTAAATGAAACGGGTCTCCGCGCTCAGGGTCATTCATTCATGATGGTCTGGGCGATTCCTCAGCTTTTGGAGATTGAAGCCGATCCTTGGTTCGAGGCTCTGGCGCGGGAGCATCTGGATGCCTTAAGGACAAAGTTTTGGAATGAAGAATACGGGATTTCCAATGAAATGCTCTTTCATGATTATTTGCGGATCCCGTCTCAGGCAGGGAAGATGATCCCTGGACATAGTATCGAAGCTCAATGGATGTGCATGGAAGAGGCTCTTCGAATTGACGATGAATCTATGTATCGAATTTTTAAGGATCGGATGCGCCGACTGATTGAAATGACCTGGGACTATCCTTTCGGTGGAACATGCGATACTGGATATAGCGTTTACCCTTCGAAGGAGCGTCCCGCTGGCCCCGTTTTGAATGAAAAGACGATGTGGGCTCAGGCGGAGGTTTCGATCGGCTGTTTGATGGCTTTCGAGCAAACCGGGGAGGCTTGGTCTAGCGAGTGGTTTGAGCGGAGCTGGGAATACTTGCAGCAAACGATGGTCACGGATTGCGGCGTATGGCGACAAGCAGTGGACCGACAGGGTAGGGATAAGCAGCGCGAAGGGATTTCGATCTATCGTCGAGGGAATTTCCATCAACCGCGCTGTTTGATGTTTCTAATGAGAACGCTTAACCGTATGATTGCTCGATCAGCATAAAACGATGAGTCTTCCGCAAGAAACCAAACTATTCGATTTTCAGGTTAACGGCTTTGGAGGAGTCGATTTCCAGTCCGATTCTCTGACTGTCGAGGAAATGAGACATGCTGTAGCGACACTGGGAGAGCATCGCATGACGGCGATATTCTTTACGCTTATTACCGATAGCGTGGATGCATTGTGTCGAAAATTGGAACGTATTGAAAAACTGCGTACTAGTGACGAAACGATTGCTGCCGCGGTAAGGGGTTATCATTTGGAAGGTCCTTGGATATCAACCGAGGCGGGCTATCACGGAGCTCATCCGAAGGAACATGCGATAGCGCCATCTTTAGGAGACTATCGCCGTTTGCGCGATGCTGCGGGCGGGAATCTGAAACTGATCACCTTGGCGCCTGAAGTGGATGGATGTGAAATGATCATGGAGGTGGCGAGAGCTGATGGAATTCGAATCGGACTGGGGCATACGAACGCGTCGGAGGAAGCAATTGATGAGGCGATTCGGGCAGGAGCGACTTTGGCGACTCATGTTGGAAACGCCGTACCGCTTCATTTGCATCGGCATGACAATATTATTCAGCGGCTTCTAGCGCGAGACGAGTTAATCGCCTGCCTCATCCCGGACGGAATTCACCTCCCGCCATTCGCGCTACAGAATTACTTTCGAGCTAAGTCGAGTGGTAGCGTATTTTTCACTACGGATTGCATGTCAGCCGCCGGAGCTCCTCCTGGGACTTATACTGTAGGACCGCACGAAATGGATGTGGGAGCGGACGGGATTGTTCACTTGCCCGGGGACCCGCGTTTCGCTGGTTCATCGCTAACGTTGGATAAAGGAGTGGAGAATATCGTGGAGTGGTTGGCTCTGGACCCAGTGGAAGCGGTGGCCTTGTGCTCGACTGTTCCTGCTGAACATTTTGGAATTGAATTGTAATCGAAATCTCATGACTCAATTGAACAAACCAACTCCCATCAGGGAATTTTCTTCGGACTCCCTCAACGCTGCAGTGTTCGCCAATAGGCAAGACATGGGTAAGGCGGCTGCGATGCATGTAGCGAGCATTTTGCAGGAGCTACAGGTGGATCGTGACGAGATTCGTATCGTGGTCGGGAGCGCGCCTTCGCAGGATGAGTTTTTCCAGCATTTGACGGACTCGCCGCAAAGCGATGCGATCGATTGGAGCAAAATCGTGGTATTCCACATGGACGAATACGTAGGGCTTGTTGAGAAGCATCCGCAAAGTTTCAGGACTTACCAGAGGGAGCATTTCGTGACGAAAGTCCCGCTGAAAGCCTTTCACCAAATTCGTGGAGAAGCGACTGATCCTCAAGAAGAGTGTCGCCGCTTAAGCGCTTTGTTGGCAGAGAAGCCGATTGACCTGGCATGCTGCGGTATCGGAGAGAACGGGCATTTGGCGTTTAACGATCCTCCAGTTGCGGACTTTAATGATCCGGAGTTGGTGAAAGTCGTCGCGATGGATGATGTCTGTCGTCAGCAGCAGGTGAATGATGGGTGCTTCCCTAGTATTGATGCCGTGCCGACGCATGCGATTACCCTCACGCTAAAAGTTTTCGCGGATGCGGCAAAGCTGAGCTGCGTGGTGCCTGCGAGGACGAAAGCAGAGGCTGTTGCGGCTACGCTGAATGACCCGATTTCTACAGCTTGCCCGGCGACTCTGCTGCGTCAGCATCCGGATGTTCGGCTTTTTCTAGAACCGGATTCGGCGGTCTTATT
>JAPKDW010000378.1 GCA_028822375.1 Opitutaceae bacterium | reverse complement strand
GCTCCACTCCGTCAGACGATTTCAGTTAAGTTGACGCGTATGCGCTCAGCGGGACCGCGATCCTTTTTTTCGATCTGGTCGAGACCTACCAAATCGCGGTCCACGCTCAGCGGGACCGCTCCTACACGGACCTCTTTAGCAGACTCTAAGATTAGCCTGAATCGCAATTGTCTTTTCAAAGAGCATTTTCCGCATTGGGGTGTTTCGATTGAATGTCTCCCATCCTTTTACCTCATGGATTATCAGTCTGAAGACCTGCCCGTTCCGGAATCCAAATCAAAAAAGCGCACGCTCTGGTTTCACCTGCATTTCTGGGTGGGGTGGATCGCGGCCGTACCGATTGCTCTCGTCTGCCTCACCGGAGCTCTCTTGGTTTTCGAAGAGGACCTTTTTCGATGGGAGCACAAGGAATTGTTTCAACTTGAAGAGACCGGAAATGCGCTTTCGATTCAGCAGGTTCTGGAAGCCTATCATTCGGTCGATCCCCCGTTGCAGGTGAATCACCTCGGGATTCCTAAATTGCCGGAATATGCCTACAGCGCGTTTTGCACGGAAATCCGACCCGAAGGAAACCGAGGCGCCGGGCGAGTCTTCTTGAATCAGTACACAGGCGAAATCATCCGTTTAAGCGACGGGTTCTCCCTGAGCGAAACTTTTATTGGTATCCACCGTCGTCTCGTTGCCGGTCGAATCGGTCAGCTCATTGTAGCGTTTAGTTCACTGCTTCTTGCGATAACGAGCGTCTTTGGATTAGTTCTTTGGTGGCCCTTGCGCGGTCGAACCTTCGTCCGAGCCTGGAAGCGAGGGCAGGCCTTGGACTGGCACAACGCCCTAGGCTTGGCCGCATTGATACCCCTCATCATTATGGCGATCACTGGAGTAATGATTACTTGGGGACGGGACATTTGGCCGTTGGTCGATAAGCTCCAGGGATATCCTTCCCGAGCGGTAGCGCCAGCGATAGCGGTTTCGGAGGGAGAAGGGGACGTTTCGATGGATTTAGTTGTTGAACGGGTGAGGGGAGCAATTCCAGGTAAGCGGATTACCGGTATTCAGCCTGGCAACGGAAAGAACGTTATAAAGGTCTTCCTCGATGCTGACGGAAACAACCTGCAGCTCTTCATCGATCCTCATACCGGAAACGAGGTGGCGCGTTTCGACGGATCAGGCACGGGGCCGGTGGGTTCGTTTAGAAAGGTGTTTGGCAGCATCCATACCTTGAGCCCTTATGGCTTTTTCTTTCGTTTCATCTGGGGACTGTTTTCTCTCGTTGGAACGGTGCTTGCGGTAACTGGAGTTTGGGTATCCATAAAACGCTGGCGCCGTCAGAAATGACGAGAAAATCAAGTGTCGGCTAAAATCTAGGACACTTCAGGCGCGAAGAACGGTCCTATTGGCTTGCTCGCCGACTGGCGGGGGAAAAGAAAGATACATCTCTACGATGAATTTGCTTTGAGGAGTCCGGGTATTGGAGAGTGCATCTATTTCGCGGGTCGCTTTTATTCTGCGTGTGTGTCTGAAAGGGGCTGCACATGGATTATTCGAGTAATACGCGTACATCAAAGCCGGGGCCTCTGCACCGGCTGAACCCGCATCAAGGTCGATACGACTTCGCGGCGCTGGTAGCGGCTTGTCCGACCTTGGAGGTTTACTTACGACCTAATCCTAAGGGTGATCAAACGATCGACTTCAGTGATGACCAGGCTGTGCGTGCTCTAAACAGCGCCTTGCTCGCCCATCACTACGGGGTGGAGCATTGGATGATCCCGCCGGGATACCTTTGTCCGCCGATCCCTGGTAGAGCGGATGCGATTCACTACCTTGCGGAACTTTTGAGCAGATCGAATGCGGGTGAGATTCCTCGGGGTAAGGATGTGAAGGTACTCGATATTGGTACGGGCTCCAATTGCATCTACCCGATTCTTGGGAGTCGGAGCTATGGTTGGCAGTTTGTGGCGACTGATGTCGACCCGATTGCTGTGAAGACCGCACGTTTGATCGTGGAATCGAATGCTTGTTTGAGAACGTTGATCAAAGTGGTTGAGCAGAAAGATAGAGATTCAATTTTTCAGGGAATCATCCGCCCGGGCGATCGCTTCGACCTAACGATGTGCAATCCCCCGTTTCATGCTTCGATGAAGGAGGCGCAGGCAAGCAATCAACGAAAGCGCAATAATTTGTCGAAGGGACCACGTGGGAAGCAAGCGGGCACGCTCAATTTCGGTGGCCAACAGGCCGAGCTTTGGTGTGAAGGTGGCGAACTTCGCTTCGTCAGTCAGATGATCCGGGAAAGCGTCGCCTTCGGCGATCAGGTTCGCTGGTTTTCAAGTTTGATTTCCAAGAGCGAGCACGTGCCGGCGCTGAAGGATGAACTCTCCCGCAGTGGCGCTAGCCGGATTGAGGCGATCAATATGAGCCAGGGGCAAAAGGTGAGTCGCTTGCTGGTTTGGGGGTTCGGAACATAAGGGGTCAATAGTCAATTGTCAAGTTTGAGAGTTTCAGATAATACGGACATTTCGCATTACGCTGCTTTGCATAGCGTCCGCATATAGCGCTGACCGACCTGGGGGCGCCCATATTCAGTTGTTGTCCAAGCCAGGCATTGGTCACTGATGTCTCCAACTTCAGCCTGCAAGCAATCGCAAGTTTCCAATCGGTAGACATCGCATCACCAGCAGCGTCTCCGGAGTTCTTCTCCAATGCTTTCATGCAAACCTCCAGTCCGGTCTCCCATCTCGCCTCGTTGAAATCCCTCAAGCCTTGCTTCTCCAGCCGCGCCGCGCCCTCCTTTTCTAGAAAATCTTCCGAAACCGTCTTTCGAAATTCCTCCGCTCCGATACACCAACCGCGACACATCCGTCGATCAAGCGATTCGATTTCTTTCGGGTCGTCCGAATTTCGCATGGCCAGCAATTTCGCATACCGTCTCCAGCCGTTTGGCGTATCTGAAAGTCCCTCGACATAAGACATCCAACGACAGTCCATGAACTTCGGACGCGTCTCGATTTTCGAAAATCCGTTCAAGCTAGTCCAAGGATACTTTTGAATAAGCGCAGCATCCGTTAAACTAGCCCGCACCGGGTTTAAATGGATATAGTCCACCAGATCCGCCCAATGCTTGCCCGGCTCTACTATTAGCGATTT
>JAPKDW010000377.1 GCA_028822375.1 Opitutaceae bacterium | reverse complement strand
GTGAAACATCATAGTGTATGAAGCGGCACTTCTAAAACGACTCTTTGCCAGCGTTCAAAATGGGGCGAATCCCGATTTGAGTGCTGTATGCCGTGCTATCGTTGAGGATGAAAAACGATTGGGGCATTCCAAATTAGCAACCGAACTCGAAGCCACCTTAAGCAAGCTTGAATCGACCGGTAGAGTCGGCCCCAAACGTAACCCGTCATCCCGCACGTCTAAGCTTAGTTCTTTACCTTCAAGTAAACGTGATTCGGCACCGCTAGTTCAAGTCTTAGAGCTTCGCTCGTAAAACGGGGTCAGCTCTTTATTTTTGACTTTAGCAATTTCAACACCTTAGCGGCCTCTTTCGCTTCTCCGGTTCTCAAACGCTTCATGCAGCGACTCGCTCCCGCTGCCACCCCCATTCGCAGTTTCTCGCAAATCCACCCCATTCTGCAACCACCATCCTGTCGCAGATAAGCGCATACACCAATTTTCCATTCAGCCGACTTTGCGTCCCTCTGAATATCCAAGGCGCTTCGCCCCAACAACGACAGACAATTTTCCAACATCCTTTCCCACAATAGCTCTCGAGCTTCGTCGCCTGCATCACCGTCCAGCACACGACGTGCGACCTCCTTCTTTCCGTCCTCCAGTAGCGCAACCTTAAAATCCTTGCTACCCAGAGCCCAACCGCGACTCATTCGATCGAAGCGCATTTCTTTCTGTCGAGGCTCATCCTCAACCAGCCAAGCGAGATACTCTCCATATTTTCTCCTCCCAACCGGACCATCTTTCAAATGACCGCAGACATCCAACATCGCACCAAAACTCAAACATTGCGGACGACCTTTCTTACCTCTTAAAAGCCAAGCATAACTCGAGCGCTCATACGATTCCAGATTATCTACACTGACAATCCCAGCACGCACAGGATTCAAATGGATATAGTGGCAAAGCCATCCAAGTCCCTCCCAATCCTCAACCACGATGCTCTTAAAGCGCCCTTGAAACAAACTCCCATGCTCCTTGCGATAAGAATTGAAACGCATCGCGAATGTCGACTGAAGCCACCCCATCCCCTTACTCAGATTCCCATTCGGAGTCTCCAGCGCTAAATGAAAATGGTTTCCCATTATACAGTAGCCATGCAAGATCCACCCAAACCCCTCGCACGCTTCAAAGAGACATTTCTCAAACGCTGCCTTGCCCCCATCATCGTTAAAAATCCAAGAACGGTAATTACCACGATTAATAACATGATACATCGCACTTTCATACTCAAATCGTAACGGTCTAGCCATGAAGGAAACCAAGTGTGTGTCCACTATATGTCAATTTTTAAGAGCTGACCCTGTTTTGCGCTATTTAAGAGCTGACCCTGTTTTGCGCTATTAAGAGCTGACCCTGTTTTGCGCTGTTTAGCAAACTAGACCGGGTCATAACTTAAAAGTTAACAGCGTTCGCCCCAAGCCATTCCTCAATCCTAAACCCTCAATTTTCACCCTTCATCCTTCAATTAGCCCCACCCCGCTTCCGGTACTTGCCAACGTCGATTGACTAGTCTGTGCTGTTTTCCGATGAAGCCACATGTAACGCTCGCCGATACCACAACGCCCAACGGAGCGCGTATGACGCTCGTCGAACATGACGGCAGCTTTTGTATCCGGGTGAACGGACAGCCGCTCATGCATTCCTTGGTGGCTACTTCCGAGATCAAGCTCGGCACCCTGGGTTGCGAGCGTCACTCGGCGAACGATCTACAACCTAAGGTACTGATCGGCGGACTCGGTTTGGGTTTCACCTTGGAGAGTGTCCTGCAAGCGACCGGGCCAAAGGCGACGGTGCACGTCGTGGAGTTGTTTCCGGAGATTGTGGAGTGGAACCGTACGTTTATGGCCGACCTCAACGGCGAGGCGCTCAAAGACCCGCGCGTTGAAGTGCTTGAGGAAGACGTCCGGGCCGTGATCTCGCGCTCAGTAGAGACGCCTTATGATGTTATCGCGCTCGATATCGACAACAACACTACCGCCATGGTGAAGGTTGAAAACCATCAGCTTTATGAGAAACTCGGGATACAAGATATCTTTAATGCCCTGCGCCCTGGCGGCCGTGCGGCGATTTGGTTCGCGTGCGCTGATGTCGCGATTGAAAAAATGCTGAGGAAGGTCGGCTTTACGGTTCAAGCGGTCCCGGCCAAAGTCTACGCATCCTCTAAGCGTGGAGCCTACATGATCTACGTCGCCGACAAGCCGCTGTCGGCGAAGAAGAAATAACCAGCCTACGCTTCACCACGAAACACGCCAGACAAGGAAAATACGGTGCGGACCGGAGACATCGGTAACCGATAAACCGGGGGGGGGTCGCCTTCGCCAGCTACGGCGTGACCCGGTAGGTTACCCAAATATCAGACCCGCTAAAAGCGGCCTCGGCTTTGCGCAACTCATTGATTCCAACCGAAAACTCAATTCGCTAACAGGACAGCAGTTGCTCAATGAGCTTTGGGATGTAAGCTAAAACTGAAATGAAGGAAGTTGAAATTTATACAGACGGAGCCTGCAGCGCTCCTCCTGGCCCTGGAGGTTATGGAGCGGTCCTCTTGTTCGGATCTAGCAAGCAAGAAATCTCAAAGGGATTCCGTTTGACCACTAACAATCGCATGGAAGTGCTCGCGGCGATCGAGGCATTGAACCTTTTAAAGGATAGGTGCTCAGTCGCTTTGTATTCTGATTCTAAGTATTTGATTAATTCGATGAGCCTAGGCTGGGCGCTGCAATGGCAGGCAAATAGCTGGAAGAAAAAAAGCGGAGGATTCGCAAAGAATCAGGACCTTTGGAAGCGAATGCTAGATCTAGAGAAGCGCCACGACATCACTTTCAATTGGGTGAAAGGACATGCGGACAATTTATATAACAACCGGTGCGATGAATTGGCTACGACAGCGACTAGAGACGATGCAAACGCGATAGATGAGGAATATGAGCAAGACCAAAACCGAAAAGATGAACAAGGTTCCCTCTTCTGATAATAAGGAATAAAACATCCCCGGGGGAAGCTCCCATGTATTCAAAGGGTAGCGACCGATCTCCGAGCGTTCATTTCCTCTTTTTTTAAGCTGATTGATCCCGCTGAGCGCATTGGCGTCAACTTAACTGAAATCGTCTAAAAACCACCC
>JAPKDW010000080.1 GCA_028822375.1 Opitutaceae bacterium | reverse complement strand
CTTCGGGATCGAGGATTCCAAAAGCTAGCCAGTTTCGAAAACCGTACTTGCCAGTCATTAAGGAAACGCGGGTAGGGGTGCACAAGGGCACGGCATGCGCGTCGTCGAAACGGATGCCCTCGGCTGCAAGCCGATCCAGATTTGGCGTATTGTAAGAAGTGCCACCATAACAGCCTAAAGCTTCGATGCCGAGATCGTCAGCCAATATCAGGATGACGTTGGGTTTAGAGTCTGCTGCGAAAAGCGAAGTAGCGAAGAAGAAGAAAGTAGCGAATGCAGTTTTCATGAAGATGCGAATAGTTTCCAATCACAGATTGAATGTGTCGCTGCGCTCGAAACACGGATAACACGGATCAAGAAACAGCGCTTATTATTTCATCTGTGAATATCTGTGTAATTTGTGGTTCAATCGATTTCAAAAAATTTAGAGCGTATCCAAATTAAGGTGTTTCGGAGCATTTGGATTTCTTGATAGGTATGTTTTTATATGCGAGGCGATCTTGGGATAGTTTTTAGAAACGTCTTTCGATTCCGCAAACATGTCCACCTTGGGTCCGTAAAGCATCAGAGGCGAACCGTCGCTAGGAATGACAGCCTTGAAATCACCATAGCGGACGAAATTACTATAGTTTTTATCTTCGGGAATCCGTTTGGATAACCAGCGGACGAGGTTGGCGTGTTCGGGGTCTCCAATAAGATTGGTCCACTCGTTTGGATCGTTTTTGTGATCGTAGAGTTCCTGAGAACCGTCGAAGTAGCGCGTGTACCGCCACCGTGAATGGCGGACTGTATGGGTACCGCGTCCGACAGTCGACATCGAGAGATGCTTCCACTCTGCTTTGGGATCGGAAAGCAGCGGAACGAGCGAATGCCCATCGAGGTCGGTGCGCTTGCTCAATCCAAGGACATCGATAACAGTAGGATACACGTCGAGCAGGGACACTGTCTTGTGACTACGCGTGTTGGGCTTGAAGCCTTTCGGTCGAGCATTTTTAGGAGGAGTGAGAATTAGAGGCACGCGAGTCGATCGTTCCCAAGCGGTGAACTTGCCCCAGTGTTCCTTTTCGCCTAATTGCCATCCATGATCAGCCCAGAGCACGACCATCGTATTGTCGGCGTGCGGCGATGCATCCAAAGCGTCGAGCACTTTGCCCAGTTGCGCATCCACAAAGGAAATACAAGCAAGATAGGCGCTGACCGCGCTGCGCCATTGTCCGTTCTCTACGGTCGTATCGTGAGCGCCGCTTGTGAGGGCGTAACGTCCGAGGTCTTGGGCGGTTTGCGAAAGGTCATCAAGGTCGCTTTCTAGAACTTCCGGCAGAATAATCGATTCTGGCGGATACATATCGTGATACTTTTTCGGAGCCCAAAGCGGTTGGTGCGGACGGTAGAAACCGACCCCTAGCATGAATGGCTTGTCATAGGTCTGACCCAATTTTTCGACTGCCCAATCGGCGCATTGCGTATCGGTCCATTCCGACTCTGGACGATCAATGACTCCCCAATCGAAGGAATCGATTGTCGATGAACCGCGGTTCCTATCGCGCGGCATTTCGTTGAGCGGCATCGTAATTCCCAAGCGAGGAATCTCGTGCTTAACGTAAGGCCCGCCGGCGTTCAGTTCCGCTTTGGTGATTTTCAGCTCTTCATCAAGTATAGGCCGCCATTTGTTAAAGACCGGGCCGCTTTCATCTAGCATGCGATTGCTCTTACCGTGAAGCAGCTTTCCGGTTCCCATCGTGTAGTAACCTTGGGCCTGGAGGTCCAGCGGAAGCAGCTGAGCGTCAGGCATAGTCGATTCGAGCTTCTGGCCGTTCCCATAGACACCATTGTGAATAGGGAGGAGGCCCGTCCAGTTAGCGGCTCGCGAACCGCTGCAGGCTGGCACGACGCAATGGGCGTTAGTGAAGAGGAGGCCTCGCTTGGCCAGTCGATCGATATTGGGAGTCTTGACCTGCGGGTGACCATCAAGGCAGCCGACCCAATCGTTCATATCGTCTATCGTAATGTAGAGGATGTTCGGCTTTTCGCTCTCGGCGGCCGACAAATCGATCGGCGAAACAGCGATCAATAGGGTAGCCGCCACCAAAGGACTTACACAGGAACGTTTTAGGAAGAGAAGGGGGCGTTTGCAGCGCATAGTTTGCATTATCGAAAATTTGGTTTTTTTGGACGTATTTATGGATCTATTGACTCAGCGAATTCTTGCCACTGCTCGTTGAGCCACTTCGGATCTGGCAGGTTTGCGGTGACTAGATAACGATAGAGCGAAGTGTAGGTTTCGCCAGGCTGAATAGAAAAGGGCCCTTCGACCATCGGAGAGAAAACGAAGTAGGGCATCTTCGGGTGAATTCGAGCGGTCTGCGGCGAACGAAAGTTACCAGGATGATTCAGAACCGTTATCGAAGTCGGCTCGCCATCGATTATGCCACTCATTCGAACCCAACGCGTTTTCGTGTGATTGGCATCGATCCTTTCGTGACCTTCGCTCGTCAAGAAATCGCAAGTACCATTAGGATTGGCTGGAATCTTGGTCCATTCATTGCTGCCTCGCAAAGCCATGCCGCCGTAGCGATATTCGTTGAGAATAAGCGGGTCATCGCCGACCAATTGTTGAGCGCTTTTGACGTCGAATAAAAAATGTTCTCCTTGGGTTTGATGAGCAGTCACGGTCCAGGTCTCGTTCAAAACCGGTTCCTCGACGCCTTCGACGATCGCTATGTGTCGGTGTTTCACCGTAAAAGAAACGCTGTCCTTGCTCTCGTTAGTTTCGATAGTCTCGCCAAATTCCACACGCCCAACCTTTTCCTTGGGATTCCAAAAATCGACAAAATGCCCTCGATAGGTCGTGTTGGTCCAAGCCATGAACAAGCCGTGCTGGTGTGGATGGTCTTCGGAAAAATCGCCCGTTGCGATCTTACCTGTCGGTGAAAAAACCGGATGGATGTAACCGCTACGCTCATTTATCGGATCAATCCCGATCGGAGCTTTCTGGAGGCTTTTATTGTAGCGTAAGATTGTTTGCGAGCCTTGCTTCAGAGTGATCGATTCCGCGTCCTCTAGAATGGAAGGGCTAGGACCGCTACTACAGGAAGCGAGGAACAATGTTGCGAGTGATAGGGCAAAAATTGAGAGGTGATCTATTTTCATGGGGCGCATCTAGATTCGCGTTCAAGACGATCGGCGTCGAGCCTTAAGAATAGATAAGACAGTACGATTGAGTCCGTAGGCCTCGCCCATGCTCGTCAATCTAATGAAGAGAGAGCGTTTTAGAGCCAGTTCAGGAAACCTTATTTCCCCAACTGGTCGAGGCGTCCTTTGGGGCTCGCGCAGCGAGACTTTTAGAACCCGCTCAGCGGGTCCGATGAGCAAGATACATCATCGCTACGCTAGGATCCCTCGTCGAGCCAAGGTAAATAAACCGATCTATCCGAGGAAATCAATTGTAGGGTGTACGAGAAACAACCCTAAGAGCACCTCTACAAAATCAATGTAGGAGCGGGTTTACCCCGCGATGTCTCGTTCGTTCTATTTGGATCGCAATATCGCGGGGTAAACCCGCTCCTACACTGACTTATTAAAACAAGCTCCAGAGAATGTTCAATTCTTGGCCATATTGGACATACTCAGATAACAGCAATCAGTTCTCGCGAGATTGAACGCTATTCACTCGACTGAAACGTCCGAGGGATCACAATCTTCGCCTTACACCGCGTGTCATCAACCCCTAATATATCCCCCCAATTATGTCCTACATTTCCCGTCGTCGTTTTTTGCAAGACACATCGATCGCTGGCGCATCGCTACTTTTAGCCGGTACTCAGTCATCCGGTAAAGTCTTCGGCGCTAATGACCGTCTCCGCATCGCCGTTGTCGGATTGAATGGCCGCGGCAAAAGCCACATCGCTGGTTGGCTTAAACAAGCCAATGTCGAAATCGCCTACTTGGTCGATCCGGACAAAGATGTATTAGCTGCTCGCCTAAAGGATCTTCAAACGAAGACGCAGGGACGATTCACTACAAAAGGCTTGAGCGATATTCGCAAGGCCCTCGAAGACAAAAATCTCGATGCGATCTCAATCGCCACTCCAAACCACTGGCATTCGTTGATGACTATCTGGGGAGCGCAAGCGGGGAAGCACGTCTACGTCGAGAAACCAATGAGCCACGATATTTCCGAAGGCCGCATCGCCATGGAGGCTCAAAAGAAATACGGTGTCGTCGTGCAACACGGAACTCAGCGACGCAGCGATGAAAAGATCGCCGGATTGACCGAAATGATTCATGCAGGACATTTCGGAAAACTCAAAATTTCTTACGGATATGCATGTAAGCCGCGCCAAGGCATTGGCTTCAAATCGCCCGGCACTGCTCCCAGGAACCTCGATTGGAACCTATGGAAAGGACCTGCCATCATCGATTCCTATAGCGCGAACCTCGCCCACTACAATTGGCATTGGTTTTGGCGAACCGGAAATGGGGAGATGAACAACCAAGGCACTCACCAATTGGACGTTGCTCGTTGGGCAATCGACAAGGACCAGACTCATCCGGTCAGGGCGATGGCGATCGGAGGACGTTTCCAATGGAAAGATCAGGGCGAAACGCCCAACACGATGTTCGGAATCGCTCAGTATCCAAATGGACAGTACGCGTTTTTCAATGTACGAAACGTTGACTACGAAGGTTATGAACGCCAAGTGGAGAACGAGTATTATTTCGAAGACGGCGGGAAAATAGTCCGCGATTTGTATTATGCTAAAGGAAGCTCAACCGGCGAAAAGATCGACATCGAACCTGGCAATGTAACGCCCGGTGGCAATTGGGCCGCCTTTATCGCGGCCTGTCGAGCAGGCGATCCCTCGATGGCAAACGGCGATGTCGCGGATGCCCACTACGGCTGCGTCCTCGGGCACTTGATGAATAATTCATATCGACTAGGAAAATCGGTTCCCTTCAACAAGAAGGCAGGGCGATTTGGCGATAACGAGGATGCTAATGAACACTTTGGGAAATTGCATGATTTGATGGCTGATGGAGCAGAAATGGCCAAAGACGGCGAAGAGTACACAGTTGGTCCGTGGTTGGAATTCGACACGAAAGCCGAAAAGCATACCGGCAAATTTGCTGGCAGAGCTAACGCGCTAATGAAGGATGAAAACAATCGGGGATTCAAAGTTCCAACTCGCGCGAAACTTTAATAAACCGTATTCGGTTTTCTCCCACATTCAAAATCAGCCCATGGATCCATCCCCTCGAAAACCAAAACGCTTCTATCACTGGAACCGCGAGCTGCATCTCTATTTAGGGTTGATCGTCAGTCCATTTCTTTTGATTTTCGCAGTGAGCACGATTCTACTAAACCATGGGATGAAACCAAGTCCCGTAGAAAGCAAAACGACGGTACCGATTGAGGTGCGAGAAGGACTGGAAGGCGAAGCGCTTGTCGCCGATGTGCTCGATCAATTGAATTTCACGGGGGAAGTCTTTGGTCGAGGGAAATTTCGAAACGGCAAAACGACGATCAATATTTCCAAGCCCGGAAACGTAAAATTCGTCACTGTCGATATCGAGAAAAAGGAAGCGTTGATTGCTAACCGTTCGTTTGGGTTTATCGATACGTTGAGGTACTTGCACCTTAACCCAGGTCCTCACAAACACCCGACATGGATCTTCTCGAAAGCGTGGGGATGGGTTGCGGACGGAACGGTCTATATCGCGCTTTTTCTCACGCTATCGGGAATCTACATGTGGACTGTTCTCAGAGCTGAACGGAAAGCCGGTCTAGTCGCGCTCGGTTCTGGCGCTCTTGCCTTTGTTGTAATCCTTTACGCACTCATTGCCTAATGAAGACGAACTCTGCCGTAATTGAAAAATGGAACAAAAAGATCCATATCTACTTGGGTCTATTTTTCTTCTTGTTCCTCTGGATATTCTGCATATCGGGACTCTTCTTGAATCACCCGGGATGGTTTCATGGTAAGCCACAACGAAACTCAGTGGACAAACCCGTCGAGATGATGAATGCCGGCGATCAAATAACGAAGGCCCGGCACCTGATGGATCAGCTGGACCTAACGGGAGAAGCGCTCTTTCAAGGCGCCCCAAAGCCCGGTCAATTCACATTCGTCGTCATGCGCCCAGACGAGCGGACGTTCGTTAACGTCAACTTGGAAACCAAGGTCGCGAAAGTCACCCACGTTGAAGGCAATTTCGGGCAAATGCTTGGCAACCTGCATACGTTTTCCGGAGTACGTCCGATTTGGCGAGAAAAGGAATCGAAACGCGATTGGCTACCAACAATCCTTTGGAGTATTAGTATCGATGCGCTGAGCATTGGAGTGATCCTCCTCGTGATGAGTTCCTTGTACATGGGCTATCGACTCAAGGAGAAACGTCGGTCCGTACTTGCATCGCTAGGGCTTGGCATTTTTCTCTGCTCGTTTTTCATTTGGGGACTCGCCCATTGGGGTCTGGTCTAGATTTTGATGAATGATTTTTGCCCACAGATTGCCTATGTAAGGATGTTGAATTAATCGAAAATTGCTCCGCTGCCTAAATGTAGGAGCGGGTTTACCCCGCGATAATACGAGTCTTTACCATAAAAATGGAAAATCGCGGGATAAACCCGCTCCTACACTGACTTATTTAGTAGTCTCTGAGAGAGTTGAAGGCATTCGTGAAAATTCGTGCGATTCGTGGGCAACACTCCTAAATCCATTTACAAGCAACGCTGGTCCCGAATGACTCTTTTGTCACAACCTATCCATTTTTCCATATGAGGTTTTTAAATTTATTCCATTTCTTGATGATCGCAACAGTGGTGGTGGTTGCCGCGTCCACTAGGAGCTCCTTCGCCCAAGACGACAGACCTCATGCTGTATTCGTTATTGGCACGGAGCACTACAGTCCTCAGCGCACGATGCCGGGCTTGGCGGAGCAGCTCGAAGCTAATTTCGGGTTTAAGACAACGCTCGTCATGTCTCACGAGGATCCCGAAAAAAGCGAGAAAGGGCTACCTGGATTGGAAATTCTCGAGGACGCGGACATAGCTATTTTCTTCATGCGTTTTTTAACGCTTCCCGAGGATCAATTGGGCTACATCGAACGCTATCTAAAATCCGGCAAACCGGTGGTTGGTTTTCGAACCAGTACGCACGCATTCGCCTACCCGAGTGGACATCCTCTCGAAAAATGGAACGATGGATTCGGACGGGATGCATTAGGCTCAAAGTATTTCATCCACCTGCAAGGCGCCACGGAGGTCGAACGCCCGAAAGGAGCCAAGCATCCGGTTTTGCGTAATGTGAATTTCAAGACACCTCAAACCGCTGGAGGGACCCTCTATCTTGCGGAATTGCCTGACGATGCTGTTGTGCTTTTGGAAGGCACCGGCAAATCGAAAAAAGTTGGCGAAGTCAGCAATGCGTTCGGAACGCATCAGCTGACGGAGACAATGACCCAACCAGCCGTATGGACTTGGAAGAACCAGTGGGGCGGACGTGTATTCACTTCGATGCTCGGGCACGTTAAAACATTCGAGAACCCTGATTTCGTACGCCTCTTCATCAATGGTATTCATTGGGCTGCTGGCCGTTCTGTTCCCAAAGCTGAGGTCGCAATTCACCCAGTCATGGGGCACGACATGCACGCAGTAATGGCTCAATCGAAGAAAGCGGCTAAGGATAAAGTCAAAAGCGAAAAGGCTGCCGTCGCCGCCAAGAAAACTTCGAATAAAAAAGTTAAAGATGCAAAGAGCATACAGACTGGAAACAAGGAGCCCGAGAAAGATCCAGCGCTGCAGCAATACGCGATTTTTGGCGATAGCGCTCGACGAGCAAAAGCAACAACACCGGTTGCTACATCGCTTCCGTTAAAACTGAAAAACGGGGATCGCATTGCCCTCATTGGAAACACGCTATTCGATCGGGACCGTCAGTTCGGCTATTTCGAATCGCTTATCCATCAAACGAACCCCAATGCGCAGGCTAGCGTCCGCACCTTGGCATGGGCGGCCGACGAGGTTGATTTGCAGCCGAGACCCGACAACTTTGGAGACATCGACCAGCACCTGACCACGCAAAAGGCAGACGTGATTTTCGCAGCCTTCGGATTCAACGAATCATTCGCCGGAGTCGAAGCGATTCCGGATTTCAAGAAACGTCTCCAAAAGTTCCTACGCCACACCAAGTCCCAGGCATACAATGGGGAATCAGGACCTCGATTAGTTTTGGTTTCGCCAGTCGCCAACGAAAACGTCGAAGGCGTTAAGGCTGCGGATTTGAACAACCCGCAATTGGGAGCCTACACGAAGGCGATGAAGGAGGTCGCGGACGCGGAAAACGTTGGCTTCGTAGACGTATTCGAAGCGACCCAGTACGCAATGTCCGACCCGAAGACGGATCTGACTTTTAACGGAGCTCACATGTTAGACGAGGGGTATCGCGTGTTTGGGAAAACGCTACTAGAAAAAGCCTTTGGCGAAGAGCTCGCTCCTGAAGTGAATGAACGGATACGAGCAACAGTCGTAGAAAAGAACGAACAGTTCTTCTATCGCTATCGCCCGCTCAATTCGTTTTACTACACGGGAGGTCGAAACAAGAGCTATGGTTACCTCGATTTCCTTCCGGCTATGCGGAATTTCGACATAATGGTCGCCAACCGGGATCAGCGAATTTGGGACTTGGCAGCCGGCAAAAACGTACCGGAAGCGATTGACGATTCAAACGTCCCTGAATTGCCCAAGACACACGAAGCTCGCGGGGCCAACATATACCTGAGCCCAAAAGACGAATTGGATGCGTTTCAAATCGATCCGCGTTTCGATGTTAATCTCTTCGCTTCCGAAGAGGAGTTCCCGGATATCGCTTGCCCTATTCAAATGCGCTGGGACGCGGAAGGGCGTTTATGGGTAAGCTGCTCCACGACCTATCCGCACGTTTATCCTGGTCAAGCGCCCAGCGATAAACTGGTCATTCTCGAAGATACGGACGGTGATGGAAAAGCCGATAAAAGCACCGTATTTGCCGATGACCTACACATTCCGCTCAGTTTCGTCCTAGGTAACGGAGGGGTCTATGTTTCGGAAGAACCGGATCTCGTTTTCATCAAAGACACGGACGGCGACGGGAAAGCGGATTTTCGCCGGAAGATTTTCACTGGATTTGGAACCGAGGATTCGCATCACGCATTGCATGATTTTACCTGGACGCCTGATGGCGATCTACTGTTTCGAGAATCGATTTTCCACAACAGTCAGGTTGAAACCGTTTACGGACCAATCCGAGCGAAGAATAGCGCTTGGTTTCGCTATCGGCCTTCGACTCACCGCTTAACGACCTTTGGTGCCTATCCAAATACGAACCCTTGGGGGGTGACCTATGATGATTGGGGCAACCATGTGGCAAGCCATCCGATTTTCGCTACGGCTTTCCATGCTACGAATCCGCCGTATCCCGAGCAACATCCCAAAGCTACGGGAATGCAGGCTTACTCGGGCACCTGCGGACAAGAATTCGTCGATTTCGATTTCTGGCCCGAGGAACTTCAAGGTGGTTTCATAAAGGCTCGATACAAACCCAATAATCGAATCGAAATTCACAAGTGGATCGAAAGGGAAGACAGCTTCGTCGAGGAATATCAAAGCGATCTAATCTTCTCCACCAACCTGAGTTTCATCCCAGTCGACATTCGTTTCGGCCCACGTGGCGCATTGTATGTGTGCGATTGGTACAACCCGATAAAAGGACACGCCCAGTATTCATTGCGGGACGAGCGGCGAGACCGTAAGTCAGGTCGGATTTGGCGTATTGTTCCAAAAGGAGCGACCCTGCAAGATCCACCGAAAATCGCCGGCGCATCGATTCCGAAACTGTTGGATATCCTGAAGCGTCCCGAATACCGGTATCGGTATTGGGCGAAACGCGAACTGCGCGATCGCAACTTCGCAAGCGTTAAGAAGGCGCTCGATCGTTGGGTTTCGAAACTGGATGTTTCCGATCCGCGGCACCGTCACCATCAGCTTGAGGCGATTTGGCTCTACCGTGGTATCGATGCGGTTAATACCGGTCTTTTGAAAGAACTGCTAGAGTCCGACAATCACTTGGCTCGAGCGGCCGGCACGCGTCAGCTGCGGTATTGGGCGGATCACTTCGAGGACGGAGCGGATATGCTGCTTGAATGCGCTGGCGATGGTAGTGGTCTCGTGCGAATGGAAGCAGCGATTGCCGCGAGCTACGTGGGGACCTCCGAAGCCCTCGACGCGGCTATCGAAGCAACCAAACACCCAGCTGAAACACACCTTAAGTATGCGATCGCCACGTCCTTGGGTTCGGAAAAGCTATCACGTCACTGGAAAGGGAACGAAGCGCAGTATCCAGAAGTCGGGCCTTTCCTGGAGGCATTCACAAAGGGCTCGAGTCTAAAAGCCGGGGCTTCGGTGGGTAACGCTAACGAAGCCTCATTCGATTCTCAAAAAGGACTCGTGAAGGTCGACATATCCTGCGTGCCCGAGCGTATGCTCTTTACGGTTACGGAATTCACTGTGAAAGCCGGCAAGCCAGTGAGGCTGACATTAGAAAATCCGACCGCGACGCCTCACAATCTCGTGATCGTAGAGCCAGGCGCCGCCGCCGACGTAGGCATGGCTGGCAATCTGATGGCGGCCAGCCCCGATGGTCTTGGCAAGCATTTCGTTCCGGACATGCCTCAGGTATTGTTTCATACCAAACTCCTCGACCCCGATACGAGCGAAACGCTTCGCTTCATTGCGCCGACGAAACCAGGCGAGTATCCTTATATCTGCAGCTTCCCAGGTCACTGGATCATCATGCGCGGCGTAATGACGGTGGAGAGGTAAGGGGGAGATAAGGATGAAGGTTGAAGGTTGAAAAAGGGGGCGCGAGGCGTCCCGACTCGCCGTTGAGAGATAGCTATGCAAACGCGTCGAGACGCCACGTTCCACCTTGTTGGTTGTTTTCGAGGTGGCGCGAGGCGTCCCGACTCGCAGTGGAAGCTTCTTCGACCGATGCGGCTGCCTAGGGACAGGCAACCCTACCAATCGCCTGCCAATCTCCCGATTTAAACTTATGAGACTTTTGTGAAACCTTCTTAATAAAGGCGGCGTTGTCTGCTAGGTACCGCATATCTTCAATACGGTTTTTAACTAATGAAACGCATCCCACTTGTATTCACTCTTGTCCTCGCAATAGGTTCACCTGGCTTTGCTCAAACTCAATCTTCTCCTCGCGACTTATCTTTGCCGGAAGTCATTTCGCTGGCGCTGAATCGCAATCTGTCGCTGAAGCGATCGGAGATTCAAGTCCAACTGCGCGAAAACACGGTGGTTGCCGAGAAGGCCGGTTTTGGGCCGAACCTCACAGCTTCTGCGGGTGGCACCATACGTTATGCGGGCGATAGCCGAAGTCCCGTTTGGGAATCCGGAGACCTTTCGGATTCCGCCAATGCGGGTTTGAGCTCATCGATTTCGCTGTATCAAGGCGACGAGTTAGTCGCATCGCTCGAACAAGCTAAGGCGAGCTTGGAAGCGAGTCAGAAGGACTTCGATCGTTCAAAGCAGTCAATACTCTTTCAGGCGGTAGCTCGGTACTTGGAAGCTGATTTACGATTGAAGCAAATCGATATCGAAACGGAGGAATTGGGTACCCGCATGGAGAATCTCGAGAGCATTCAAGTGAACTACGAAAACGAGATTCGAATCTTCGCGGATGTTCAAAGGCAGCGAGCCTTGGTCGCGGATAGCGAGCGTCGTTTGGCGGTGTCTAGGCGAGGGTACGAGGCCAGTCTGTATCTCCTAAAGGATCTTTTGCTTATCCCGCCGGCAACTGAGATCACGCTCAACCTCGGCGATGGCGAATGGCTGCAACCTGAGAATATTGGAGAGCCGAATGTCCCGGAATCGCTGAGCCGCATTTTCGATCGTCCCGATCTATTGGCCCAACAATTTCGCTTGAATGCAGCCAAGCAAGGAATCCGCGTCGCGGAGTCGGGTCGCAAAGTATCGGTCAGCGCATCGGCGAATCTTCGCACGAGCTATTCGAGCAATAATCAATTTGGAAACTTCGGCACGCAGTTCTTCGAAAACCAGCCGGATGCTTCGGCAGGCATTTCGGTTTCGCTTCCTATCTTCGATCGGCGGCGTACCGAGACCAATGTCGTGCGGGCCAAACTGCAGCGCGATCAGGAAGAAATCGATATGGAGGATCTCAAGCAGGCAGCGGAAACGGATTTCCGATTGGCCTTGCTGAATTTCAACTCGACCAAGTTGCAGCTCAACGCTTCTCAAGAACAACTGAGCTCCGCTGAGATTGCCCTAGAGGCAGAGCAAGCCCGGTATGATGCAGGCGCGGCGACGCTTCTTGATGTGACTACGCTTCTATCCACAAGGCTCGATGCTGCAGTTTCCGTAGTGGAATCTCGATTCGATCTATTTGTAAACCGACTCGATATCGCCTTTCAGGATGGGACGATCGAGACCTTCCTACTTGACCAGCTTAACGCGAAAATTCTCGAACTAGAGTAATTTGATATGAAAACGAAATTCATTCTAACCTTATTAGTACTAGGAGCGGCCGGCTACGGCGCTTATCATTACTTCGGGAATCAGGAGAAGATCGATCCGAACGCTCCCGTATACAATTTCTCCAAGATCGAGAGAAAGACGATTCAGAATATGGTGTCTTCCACGGGAACCTTGGCCGCTCGAGAATTGGTGGAAATCGGTTCTCAGGTCTCCGGTACGATTGATGAAGTGTATGCGGACTTCAATGACATCGTTGAAGCGGGTCAATTGATCGCTCAGATCGATCCTTCTGTGCTGAATGCTCAGGTGAGAAGCTCCGAAGCGGACCTAATGCGCCAAAAGGCAAGTCTCAGAAAGGCCCAAGTCGACTACGATCGCTTCAAGCCCGTAAACGAAAAAGGATTTCTTTCGGGAAAGGATTTCCTGGGCTACGAAATCGCTCTCGAAACGGCTCAAGCTAACGTCATGAGCGCGGAAGCCTCTTTGGAGAGGATCGAACGAAGCCGGAGTTTTTCCGAAATTCGAGCTCCGATTAGCGGAGTCGTAATCGATCGCAATGTCGAAAAAGGTCAGACCGTTGCGACGAGTTTCAACACGCCTCGACTATTCATCATCGCAGAGGATCTTTCCTTGATGGAAATCCTGGCGAATGTGGACGAGAGCGACATTGGACAAATCAAAGAGGGTCAAGAAGTTCGTTTTACAGTGGCGGCCTATCCTGAGCGAAATTTCTCAGGCCTCGTAACCGAGATCCGACTACAACCTCAAGTTGTCCAAAATGTCGTCAATTATACGGTTGTCGTGGAAACCGAAAATCAACGACGCTCGCTCTTGCCAGGAATGACCGCAACCCTCGATTTCATCGTGGAGGAAGTAGAAGACGTCGTATCCGTTCCCGCATCTGCTCTTAGTATCAAGATGAACGACGATATGATCGCCAAGATGCAAACACGTCGTGAAGAAGCGCTTGCTCAACGCAGCGCGGCTAGTGGCGCTGGAGGCGAAGTTCGTCAAGGAGGCGGCACTGGAGGCGGAGGCCGTCAACGTGGTGAAGGTGGCGGCGGAGGTCGTCAACGCGGCGAAGGCGGAGGCGGTTTTGGCGGTCCCGGAGGAGGCGGTGGCGGCGGAGCAGGCGGTCGACGCAGCATCGCTGCGATTTGGTATTTGGACGAAAACAAGGAATTGCAGTTTATGCCCGTCAGAACCGGAGTAAGCGACGGCTTGGTAACGGAGGTCACTGCCATCCAGGAGGACCAAGAATTAGAGGGTCTTGAGATCATTTCCAAAGTCCTCACGCCTTCAACGAATCCTCAGCCAGACTTTGGTCGTGGTCGAGGAGGCCCTGGCGGAATAGGCGGCGGCGGTCGAGGACGTTTCTAGATTAAATTTCGGAGTTTATACTATGCCAGAAGTCATCCAAACCTTCGACCTGACGAAGACCTATCCGCTAGAGGAGCCGGTGCACGCCCTACGGGGAGTGAACCTGACAATTGGGCCAGGAGAATTCGTCAGCATCATGGGCGCCTCCGGATCCGGTAAATCAACGTTCATGAACATCCTCGGCTGTCTCGATCGCCCAACCGAGGGCTCATATGAATTGGATGGAGTTAAAGTGGGTGGATTGTCGCGAAACGAACTTGCCGATATCCGTAACGAAAAAATCGGCTTTGTGTTTCAAGGTTTCAATTTGCTGTCTCGGACATCTGCGTTGGAAAATGTCGAGCTACCGCTGGTCTACCAACGGAAAAAGTCGAAGATCAAGTCGAGAGACAAGGCAACCGAATGTCTAAAACGCGTAGGTTTAGCGAATCGCATGGGACACCAGACCCAGCAATTATCGGGTGGCCAGCAGCAGCGGGTAGCGATTGCTCGATCGCTCGTAAACGATCCTGCTCTGATTTTAGCTGATGAGCCGACTGGAAACTTGGATTCGAAAACATCGCTCGATCTCATGGGCCTTTTCCAAGAATTGAATCAACAAGGAATCACGATCGTGCTCGTAACTCACGAGCCAAACATCGCCATGTTTACCAAGCGTTGCGTCGAGATGAGCGATGGCCTGATTGTTCGCGATACGTTGATTGAAGAACAGCGGGATGCGAAACTCGAATTGGAAAAGTTTTCTGGGGTAATTGGAATATGAAAATCTTTAAACTTCTCAACATCGCCCAGAGCAGCCTCCTGAAAAACAGGACGCGTAGTATTTTGACGATGCTCGGCATCATCATCGGCGTCGGAGCGGTTATCGTGATGGTCGCGATTGGAGAGGGTACGAAGCAAGGTATTGAAGAGCGTATCAACTCTCTCGGTACAAACTTGATCATGGTCCGCTCTTCCTCGAACTCGGCAGGCGGAGTGCGTCGGGGATTCGGAAGTTCGCGAACGCTCTTGATGAAAGACGAGCAGACGATACGCGAACAGTGTAATTTGGTGATGGCTGTATCGGGCATAGTGAACGTCAATGGACAGATCATTGGCGGAGGCACGAATTGGTCTTCTTCGGTCATGGGAGTTTCTCCGGATTATACGATAATCAAGAGTTGGGATCTGGAAGAAGGAATCTTTTTCACGGAACGCGATATTCGAGCAAAAACAAAAGTCGCCGTCGTTGGGACCACAATTAGGGACAATCTCTTCGGAGGTGGCGATGTCGTTGGTCAAAGTATTCGGATACAATCCGTGCCGTTCAAAATCATCGGTCTCTTGAAGTCCAAAGGATCTACGGGATCCCAGGACCAGGATGATGTCGTACTTGTACCGCTTACGACTGCTGGCTTTCGACTGAGGGGCGACTCTAAGTACGTCAGCCAAATCTATGTCAGCGCGGTAAGCATGGACATGTTGGACGCGGCTCAGGAAGAAGTCGCCCAGACCCTTCGAATGGCGCACAAATTGATCGACGGCGAAGACGATGATTTCGACCTCAGGACCCAGACTGAATTAACTGACGCATTTACGTCTTCGACTGAAACCATGACTACCTTACTGGCTTGGATCGCTGCGATCTCTCTGTTTGTTGGTGGCATTGGCGTCATGAACATTATGCTGGTATCGGTCACCGAGCGAACTCGGGAAATCGGCATTCGCGTTGCCGTTGGAGCACGAGGTTTCGACGTAATGATGCAATTTTTGATCGAAGCCGTGGTGCTGAGTCTCTTTGGCGGATTAACCGGGATAGCGATGTCCTTTGGCGTTTGCAAAGCGCTCACGGACTTCGCTGGGATGACAACCATCATTCGAACCGACATCGTACTCATCTCCCTAGGAGTTTCAGGTCTTATCGGAATATTCTTCGGCCTATTCCCCGCTAAGAAAGCATCCGAACTCGATCCAATCGACGCGTTAAGGCACGAGTAGGCG
>JAPKDW010000376.1 GCA_028822375.1 Opitutaceae bacterium | reverse complement strand
GTATTTCCCGAGGGATCGGCGAATACAACGGACGAACCCCAATTGCCAACTTGTTCGGCGGGAGCAGGTAGGTTTTTTCGCGGACTAAAGCCTATACGCGTATCGAATGTCTGCTGAGGCACCCATCCATTAATACCAAATTCTGGGTGTATTCTGCTGCCCTCAAATGCCCCAACCGCACTTGGATCCACCGTGCCGGCATCGGGATGATAAAAAGGAATTTTAACCCCGGGCACAGAAGCCAATAAACTCGCATCAGGCAGAGCCCACCAAGAGCTAAAGCCATCTCCAGGAGGAAGAATACTTGGGGGATTTCCCTCTATGTTCCCATTTTCATAAGAAGCCCTTGCTCTTAGAGGCCCGATTTTTTCGTTTCCTTCATTATTAAACAAGACCGCTTCGGCGGTCAGATATATTCGTTGATCCTCCTCATAGGCGGGGGCTTGCTTATATCGAGTATCTTTATTTAGAAGGTTTAGCCTTACAGCGAGACGACCATCTACAACAACACGATGTACATCTACCGTTTCTCTGTGACTGCCTCGCTCACCCAACCGGAAGCTCACCTCATTGAAGTCTTCACCATCCGAATGGGCGAGGACCGTAGACGCGTTTATTACTCCGCCTGGACTACCAATTCCAAACAATATAGAGTTCGCGCCTCGACTGATTTCAACACGATCTGTATTATAACTATCAAACGGGATATCAGTCAGAAAGAAGTTTCGCGTGAGCGAGGCGCTTGCCAATCCCCGGACTCGTTGCGATTGAGCCGGATCCAGTCTTTGCAGATCTTGCGTAGGACGACCATTTTGATTGGTTCCAAGACCATCAGAGAAGTTGCCATTCGCGCCACTCACTTCAGTACCCATTGTATATGAAAGAATCGTACTTGCATCCGTTGCTCCCGTATCTTCAAACAGCTGCGCGGTGACAACGGAAATAGAGGAACCTATGTCTTTCAAATTGGATTTCAACCTGGTTCCCGCCATTGTGCTTGTTGCTCTATAACCATCAACATCATCTGCAGAAATGGTAAAGGGTGACAACTCGTAAACCTCCTCCGATTCTTCCTGAGCAGACAGACTGCTAACGCACAAAGATATGCCAGCAACACAAGGAATGATAAACCCAGGGGAATACCATTTCTGATTCATTTTTTTACTATTCGTAGTTTTCATAAGCTTGTGGCTTTTGTTTCGGTTCGCCCCGATCGCGCAGACAACAAAATCAAACACAGATTCCTATCATCCAATGCGGGGAGGGGGTCATTATTGGTTAGGAAATTAATAAACGGAAAATGAATAACAGAGACGATTGATTTTTTCGCAACTCGTTGTTATTTAAAGAAGTGGACCTAACGAGCCCCTACCGGAGGCAATGAATCCAAGAACGGCGCATTGGTTCTAGCCAGCTCATTCACAGTTGTCTTCCTCATACTCTTGAGAAGTTCCTGGTATTCAGGATTTAGATACAAATTAGTCAACTCTTCGGGATCCGATTTCGTGTCATAGAGCTGTTCCATGTCCCCCGGAATCATTGAACGAACATACTTATAACGATCACCCTCCGAAATTGAAACATACCAGGGAACACTACCGGCTCCATCAAGTAGTGATTTCCTATCCGTTGGCAAAGACTGTAGGTCGCTGCCCCACTTTCTCGGTGTCGAACAGACCATCGCCGGATGATCCCAATCATATTGAGAATCTTCCAACAGCGGACTCAGGTCATGACCATGCATCTCCCAAGGCAATTCAATTTTGGCCATTTTAAAAAACGTAGGTATTAGATCGACTCCGCTTACTGCAGTTTTCACAACTTCTCCAGAACCGTACCTCGATGGCATACTGATGATTAGAGGAGCCAGAATAGTTGCATCATAGGGAGCGAGCTTCGCCGCAAAACCATGTTGACCAAACGCAATTCCCTGATCTGAGGTAAAAACGACTAATGTATTCTCGAGTTGCCCGGTTTCTTCGAGCACTTTCATCAGTCGACCGACCGCCTCATCCAATGCGAGGACTGTCTGATGATATTGGCGAACCCAATCCGTAAGCGTATTCCCATACAATCCAGGTTTCGGTGGCTGATTGCCGCGGCCATCGACTCGTATAGGTTCACCGGAATCGCCTTCCTTCCAGCGGATGTAATCCTGCATATAGTCCGGTTTTCCGGGGCGTGGAGGGAAAATATCCGCAGGAACCGGCACCTCTATATCCTCATACTCACTCCTGTGTCGATGCGCCGGTTCATAATCTGCATGAGTAGCGCTGTAGCAAAGCCATAAGTACCAGGGTTGGTTTCCAGTTTCAGGGGCATTCCTCGTTATAAAATCTTCTGCCCAAGTGGTGTAGTTGTCTGTCGAATACCCTGGGATCATGATCGGCGGCGCTCCATTAACCTCAATCTCCTGATCAAAGTAATAATTCCAAGAGTTACGGATGTTACCCGGACGGTTCCAAACGAGCTGAAAATCCCAATCGCGCCCATAACCGGTATCGGTACCGGTATGCCATTTCCCAATTTGAGCAGTGGTGTATCCATTCTCCCTAAACACTTTGGGCCAAAAAGGAAGCTGCTCAGGATCGTACTCACTGCCGGGATACTTCCCTTCCATACGCATGGATTCCGCAGCAAATGCATGTTTACCAGTCAATGCAGTTGTTCGCGATGGCAAACACCACGCACCCATGTAGGCCCGATCAAATCGAACGCCCCGAGATGCCAATCGATCGATGTTCGGTGTTTTGACCCAATCAAATGAATGAGGATAACAACCCACGGTTCGAACAGACTGATCATCCGTGAATATGTATAGAATGTTGGGTCGAGTATCATTTGCGATCAATGGTCCGAACAATACCAAATTAATTAGCAAAATAAGACAGGCTTTAGGAATTTTCATAATAAGACAGGTTTTAGGAACTTTCATATATACAGAGGAAACTATGAGGTTAAGAGTCTAGTATTTCCTCAAAATTCCAAATTCTTGAAAGCGGCCTCTAGTATTAATCGGGCATGGCTTCCTTCTTGAGATTCCTCACCCTCCCGTATCGGTGTTTCTTCGCGATCATCATTTTGCATGTCGAAGAGACGTCCGTCACTGTAGAGCTTCCAGTCGGACGTTCGCACCCATCTGAGTCCCGAATTCTCTCTTTCCGCTTCGACGCCGCCAGGACTGGGTCCAACCG
>JAPKDW010000004.1 GCA_028822375.1 Opitutaceae bacterium | reverse complement strand
ATGGCCCGCCTCCCGAAGTTCTCAAACACCTTGGCGTCGAAAAACATCCTTGGTAAAGGAAGCGGGTTAACCATTGGATACTGTCGTTAGCGACCGCCCTAGCATAGCGATTTAACCGCTATGCTTATTCGAAATCATGCCCGCGAGAATCGCGAATCCTGCCCCGATCGCTTGATCCATGCTGCGCATGGCCAGGGATCAAGCGAGCGTTGTCCATTGCCCCCCTTGCCAAAACTTTATCCCCATCGCGGAATTTGCGGCAGAGCCTCGAAATGCCGATCAAAAGTAAGCAGCGTCGCTTCGTGTTGAAGCGTCAGCGACGCGATCCAAAGATCGTTGATCGGAATCGGCGCCCCTTTGCGGCGCAAATATCCAAAAAGGCGCGCATAAACGAATGTCGTACTCTCGTCCGGAGATTCGATGGATACGCGCGGCGAATTCAAAAATCGCTGAAGGATCGCCTCGTTCTCCGCTCCTTTCCTCCCCACTGAAAAGCCAGCCCGAAGCTCGGCGACCACCATCAACGGAAGCAGGATTCGATCCGCCTTCTGCATCGCGTCTACCGCGATCGAGTCGTTCTTGCAGAACGCCGTATAGCCATTCGTATCGACCGAAAGGTTCATGCCCAGTCCTCTGGATCCACCTTGTCGAAAACCTTCACCGCATCGTCGAAGGCCTTGTCCGATTTCCAGGTCCCCGCCAACGCATCAAGATCGTGATAACGAGCAGCCTCCTCGCTCACCCCAACGCTCTCGGCAAGCGTATCGAGCAATACCTGATTGAGGCTCTGCCCCTTTCGCTTCGCCTTCCGTCGCAAAGCCGCATCCAGCGAAGCCGGCACTTGCCTAACCGTATACTGCCCTTTCTTCATGCCTGCATTGCATGCATCACATGTAGGCATTTAGCAAGCCCAGACTCCAAAAGACCTTCTCCACCCCCCCCTAAAGAAAAATCCCTACCATAAAAAAGGCCAACGTTGGCCTTTTCTATGGTAAGGGGATCTTTGATTGCACAAAGGGACCTGCTTAAATGCGCTAGCCCACGGTGTAGTGGATCGTCTCTTCATCCACCGTAAGTTTCAGCTCCAGACTTCGTTCTTCGAAGGGGTGACGATTCAGGGCGAAATGAGCCTTCAGCGCATCTCCTTTTTTCACGTCTCGCGGTGGAAACATTAAGTGCGTTTGACCCCAATGCGTCGGGATGCTGCCAGGCCCGGTATCCAAAGTTATCTCGGGAGACAGATCTGACGTAAACCATCCGACGAATCCGTCCATTCGACCATCCTCTTCGATTACGAATTCGAGGTCTCCACTTCGCCAAGGATCGTCGCGCTGCACGGTCTTTAGGTCGAACGCCATCAAGGACTCTCCTCGAGAAAGTAGTGCATCCACGGGCACAACCGATTTCCCCGCGATCGCTTGCTTAAGCTCCATCTCCTCCAACGGAGAGTAATCAATCCCATGAACCGGAAAATCCCAAAATCCAGGCCCACTCTCTCCGTAGATCCACGGCACACTGATTGGAGCCATGAAAAGCTCTATTCCACAAGGAAGCATCGTGCCGTTCGGCTTTAGATTCTTATCCCGCGCGACGATCACGTCATCGAGCATGGTTTCAACGAATCCGAAGTGACCCAACCATTCGCTCACCAATACATCCACCTTCTCGGGAAGCTGCAGGTTTTTAGCGTTCCCTTTGATGATTTCCACCTTATCCGACAAGCCATTGTGCTCGACTAGTTTTGTCGCAAGTTCCGCTACAGACGCTTGATCTATTCCGAAGACCTTCTCCGCTCCAGCTTTAGCCGACAACATCGCTAGTAAACCCGTTCCCGTACCCACGTCGAGAACCCGATCGCCATCCTTTACCACTTCAGCAATCGCATCTGCAAAGGCATCCGTCCGCACTTGGTCGGAGACCATCGCGCGTTGAAGGGTCAAGTCCCCGTAGGAATCGAAATAAAAGTCCATCTACTCCGACTGGTCATTCAACCCTTACGGAGCAATCAAAAAAGAACACAACACCTCTATCTCTCAATTAACTCAAAGCCAACGACGCTTTCAAACAACGTCGAATCAGATTCTCCCCCAAACGTTATTAGAAATACAAAAAAAGCATTTCAAATGTGACCGGCCCAGACCATATACAGTCTAACAAGATAACAAACACTTCAAAGCCTAGCTACCCGATCGCAGTAAAACACTCTTTATGTCACGATTGCCCCCCCACCCCAATGCGCGATGGCTCCCAATCATCACCGCCTGCCTATCGCCGCTTTTCGTTCACGCCCAAACAAATTCAGTCGACGAGCTGAAAACCGTTCGCGCAAATTTGTCTCAGGCCTTGGAATACAGAGACCAGACGGCCAAAGAGAAATTCGCCTGGGACCTTCGCAAGGAAGAAATGGAGAATCTGATTCTACTCGCGAACGAGGAACAGAAAAACCTTGAAGCAGCTGTCGCATTAGCCCGGCCAATCCTAGAAGACCTCCAAACCCGCAGCGCCGAAATAGCCTCCGACGAAGAAGAATCAATAGCCCTCGCGGAATTCCTCCGAACCGCTTGCCCTTCTCTTGCAGAAAAAGTCATGCGAAGCTCGGAGAGCTGGCCCGAACGTCTTCTCCAAGAAGCGCGAGTACCCCTCCAAGAAATTCAGACAGGACTAGACCAAGATCCTCAAACGCTTTCGAACGATGCAATGGAAGCGCTCGTTAAATCGACAGTCGATGCCCTCGAAGCAGCGCTCGAATTTCAAAACAAGGTCCATCAATCCACGCTATTGAAAACACTGCCCGATGGGCGGGAAGCCCTCTTCGACGTCGTTTTCCTCGGACTGGCCGGTGGGTACTACGTATCGAACGAGCTCCAGCTCGCTGGGGAAATCGCGATGCAAGACGGCAAGTGGGAATGGGTCCCTCAAGCCGACCTCATTGACTCGGTTCAGACCTTTATCGATATAAGCGATGAAGAGCTTCCGGCCACTTGGGTCGAGTTACCTATATCGATCGCCAAAGAGGGGGCTGCCCAATGAGAACGCTCCTTACCTTATCGCTTCTCGCGCTCGCGGCGCTCTTCAACACTGCCCAAAGCCAAACTGAAGCTCCGTTTTCGAAGACCATCGATTGGTCGAGTCAATCCCTCGACGAGGCCCGAAAAGACCTTGAAGAAATCAGAACCGAAATAGCCGCGCAGCAAAAGCCGCAACTCCAAGAACTCTCGCGTATTCAGTCTGAGGTGACCGCTTTAAGACGCGAACGGAATCAATTGAAATTCCAGACCGACAGCATGAAGGATCAGGTCGAAAAACGTTCGGCCCGCGTTCAAGCAATCGCCTCCCAACAACAGGACGTTCAATACCGCCTGCTTCACATACGTCGGAAATTCGAGGAGAACCTCCACCCGATAGAGAGCCCGAACTACCGGGAAACGTTTCTCTCCTTAGAGCAAATCAAAGACGATACGCCCGCCGCTCGGCTCGATCGACTCAAAGCTCTATTCGCCATCGCAGAAAAAGCATCCGATCGAATCGACGATCGAATTGGCGGATCTCGCTACTCGGCCAAAGCTCTAGCCGAAAGCGTTGTCGTTAACGGAACGGCTCTGCAAATCGGGCCCTACGTCTTTTTCGATCCCAATGAGGGCGATGCCGGATTGATTGTCGTTGGCGAGGACTTGATCACTCGTCTTCGTCAGCGCACTGCAGGAACTTCGCAGGCCATAACCGCAGGCCTCAACGGAAATGACGTCTCCTTGCCATTCGACCCATTGCTCGATCAGGCGTTTCTCAACGCCGATGCGCAAACTTCATTTTCGGACCACCTGAGAAGTGGCGGCATATGGATCATTCCGATCACCCTATTCGGAGTTCTCTCCTCGATCATCGCTCTTTTGAAATTGCTTCAAATTCGAGCGATCCGTATCCCGCCAACCGAATTGATAGCAAGCCTAGCCGACACTGCCGATCCGCAAGAATTCGAACGCCAACTTGAAGGAGTGACCCTTCACGCACGTCCTATTTTCGCCGAAGGTTTCGCCTTTCGAAACGCCCCCGAAAACGCTCGATCCGCCGCCATGAGCCAAGCGATTCTCAGTTTCCGCGACCGACTCGAATCTCGACTTTCTCTCCTAGCGCTCACCGCTGCAGTGGCCCCGCTTCTCGGCCTCCTAGGCACCGTAACCGGCATGATCAAAACCTTCCAAATCATCAGCCTCCACGGAGCAGGCGATGCTCGAACATTATCGGGAGGCATCTCGGAAGCTCTCGTAACAACCGAATTCGGCCTAGTCGTTGCCATCCCCGCCTTGCTCGTCCACGCATGGCTAAATCGACGCTCCAAGCGTATTTCGATCCAAACAACCGCACTCGCTGAACGATTCAATCAAACCGTATCAATGAAAGAAAAGGCTTCGTGAGCCAACCGCTTTTCGAGGGCCTAACAAGCATCTGGGAGCAAGGCGGCTTTGTCATGCCTCCGTTGATACTGCTATCGCTCATCCTTTTCACAGCCCTGTTCAGGCTCGCCCTGGAACTTCTTCGACGTTCGAAATCGGTCCACCCTTCACTTTCCGCAAAGTCGATTTCTCACGACCAAGCCAACCCCGCGTACGAAATCGAGACAATGACTCAGGAACGCGCGGAATGGCGACAACACTTCGATCGACGCCTGAAGTTCGTTCGTATCATAGCCACCGCCGCTCCCCTCCTAGGCCTTCTAGGCACTGTCGCCGGCATGCTAAAGACCTTCAAGGCTCTTGGAATGAAAGAAGGCGTTGAATCGATCGACCTCATCGCCAGCGGCATCTCCGAGGCGCTTGTCACCACCGAAACCGGACTGTCTATTGCGATCGTCGGGCTGATCCTTATTTGGGCGCTTAAAGGTTGGCGGCGGCGACTCATCATTCGCTTTGCATCAAGCGAAGCCGCCTGCGCCCTTTCGAACTTCAAATCTAATCCAACATGCTGAACATCGAATCCTACTCAAGCGATGACAACTCGGACGACGGCATCAATATTTCGCCGCTCATCGATATCGTTTTCATTCTACTCCTTTTCTTCATCGTCACATCGGTATTCATCGAGGAAACCGGGGTCGAGGTAAACAAACCCGACTCCAAGCAATCGCAGTCGCTCGATCGCCAAAGTATCTACATCGCCATTACGGCTGAAGGTAAAGTACACTACGGTGGCGAAGAGATCGGACTCTACGGTATCGGCCCAACCTTAAACCGACTCGCTGTAACGCCTGACCATCCAGTCGTAATCCAAGCCGATGGACAGGCCACGACCCAGATCCTCATATCCGCTCTGGACGAAGTGAAAGCCGCCGGAGTCGAAAACGTAAACGTAGCCACCTTGAAGAAGTGAACTTCCTGCGTTCCCAAAAATCGAATACTTCCAGCGACTGGCTCTCGTCATTCGCAGCCGCTTGCGTACTCACGCTGGCGATTCTCCTGCTTCTGTCCTTCGCCCATCGAGAACAGACCTTTCCTATGCCAACCGGGGATAGCGGAGGCATTCGACTTGAAACGATCGAATCCCAAGATGAATCCAACGCTCCCGCGGCCCAGTCGTCCATACCGAATCTAGCCGCATCCCTTCCTACGCGAGCGCCCACAACCGTTTCCCCGCTAGCCATAGAAGCGCCGACCGTAGACGTATCCGTCGATCTATCGCAAATGATCCAGTGGCGGTACAGCTACGCCGATATGGGAAGCAGCAGCGCCCAAGCCGGGACATTCGGAATCTCCAATTTCTCGGACGTCGACAAAGCCATCCAAAATATCGTTATCCCTCCCAAAACGTTCCCCGATCAACTAATCGACGCCGGCATCCTAAGGGGTCGTGTAGTCGTAAAACTAATGGTCGACGAACAAGGCCGGGTAAAAGTCATGAACGTCCTTTCGTCAACGCATCCCTTACTCGTTCCACCCGTAGTCGAAGCGATGAATCGATCGGTCTACTCCGTACCGATGCGCGACGGCAGGCCGACCAAAGCGATCATCAATCGCACGGTCGTCTTCAACGCGGACCCCGAACACGTCGCCAGACGCCAAGCTTCGAACACCCTATGAATCTCCATCGCTTTTTCCTAACGTTCATCGCCCTCGCGCTAACCCCGCTAGCGAATCTCTTGGGCCAAGACGCTCCCCTCGATTTCGATCAATGGGTATTCCCTGAATTTTCCTGGGAAGAAGAAGACTTCCAGAATCGGTTCCTCGGAAGGTACGGAGTAAATGGATACACGGAACCGCAAATGGATGTTGAAAACTACAATGCCTACGAAGCCACGATGGCTCTGATCGAAGATAAAAAAGAGGCAATCGCCTA
Source organism: Opitutaceae bacterium (assembly GCA_028822375.1). GTDB lineage: Bacteria > Verrucomicrobiota > Verrucomicrobiia > Opitutales > Opitutaceae > Pelagisphaera. The sequence goes on along the minus strand of JAPKDW010000004.1, from coordinate 41,140 downwards.
TCTCGCAGAAGCCATCAAATCCTTAGACGAATCCGGTATCCAAGCAAGCGCAGCCCTTCACTTCGTTCTAGCTAGCATGCTCTATGAAGAGAATGAAAAACAAGCGGCAGTCGACGAGTACGTTCTCGCCATCCGTAAACACCCGAGCTTTTTGCGAGCCTACGCCAACCTCGGTTTCACGCTCATGGAACTCGATAAAACCGAGCAGGCGCTCCCGGTCCTCCTAAAAGCTGTCGAACTCGGAGCCAACGAATCTCAAATCCACGGATTGATCGGCCGCATCTACCAATCGAAGCAGCTCTACGAAAGCGGACTCACCGCATTCCGAAATGCCCTGGTTTTCAGCCCGGAAAACAACTCCTGGCGCTTCGGCGTTCTGCAGTGCCTGATCGCTCTCGAACGCTACGCCGAAGCGATCACCATGGCGGACGAAGTCCTCGCTTTCGGACGCCGCGATGCATCCAACTGGAGAAACCGAGCAGGATTGCTCGCTCGGCTCGAACGATGGGACGAGGCCATCGTAGACTTTCAAACCGCTCATTCCCTCGGAGGAGCGACCTTCGATTCACTCCTCTCGCTAACTTACCTTTTCTTCAACAAAGGCATCTACCCGCAAGCGGTGATTTCGCTGGCCCAGGCCACGGAACTTGCCGAAAGCTCCGACAACTTCGACACCTTACTCTCGACCGTGCAATCGCTCTCCTCAACCGGTCAAGTCGAAGAAGCCCTTGCTCTGATTTCAGCAATCGAGACCCGCTCAGCCCAACAATCCGTAGAGCTCGATCGCTCCATCATCCAACGCATCCAAGTCGCCGCCGAGCTGAAAAACGATTCCTACGAAAACGCCCTACCTCTCCTCGACGCGCTTATCGAAGACGCTCCCGGCGATGGTCAATTACATCTCATGCGAGCCCAGACGCTCATAGGCCTTCAGCAAGTCGAAGACGCTATCCTCGCCTTCCAAATCGCAGCCACCATCGAAGACGTCGCCTACGCAGCCAATTACGAACACGCTCGCCTCGAACTCAGTCGCGGACAAATCCCAAGCGCCCTAAAACTGCTCCAGACTGCCTACGCAATCGAACCTTCCGAAGCGCTCAGAAGCTACATTCGCGAACTCGAAGCATTCGAAGAATAAGCCAAAACCTTTCGAAAAAGAGATCGCCCACGAAGATCACTAGGATCACGAAGAATTTTGCCCACAGATTGCTCAGATTATCACAGATGGAAATGTGAGAAATAATTGCTAAGAAATATCTGTGTCCATCTGAGCAATCTGTGGGCAGACCCAACCTCTACTCTGAACCGTCGCCGCCATCATCCGCGTAAGCGTCTTCGCCCCCGTCATCTTCAAAATAGTCACCGCCTGACGACTGTCCTCCAAACGCGGACCTGCCTCGCTGATTCGGATCTGGCAATGGCAAGTATTGCGGCTCTGTTTTCGAATGCCCGATCAAAAAACTATTCATTCGCCCAATCCACTGCTCGAACAATGTTTCATCATAGCTATACGCCATTTGATTGCTGCTCGGTCGCCTCGCATTCGCTCGCCCATTCAATTGTTCCTCTTCATACTCGTCCTCATCGTCAGAACTGAATCGAGAGCGCTTCTGAGCTTCGCGTTTCTCTTCCGGCGTCATAAGCGTTCGAGCCGATCGATCCAACAAAACCGCGCTGAAATCCGACTTCACCGCAACCAACGAAGTCAGCAAAGTCTTCCTCGTCCGTTCGTATTCGGCCGACTCCTTAGCGAGGATAATCAGCTTCGGTTCTTTAACCGACCGCGCATAGAGAATGTAGTACCTCAACTGCGCCTCCGAATCAAAAGAGCTCTTTCTCGCCACATCTTCGATTGGAGTAGGTTCATCCTTTGGATCAGCAGCAGCAATCTCAGAGGCCTCTTTGGAATTCGACTCAGACTCTGCTTTCTTAGCTTTCTCCGCCTTAATCTTCGCCCATTCATCCGACTCTTTCACGAACATCATCTCTCGGGGAGCCTCGATCACCAATCCCGCAAAATCCATATTCGCCGCCACCTTCAAAGCCAGCTCTGCATGTTCATGCGTAGCGGCCAGGAAAAAGCTCTCCGAATCGATTCGGGCCTTCTGTTCGAAGCGCTTTATCAAATTCGTCCAATCATCAACCGATAAAGGCTCCTTCCGCTCTCCCATCGTTTTTGGCGTAGGAAACCCCACCGCGAATCCCGCTCCGATAAGCTGACTGCCCAAAGGCATTCTCGAATAAGACCTGCCCTCCCATTCATCGATATCCGCGCTATCCGGCATATTCGGCTGGAACTTGAGGTACCTGCATTCCTCGTCTAAAACGAAAACCGCAGGAGGCGATTTCAGCCCATTGGGAATCACCATCATCGAACTCGCCCATCCACCCTTAGCCGCTCGAACTTGAATCGAAGTATAGTCTACATACTGCGGATCGAATCTTCTAACGAGAGTGAAATCCGATTCCGGGACGTCGCCGATCACCAAATCGCCCCGTTTCCCCTCCTGTACTGCTCGCTCTCCCAAAGATGTTTTTCGTATCTCGATTCCAATGACATCGTCGAGGTTCATGATCGGAGAATCCCCGGAATCCGAAGCTATAAGCGAAATGCAAATAGCCAGTCCCAATGAACCGATTGATAGGCGACCGAAGAAAGACATGAATCCGATGGAGTGAAAACGAGGCAACGACACCCTATCAATGGCCCCAGAGTATTAAACTAGCCAGATCAAATTCGACCAATGCCCATACACTGAAAATAAAGATAAATAGGTAGGATTCAATCCACGCCCCCGTGAAGGGGGCGCGCCAGTCGCTGAAAACCGTTTTTCATTTAGCAGCCCTTCCCATCTCCCTCATCGCCCCGAGCTCTTCTCGTATCGCCTCCCTCAACTCAGGGGGAGCCATCACTGCCGCATGCCGCCCCCAAGAGAGGACGTAACGGCGAACGTCCACGAAGTGGTTCAGTTTCATCTTTATTCTGACGCCCCCGCTGGTCAGCTCCTCGATCTCCCAATCCGGACGCCAACGTTCTTCCAGTATATAGGGCGCAGCGAAGGCATCGAATTCGAGGATCACCGAGAAATCCGTCTCGCCCGTATGGCTACCGAAACTGCTGGACAAGTAAGCATCCAGAACAAGGACACCACCACTCTACATCCACCACCACTCTACATCCACCACCCCCAACGCCCCATATCGCCCCTCCGGAGAAAGCCTCCTCTACAACTCGTTTTGGTAAGGTTACCAAAATGAGTTGCCGAAAACTCTGAACCTGAAAATCAATGCCCTAAACCCCAAGAAGAGTACAGCGCCTGCAAAGACGCAGGGACGCCCAATCCGAAAATCTCCTACTATCCAGGCGAAATCAGTATTGAATTCCCTTTCTCCAAAACCTACATCCAAACAGTTTCAGACGCCAGTTCACCCACCTCGAAGGTGGGTAAAAGGTTGGATGAAAGGTTGGATGGAAACCGAGCGAGAATCATCAAGTCTTCGCCTCGATTCGGCTCATCGCGAAAAGCGATCCCAATAAAATCGCTCCACCAATGACGATACCGATCCCAATCGTTTCCGTTTCCAAAAACACTGCCGATTCGATAACGCCGCACAAGGGAATCATAAATCGGAAACCCGACAGAAGGTTCACGCTGTAACGCTCGATCAAACGATTCCATAGCGTGAAAGCAGTCGCCGACAAAATCGCCAGATAAACGGTCACTCCTAGCGTTACCCAATTGTAATCCTGAGAAAACGCCTCCCACTGAAACCCACCCACCACAGTCAGCATCAATCCCCCTAGAAACAACGATAGCGCTGTAATCGTGCGGCTCCCGAATCGAGGAGCCACACGCTTCATGCCTATCGCTCCAAAAGCTCCCATCAACGTTGACATCAAAAAGGCAATTGTACCCTGAAGCACGTCGCCACTACCTGCTCCTGGAGCGTACACCGCTATCGATATGCCAATCGTGCACACCAACAGAGCCATCCATTGCTTTCCCGTAGGAAACGCCGATTTTAAAAACAACGGAGCCAACAACACCCACCACAAGCTACCCGAGCCCACCAATAAAGCTCCCAAGGTTCCACTCGAAACCCGCAGAGCGTAGTAGAAAAACACATACTGCCCGAACGTCTGCCCAAGCGTCACCCACAAGAGAGCTCCCTTAGGAACCTCGCGAAAAGTGGAAAAAACACTTCGCCTGCAAAACACCATAACCAGCAATCCAGCCAGAATGAACCGCGTCCCGGCGAACAACAACTGCTCCCCATAGCTCTCCAAGGCCAAGTGAGCGAAACTCAGCTTGATCACCGGAAACGCGCTCCCCCACAACGCCGCGCAAAGCAGGATTTGCAGATAGAAACTCAGCGGAAGCTTTTTCATTCGAAGGGGCTACATCACCGAGAAAACCCTAGTCGCGCAGTCCTGCAACGTTAAAAGCCAACCGAATATCGCAAAAAACTGCTTTTCATTATCACGTTGTAGATTCAAACTAAAATGCCCACCTTTACCAATGCCCTCAAACCAATCTCTCTTCCCTATCTCTCGACGTGATTCCTTAAAACGCCTAGCATTTGGAGCGAGCGCAATTGTATTGCCCCAGCTGTTACAAGCCAAAGGATCTCTTAAGTCTAACGGCCTCAAACTTGCCGTTCAGCAATACAGTTTCAATCGCCAACTCAAAGGCGGATCGCTCGACATTCTCGACTACCCGAAAACAGCAGTGGAAGGCACCGGCATTAGGGGCCTAGAGTACTTCAACGGCCACATGATGGATAAATCGGGCGATGCGAGATTCTTCAAGGAGCTCAAAAAGCGCTGCAACGATCTAGGAGTCACGAATACGATGATGCTTTGCAAGTCGACCTATGCCATCGATTCATCGAACGCCAAAACGCGCTCGAAGTCCGTTGAAGGATTCAAACCCTGGCTTGATGGAATCAAGATGCTCGGTGGGACAACGATTCGCGTCGATTGCAAATCTCCAGGCGACTACGAGGAACAGAAGAAACTCGCTGCCGAAGGGCTGCATGCTCTCTGCGATGTCGCGGCGAAAATGAACCTGGACATCGTCGTGGAAAACCACGGAGGCTACTCCAGTAACGGCAAGTGGCTCGCAGAGCTCATGAGCCTCGTCAACCGACCGAATTGCGGCAGCCTTCCGGATTTCCAGAACTTCAAGGACTACGACCCCTACCAAGGAGTCAAAGACCTCATGCCATCCGCAAAAATCGTCTGCGCCAAATCGAAGGAATTCGATTCCAATGGCAACGAAGTGAACGTGGACTACCATCGTCTAATGAAGACGGTTTTAGATTCAGGTTTCAAAGGATACATCGGGATCGAATTCGAAGGCCACGGAACGGATCCTATCAAAGGCATCCTCGCGACGAAACGCCTTATCGAGCGTGCAGTGAAAGAGGCCTAAGGTAGGGCGGCATCGCCGAGGCCGCAGCACTGAGAACTGTATCATTCAGAATTCCGATCAAGGTAGCGGCTCGATCTCCGAGCGGCCAACTTTTAAGCTATTTGGCCGCTCGGAGATCGGCCGCTACCAGTGAAAGAAACGAAGCTTAAGTCGAAAATCATCAACGCAACTGCACTACGCCACCGTCAATATCGTAAGCGGCGCCCGTAATGAATGAGGCTTCGTCACTGCACAGGAAAGCTGCCAAAGCCGCGATCTCCTCGGGTTTGCCCATGCGACCCATTGGTTGGTACTCCGCGAGTTTTTCGAACATTTCCACTTTTGTATCCGGATAGTTCTTATCCAAATAATTGTCGACGAAAGGCGTGTGCACGCGAGCAGGACACAAGCAGTTGCAGCGAATCCCCTTATCCACGTAGTCCCTTGCCACCGACAGCGTCATAGAAAACGCCGCTCCCTTACTCATGGAATAAGCGAAACGATCTTGAATACCCAGCTTGCTGGCGATGGACGCCAGATTCAAAACAACCCCGCCGCCTTGCTCTCTCATGCCGGGAATCGCAGTATGCAAGCAGTGATACAAGCCCTTCACATTAACCGAGTAGATGCGATCCATTTCTTCCGGCGTGGCTACTTCCACATTTCCGATCGCAGCAATCCCGGCATTGTTCACCAAAATATCAATACGCCCGACCGCGACCACCGCTTCGCGGACGCTTTCGAGCGAAGCAACGTCCACTTCGAAAAAATCGGCTAACCCGCCAGCTTCGCGAATTTTTTCGACGACCCCATTGCCGCTATCCGTATCGCGCTCGAATACCGCGACTCGAGCGCCTTCCGAAGCGAATCGAAGCGCAATCGCTTCGCCAATTCCCGATCCCGCACCGGTTACAACGGCCGTTTTATTTGCTAGTCTTTTCATATTGGAATTTTCCTATGGGCGCGTACAACGGCGATCGAAATGCGTATATCCGCCATCTACATACAAAATTTGTCCGGTCGTGTGCGACGAACGCGACGACGCGACGAAAGCCACCGTGTCAGCGATTTCCTGCGACGTCGTCATTCTATTCTCAAGTGGAATCGAGTCGCAGATCGCCTTTAATTCCGCCTCCGAATCAGGCTGTCGTTTTATCCAACGTTCGTACAAGGGTGTCATCACTTCCGCAGGGATCACGCAATTCGAACGGATCCCAAATTTGGCGAGATCCAGCGCCCATTCTCTTGTAAGCCCATTCATGCCACCCTTAGAGGCCGCGTATCCAGAAGTCCCCCCTTGCCCCGTTTCCGCAACCTTGGATCCAATATTCACGATATTGCCTCGGCTAGCTTTTAACGCATCCAAGCAATGATGCACCAGGGAATAACATTGAGTCAGGTTCTTTTCCAAAGACTCGCGAAATGCGGCTACGCCTGTTTCCAGGTCAACTCCATCGTTCACGCCAGCATTGTTCACCACAATGTCGATACGTCCAAATTCCTCGAGCGTCTGAGCAACCGCGTCTTTGACATTCTCTTCGTTTGTCATTTCCGCAAAACGAAATGCAGCCTTGCGCCCTTGACTCTTAAGCTCGGCCACAAACGTCTCGCCCTCCTCGCGATTACGCCCAAAGACCACGACTATCGCGCCTTCTGCGGCGAAGGATCGCGAGATCCCCTCGCCGATTCCCTTATTGCCGCCGGTAACTATGGCAACTTTGTCGCTCAGATTTAGATCCATAAAAACAACCTTATCATCCCTCTCCTGAATGCAAGCAACTCTTTATCGAATTGATCTGATTAAACAGTAAACCCGTTTAGCAGCAAAGGCTCTCACTCTAGAATCACCTTCCAGGGAAAGGCGTCACTTTCAAAGCGTCGCGCTCCACTTCCGTATCCAAAATCGCCCCTGGGTCGCGCTGATTCTTCATCCAGCGCCGTAATTCCGAACGCAAACGTTGCTTGACGGAAGCGTACTCTGGGTTATCCGCCAAATTATTCGTCTCATAATCATCAACTCCTACTCGATAAAGCTCCTCTCCGGGTCGCCGTGTATATTTCTCCACGAGGGCCTTAGCTGCCTTGTCGCTACCTCGAGCTGCTTCTTCCATCGCGCCCCACCATACAAGCCGCGAATTCTCGGCCATGATGTGCTTTTCGTGATACGCCGCTTCGGGTTTCAAATTCCAAATATAGTGATACTGCCCATCGTTGATCGACCGTATCGGATAGGGCTCACCCTCCGGTATATTATTATGAAGTCCGTACACGAACTCCCGGTGTTTCTGCTTCCGGTCGTCTAAAACGGACAAGAAGCTCATCCCATCCAAATCGTACTTGGTTGAATCGCCTCCCGCTGCCTCGATGAATGTCGGCACCACATCCGCCATTTGAATCAGGGCATCCGTTTTGGTATTCGGCGCGACACGCCCAGGCCAACGAACGACAAACGCAGTATGAATGCCCATGTTCCAATTAGACCATTTCGAGAACCCCAAAGCCCATCCTTGCTCGGATGAAAAAACCACCAGCGTATTATCCGCTTTCCCCGATTTCTCCAATGCATCTAACGTCCTCCCCACTTGAGCATCTAAAGCCGCGACTTCCGCATAGTAATGCCTCATGACTTCGCGCGTCTTCGGATTGTCATGCTGCGTCGGCGATAGCTTGATCTCCTTTGCATCAAACTGGGAAGCATCGCCTTCCGTCCACGCGGCGTGAGCGTTTTGCGAACAGACGAATAAACAAAACGGTTGCTCATCGTCCTGACCCATAAAACGCTCCATTCCTTTCCAATCGAGCTTCCGGCTCTTTCCATTCCCCTTGCTCAAAGATTCGAATGGAAACGTCTCCGCAGGCGATGCGTGTTTCTTCCCCGTCAAGCCCACCCGGTAGCCCAAATCGCTCAAGTAATGGCAAACGCTTTTGGTCCCTGGGCGAGCCGAAGTATGATTCGAAGCAACGCCATTGCGAACTGGATACAGCCCAGTATAAAGCTCTGCCCGAAAAGGAGCGCACATCGCCATCGCGCTATAAGCCTGGTTGAATTGAATGCCTTGCGATGCCAAGCGATCGATATTCGGCGTAGCGACATTCTCGCCACCATAAGAACCGATTGCGTCATGGTTAACGTCATCCGCCAGGATAAACACGATGTTCGCTTTTTGCGCGAATGCCAAGCAAGACAACAACACAACAGGGACGCAAATTTTGATCGCTCGCATTGAAAACGCATCATCCACAAATCCCCAAACTAATCAATCCATTATCCACTCTGAGGACCCGCTTAAACACAACATACACAACTCAGAAAAGGTTGCCCCCCGATTCCATGTACGGACGACTCCAGGAAATCGCTCCCAAAATCATTAAAAGAAGCGGCGCCAGCCAGCGCCCAGGGTATCGCAACATTTTCATAGGATAGAGAGCTTCTATAAAGAACTAATCGAATTCAGCCCCGACACAACCCTACAGGTGTGTGATTTTTCTAGTTTATCATTTGCTTTCCCCTCCCGAGCCGTCCTAACTTGCCTGCTTTTCCTTCCAATCCAAAGAATTTCGATCCTACCGCAATGCCCCTTCGCTACCGCAAATCACTGCTCGCCAGCCTCATTTTTCTCGTTGTCGACTTCTCGCTCGCCGCCGATCGGACTCCCGAGCTCCCCGACGGCTATACCTTGCAATACGAGCAAAACTTCCAATCCAAGAAGTCGCTCGATGGCTTTATGATCACCGATCGCTCGGCTTGGAATCTTCTTAAGGAAAACGGAAACACCGTCCTTGCTCTCGAAGGCAAGAGCGACTACGAGCCCCCTCATCGCTCGCCCTACAACATCGCCCTCATCAAAGGACTTACTTTCGGCGATTTCGTCATGGACGTCGACATCCTACAAAGCGGGGTCAAAGGCACGCCCATCGCCCAATTCATGAAAGAGAACCCCGACCCGACCAAGGCCGGCGGTTACGCTCACCGCGACCATTGCTTCTTCTTCGGCTTCGAAGACCCGTCTCATTACATGTACATCCACATCGCCAAGACCGGCGACAACAACGCTCACAATGTTTTCGTGGTAAACGAAGCCCCCAGAACTCCGATCACTGATTTCCGCACGGTCGGCGTTGATTGGGGTGTCGAAGTGTGGCGTAAAATCCGCATTGTTAGAGATACCACGAAGGGTACTGTCGCTCTCTACTTCGACGACATGCTCACTCCCATCATGATCGCCGACGACGTTCCCTTCGAACAAGGATTCGTCGGTTTCGGCTCCTTCGACGACATCGGCTGGGTTGACAATATCAAAATCTGGGCTCCCGCTGCCACCAAAACATCCACAACCTTTTTCGAATAGATTTTCCACCCACGAACCTCCACGGATAATTAGCGTTTAGGCAAATTGCTTATTCGTGAAGATTCGTGTTATTAGTAGGCAAAACTTCTTTTAAATTCTCCTTTATGAAATTCGCCATCTGTAACGAAACCTACCAAGGTTGGAGTCTGAGCGAAACCTGCGCAAGCGCCGCCGCAACCGGTTATAAAGGTCTCGAAATCGCTCCCTTCACCCTCAAGGAAGACCCCCGAGATCTCACCATTTCCGAAGCCAAAGCGATAGGCGACATCGTTCGCGACCACGGCTTGGAAGTCGTCGGACTGCATTGGCTCCTCGTAAAGCCGGAAGGCATGCATCTCACGACCGCCGACGACTCAGTTCGGCAAAAGACTCTAGACTTCGGCAAACACCTTGCCGACCTCTGTGCCGCAATGGGCGGCAAGGTCATGGTTTGGGGCAGCCCCAAACAGCGCAATCTGGATACAAACGAACCCTACGAAGCAGCAGCCGGACGCGCCGCCGACATGCTCCGCTCGCTCGGCCAACACTGCGAGTCGTTAGACGTATCCATCGCCATGGAACCGCTCGGAACCAGCGAAACGAATTTCCTCACATCCGCAGCCGAAACCATCGAACTGATCAAACGCATCGATCACAAGAGCATCCGACTGCACCTCGACGTTAAAGCAATGTCCGCAGAAGGAGGCTCCATTCCGGACATCATCCGCGCCAGCCGCGACTACACCATTCACTTTCACGCCAACGACCCCAACCTGCAAGGACCCGGTATGGGCGAACTCGACTTCCAGCCGATCGCCGACGCCCTTTCTGAAACGGGTTACGATCAATGGGTCTCAGTAGAAGTTTTCGACTACGCTCCCGGAGCGGAAAACATCGCCCGAACTAGCCTCAATAACCTCAATAACACCTTCAACAAAACACCCACACCATGAGCGCAAACGAACAAGAACACGAAACCGCCTTGCTAGCCGAAGCGGAAGCAGCCCCTCTCATGCGAAAGCTGAGTATCTATTCCCGACTTTCCGGTCCCGGATGGTTGCAAGGAGCGATCACGCTCGGCGGTGGCTCGCTCGCAGGCGCCCTTTATTTAGGAGTGATCGCCGGCTTCGGACTGCTCTGGCTTCAGCCTTTGGCGATGATCTGCGGCATCATCATGCTCTCCGCCATCGCCTACATAACGCTTACGACCGAAAAAGCCCCCTTCGGCTTGGTCAACACGCACCTCTCCCCTGCCTTGGGGTGGGCCTGGCTAATCGCCACCATCATGGCCAACATCGTCTGGTGCATGCCGCAGTTCAATCTGGGACGTGCCGCCATCCAACAAAACCTATTGCCGGCAGTGGGCGACAGTACGGCCTCGACGGTAATCATCTGCCTCATCCTTCTCGCTATCGGATTCGCAATCAACGTGCTGTACGAATCGGAAGGCAAGGGAACCAAAACATTCGACCGGATTATCAAAATAATGGTCGGTCTCATCGTGCTCTCTTTCGTCGCCGTTGTTATCACGCTTTCGACAAGCGGTGACATTAGCTGGGGCGCCCTCCTCGCAGGCCTCATCCCCGACCCTTCTCTTCTAGTGGAACCGGCGGCTACCCTCAAAGCTCTGATCGCTCAATCGACCCAACCCGAATGGTGGACCGCCAGGATCGTCAACGATCAACGCGATATCATAATCGCCGCATTCGGAACCGCAGTGGGAATCAACATGACCTGGCTGCTCCCTTACTCGTTGCTCAAAAAGCGCTGGGGAAAAGTTCAACGCGGCTTCTCGATCTTCGACCTTTCGATCGGACTGTTCATTCCCTTCTTCCTCGCCACAAGCTGCGTCGTCATAGCCGCTGCCTCGCAATTTCATGCTAAGACCGGCGACGTTGATCCCGCGGCCGGAGCCGGCACCATCGCCCAGCTTGTCGAAGCTCATCCAGGAGTCACGAACGCGGCCGATCTGGAACTCGCCCTGACACTCGTCAAACGGGACAATTTCCAACTCGCCACTACGCTCGAACCGCTCGCAGGAAAAGTCGTCTCCCAAACGATCTTCGGCTTCGGCGTCCTCGGCATGGCCCTATCCACGATTATCATTCTGATGCTCATAAACGGACTCGCGTTCCAAGAGCTACTCGGAAAACGAGGCAACAAAAAGGCGCATTATATCGGCTGCGCCGTATCCGGAATCGCCGGATTCGCTGGCCCATTCATCTGGACTGGAGCCGCGGCGGCAGCATTGGCTATCCCCACTTCCGTCATCGGCGGATCACTCATCCCCATCGCCTATTTCACCTTCTTCCTAATGATGAATTCCAAGAAGGTATTAGGCGAACATCGCCCCAAAGGAACCGCCCGCGTGATCTGGAACGTCCTCATGGGAGTCGCGACCGGAATCGCCACTGTAGGATCGGTTTGGGTGCTTTACGGGAAAGCCCACTTCAACGACTGGCACGGGATTATACCTGCCGTGGGACTCGCGCTACTAGCAATTCTCTTCATCATAGGAACCTTCTCGTTCATCAAAAACGAACGGAAAGCGTAAGCGCGCAAACAAAGGTTCGGCGGTTAGTATTAACATTCAATCTTCTATATGAACTTCGGAATTATCGGATCGGGCATGATTGCCCAGTTTCACGCAAAGGCGATCGACGCCATGCCCGGCTCGCAATTGCATTCGGTCTATAGCCGAAACCCTCAAAGCTCTCAATCGATAGCCGACGAATGCGACTGCGCAGCATACAGCGATCTCGATGCTTTTCTTGCCGATCCAGATCTCGATATCGTCACCATCGCGACTCCTTCCGGAGCCCACCTCGAACCCACACTCGCCGCGGTCCGCGCAGGCAAGCATGTCATTTGCGAGAAACCTTTGGAAATAACAACCGATCGTATAGATCAAATGATCGCCGAAGGCGAAAAGCAGGGCGTTACCATCTCCGGCATTTTCAATCGTCGTTTCAATCCCGGCTTGATCGCGCTCAAGAAGGCAGTCGACGAAGGGCGCTTTGGTCAGATAGCGATGGCCGACGCCTACATCAAATGGTACCGCGATCAGGCTTACTACGACTCGGGCCAATGGCGCGGTACGTGGGCGCTCGATGGCGGCGGGGCCTTAATGAACCAATCGATTCACGCAATCGACCAATTACTCTACATTGCCGGACCGGTTAAATCCGTTTGCGCAACAGTCGCCACGCTGGCTCACCAACGTATCGAAGTTGAGGATACCGCCGTCGCTATTCTCGAATTCGAAAGCGGGGCTCGAGGCGTCATCCAAGGATCGACCGCTTGTTGGTCCAAAGACGGGCATTCCGCCGAGGTCAATATCTGCGGCGAAAAAGGATCTGCGTTCCTAGCCGACGACAAATTTCGCGTATGGGAATTCCAGGATGAAGGCCCCGAGGACGAAGCAATTAGAGCCGACCTCATGATCCAACCCGGAACCAAAGGCATCGGCGCCAACGATCCTAGCGCCATCGACTTCTCGGGACATCAACGCAATTTCGAAGACGTCGTTACGGCGATCCAAGAGGGCCGCGAACCGCTTGTCGACGGAGCCGAAGCTCGCAAAGCAGTCGCTCTGATCAAGGCAATCTACGAAAGCGCCCAAAACGGTTCCAAACGAGTGCTGCTATAGCCCGGGCTCACTTCAACTCGGGATTCAATTCAGGATCAGCGAAGACCGAATAGTCGTCTCTTTCCTCTGAACTTGCAGCCTTTGCGCTTTCTTCCGAAGGGCTATGTTCTTCATAGTCGTCTCGCAGCTTGCCAACTAACAATTGGCGTACCGTTGGATTCCAAACGCCCAATTGTTCAAGTTTGGCGGTTTTTTGAGCTTCTGCCAAATCACGATCGTCAGGAGCTTCGCTAGGCGCCCAGCGCGCTAATCCTCGCCTGACCATGGTCGCATTAAAATATTCGCCCAATAAACTATGAATCTCCCCGATAATCACGTCGCCCGTTGAAACCTGCTTGGGTTTTATCAACACGCGCCCTCCGCGAATCTCATCGTTTAGAAACTCGAAAATCTTGTCGTCCAACATCTCGCTTTCCGAGGCCATCGAGATACCGAAAAATCGAACGATCGTCGGCCGAGCATCGTCGAACTGCACGACGAACGCATCCTTGTTGAGCACCTCCTTGACAACACCCTCGCGTTCAACTGCCACAACTTTCTTATTAAGAATAAGAAAAATCGCTAAACACGCCATGCAAGCGACCAATATGAGGAATAACAACATACCCACTACAGTCGCTAACTAGAGTCCCTCCTTAACCCATATCGCGCAAATAGCGCCCTTTATACCCTCCTTTTTACAAGCGGACTAAATATTAAACTCAAAAAAGAGCTGCACCGCAGCGAAAACATTGTAAGAAAGCTCTCCGCTCTCACGCTTGACGAACCCCGCGACATTCTCTTCTAAGTGAGTCATCCCATGCTCGACGCCGAACAAATCTCCAGCCTCCAAAACGACCGCATCAAGAACCTCGTTAAACTCCGCAATCGAAGATCGCGCGACCAACAGGGAATCTTCCTCGCCGAAGGCTACCGAGCCATCAGTCGAGCCCTCGAAAAAGACGTCGTTCCCAAGGAAATCTATTTCTCTCCAGATTGGTTTCTCGGAGAAAACGAAACCGCCCTACTCGAAGAAGCCCAATCCCGTGGAGCCAAACTATTCGAAATCAGTAAAATAGCCTTCGAAAAAGTAGCCTATCGCGAACGACCCGAAGGGCTTATTGGAGTAATACCCCAGTGGAGTTACTCAATAAAAGACCTTAGACTCAGCAAGCCGCCGTTTCTGCTCATCGTCGAGTCTATCGAAAAGCCAGGTAATCTCGGCACTATTCTCAGATCCGCCGACGCAGCTGGAGTCGATGCCGTCATCTGCTGCGACTCCGTCACCGACCTCTACAATCCGAACGTCGTACGCTCTTCCACGGGCGTTCTTTTTTCGATGCCAACTGTCATGACCTCCTCAGACGAAACCATCGAATGGCTGCGAGAAAACGGCATTCGCTCCATCGCCGCCACCCCGCACGCTTCCCAGCTTTACACAGAGACCAAACTCACCGGCCCAGTGGCAATTATCATGGGCAGTGAGCAATTCGGCCTATCCGAAAAGTGGCTGAACGCGTGCGACGAACAAACGCGCATCCCTATGGCCGGACAAGCCGACTCTTTGAATGTTGCAATGGCCACGCTCATTACCCTATTCGAAGCTGTACGCCAACGAGCAGCTCCTCAATGAACCTAAGCCAACTCGAGTCGAATTTCGAATCGCTCGCCGCAGAAGATCCTCTGTGGACGGTCCTCTCCGACGACACTAAACGAGGCGGCAAATGGGATGAAAACGAATTCTACAAAACCGGCGAAGGCGTTATCGACGATCTAGAGACCCGGCTCTTGCAATCCGGACTTTCGCTCGGAGGCGACTCCGCGATCGACTTTGGTTGCGGCGGAGGCCGACTCACCTTTCCCCTATCCAAACACTTCGACACCTGCTACGGAATCGACATTTCCACGAAAATGGTGGCCTACGCTAATCAACGAATCGCCCGGGGCCCCAATTGTACCTTCATCGTCAATCAAAACACTCAACTCGAGAACTTCGAAAACGAATCAATCGACTTTGTCTATTCCGCGATCGTCTTCCAGCACATCGCGCCTCGATACACGCTCGAGTACTTTCACGAGTTTTCTAGAGTCCTGAAACCCCAAGGACTCTTCGTCTTCCAACTGCCCAGCCGTCTCGACCCCAGCTTCGAAGGAAACCGAAAGCCTTTTCGCCGATTGCGGAAACGGTTTCACTACCGCTGCAAAGCAATAGCCCAACGCATTCCATTCTTCAATAGCCCAAGCTATTTCGAAATGAACGCCATTCCCCGCGAGCGCGTAATTCGACACCTAGAAAAGCAATGCTCCTTCAAAGTCCTCGCCTGTCAGGACTTCCCCGCCGCCGGACCCGCCTGGATCAGCCGCCTCTACATCGCCCAAAAACAATAGCCACACACAAGCGATCCTCTCAAAGGGCCGGATCCCCAAATCCATGACTCTTAAAATTACAACGTTGTAATTTGAAAAGTCATGACGCGCCAGACAGAAAACCAGCCCGATCATTCGGCTCATACGAGAGGTTTTCTACTTTGATTAGTCAAAGTTAATTCTTTGCCAACTAAAAATTAGAATTGACTGAACTCAAAGTCCTTGCAGAACGCTATACCCATGCACGCTTTCATTAAGGTTCAGCTTGTCTTTCGAACATCGCTCACTCTGCTCGCGGGAATTCTCTTTGCGACCAGCTACGCCGCCGATACAATTCGCATTGCCGCAACGACCACAATGGTCGCCGATCTCGCCCGTTCCGTAGCGGGCGATCGGGCGGAAGTTTCCGGACTCATGGGACCGGGCGTCGATCCCCACCTCTACAAAGCTACCGCTCCGGATATCAACACCCTCCAATCCGCTGACGTTATTTTCTACAATGGCCTCCACCTCGAAGGCCGTTTGGCCGATATCCTGGTCAAACTGGGGCGTCGTAACAAACCCGTCTACGCAGTCACCGAAAGTATCCCTGAAGAGAAGCTTCTCGAACAAGCCGAATTCGAAGGTCACTACGACCCGCATGTTTGGTTCGACCCTCGCCTCTGGGCGCATTGCATTGAAACGGTCGTAAACGCCCTCGCCGAGATCGATCCCGACCATGCCGACGGATATCGCCAACGCGGAGCAGCAACCGAACAAGCCTACCAAAACCACTATCAATGGGGTATAGACTATCTGGCTACGATCCCCGAAAAACAGCGCGTCCTCATCACCAGCCATGACGCCTATAATTACTTCGGCCGCGCTTTTGATTTTCGCGTCATAGGCGTGCAGGGCATTTCGACCCAAAGCGAAGCCGGACTGGCCGACATGGTGAAGATCATTGAGTTTATCAAAAAAAACGACATCAAAGCCATCTTCGTAGAATCCAGCGTATCCCCAGCAGCCATACAACGTATCAGCGAAGCGTCGGACTGCGCGATCGGCGGAGAACTTTTTTCTGACGCCATGGGACTTCCAGGCCATATTGAAACCGCTGCCAATGGCGATTCTTTCGACGTCGGGACCTACGAAGGCATGGTCAAAGCAAACATCTCTACCATCGCCGACGCGTTGCGGTAAAGCCCATCGGAGTCCGATTCTATGAAACGCAATTTCGCTGCCCTGCTCGCTCTTGCTCTATTTAGGCTGCCCCTCGCAGGACAGGAAATCGAATCCAACAATTTCTTCCAACCCTACGCCTCCGCGACCTTAGAAACCTGGTCTCTTCTCGACGGTGGGGTCGGCTCCGGCAATCGCTCAATGGGATTAATCGACCTCGGAGCGGATTTCGAACTGAGCGAACAAACCAAGGGACACTTCAACTTCTTTGCTTTTGGCGGAGATCGCGACGTCGATGGCTTCACGGGCGATTTTGGCGTTTTCAGCAATATCATCACCGACTCCAAAGTCATTCTCTTTACCGCTTGGCTCGAACACAGTTTCGACGACATGCATATTCGATTCGGACAACTTGCTTCCGATGAAAGCTTCTACGTTTCAGAATCGGGAGCTCTCTTCATCAACGCGAACTTCGGCGCCATTCCCACAGTATCGGCCAATGTATCGGCTCCAATCTTCTCAGTCGGATCAGCGGGTATTGAGTGGCTCCAAGAACTGAATACCGGCTACTGGAAAACTGCAGTCTACGCAGGGGACCCGGGTCCAGGCAACGAAAGCGATCACGGACTGAATTGGAAAATGGGCGGCGAGGCCGGATATTTCTTCATCGCCGAACGAGGCTGGAATTATCACGCAACAAGAGAACAGAACAGCGTATTCAAAATCGGCGCCTACTACCATAGCGGAATCTTCGAGTCGTTCTCCCAAGACTCGAACGTCAAAGGCAACCACGCATTCTACGCAATCGTCGACCACTCAATCGGCGATTCGATCAGCGTATTCTCGCGCATCGGATTTAATCCGAAATCCGACCGTAGCGCCGTCACGCGCTACTTCGACTTAGGGGTCAACTTAAACGGATTTGTCGAAAGCCGCCCGGACGATACTCTCGGAATAGCCTATTCCCGCACGAGTTTCTCCAGCGATGACGCTATAAGACCCGCTGAGGAAGTATTCGAAATCACCTACGCGTCCCAGCTCGCTGCGATCTGGAGCATTCAGCCAAGCATTCAATGGATTCTAAATGCGCGCGAAACCTCCAAAGACGCGCTCGTCGCCGGCATACGATTAACGACCGATTTCTAGAATTGCCGATTTACCCAAGTCCTGATTCCCTTCTCTACGTCGATGCAATCTTCTTCAACAACTCAAACTAATTCTAAAAGCGCCGCGCCGCTCGAAGTCCACGATCTTACCGTAGCCTATACCAAACGGCCCGTTCTCTACGGAATCGACCTAAAAGTCCCCAAGGGCTCTATCGTCGGAGTAGTCGGTCCCAATGGAGCGGGCAAGTCGACTCTCATCAAAGCCATCATGGGTCTGCTTCCTGTATCCAGCGGATGGATCAAAGTTTTCGGAAAACCCTTCAAGAAAGCTGTCACGCGAATCGGCTACGTCCCGCAACGCGAATCCGTTGACTGGGATTTTCCGGTCAACGCTCTCGACGTAGTCCTAATGGGACGCTACGGCCGACTCGGTCCTTTCAAACGACCTAGCAAAGCCGACAAGGAAATCGCTATGAGCTGTTTGGAGAAAGTGAAGATGACCTCCTATGCGACTCGTCAAATCTCCAATCTTTCCGGCGGCCAACAACAACGTGTATTTCTCGCTCGCGCCCTAGCCCAAGAAAGCGACCTCTACCTAATGGACGAACCTTTTGTCGGAGTGGATGCTACCACCGAAGCCGCCATCATCGAAATCCTTCGCGAGCTACAAGCCCAGGGCAAAACGCTTATCGTCGTGCATCACGACCTCACAACCGCGCCCGAGTACTTTGACCGTATCCTTTTATTGAATATGCGCGTCGTCGCCTATGGGAAGACGGCAGATGTCTTCACTTTCGAAAATCTACAGAACGCCTACGGCGGACGCTTGAGCATTCTTTCCGAAGTAGCCCTCAGCCGCGCTCGCAAGAAATTCGATGGCGATACGCGCGACAATGTAGGTTGATGAACCGCGCCGGAAAACAGATTCTCTTTACGCTAGCGCTTCTGGCTCTGCCGATCTTAGCCCATGCGGCCAAGATCGGTGATATCTCGGAAACGTCCTGGACAGAACAGGCCATAGACTTCTTCTCTTTTCAGCAACCAATCATTCGCACTGCATTGATTGGCACCTTGTTGATCGGGTTTTGCTGCGGAATTCTCGGCAGTTTTCTGGTCGTTCGCAAACTCTCCCTACTCGGCGATACCCTCTCGCACGCCGTATTGCCAGGCGTCGCGATGGGCTTCCTCTGGAATGCGTCGAAAGATCCATGGGCCATATTCGTCGGAGCAACCGCAGCAGGAATCTTAGGCGTCGCCCTTGTGGGTTGGATTAAGCAAACCACTCATCTCAAAGAAGACAGCGCCATGGGAATGGTCCTAGCAGGGTTCTACGGAGTCGGTATTTGCATGACCACCGTCATCCAAAACTTGGCGATGGGCAACAAGTCCGGCCTCGACAAATTCTTCTTTGGCCAAGCCGCGGCCCTGTCCTCCGGAGACATTCGACTACTCGGAATAATCTCCCTAATAACGGTCGTCGTCATCTTGCTATTCTACAAAGAATTCCTCGTCATCAGCTTCGATATTGGCTTCGCCCAAGCGCTTGGAATGCCAGTGAAGATATTGCACTACGCCCTCATGGCTTTGCTAACGTTCGCAGTAGTCGTATCGCTCCAAGCCGTTGGAGTGGTCCTCGTCTCGGCCTTGCTCATAACTCCCGCAGCCGCAGCTTTTCTGCTGACCGATCGGATGCACTGGATGCTCGTTCTCGCAGCGGTGTTCGGAATGCTCTCAGGAGCGATCGGCGCCTTCGTTTCCTACCTATCCAACAATCTTCCAACCGGTCCTTTTATCGTTCTCGGAGCCACGAGTATCTTCTTACTCGCCCTCTTATTCGGGCCTCGACACGGACTCCTTCCAAAGATACTCCGGCGACGCAAACAGCGCAAACGTATCGCTCTAGAAAATACACTTAAAGCCGTCTTCCATTTAAACGAAAACTCTCAATTCACAAAGAGAGCTTTCGAAGCCGGCAAGCTCGCTACCGAGCGTAACGCAAGCCTCCACGAAACCGAAGCGGAAATCCGAAACCTTGTAAAAGCCGGCATGGCTTTGCGTTTGGATACAGCAAACGGTACAAAAATGAGCGGCAAAGCTCAATTCGAGCTTACAAAACCAGGATGGTACCGCGCCTGTGAGATCGTCCGCAACCATCGCCTATGGGAGCTCTACCTAACCAACGCTGCTCAGTACCAAACAGACCACGTTCACGATGACGCCGAAGACACCGAGCATCATTTAGGTGAAGACATCGTGCTCCGAATCGAAGCCCGTCTCAAGAACCCAATCCACGACCCCCACGGAAAACTCATCCCGAACCGAGATGCCATAAAACCGTAGTAGAATTCCAATGACTCAAATACTTCATCATTCTTACCTCATAATTCATCCTTAATCAGATGCGCGAACATTTCTTTCCAGATTTCGATTGGCACACTGTATTCGTCCAGCCTTGGGCCGAATACGGCGACAATTCGTTTTGGATAGTATTGATGGGGTTTCTTGTATCCGGAACTTGCGGACTTGTCGGTTGCTTCGTTATCCTCCGACGCATGGCGCTGGTTGGCGACGCTATCAGCCACAGCTTGCTACCGGGCATCACAATCGCGTTTCTGCTCACCAACTCCCGAGACACACTCCCCATGATGCTTGGGGCAATCGCCGCTGGGATCACAACAGTCGTCTTGATCGAAGCGATACGCCACTCTTCTCGCATCAAACCAGACGCTGCGATTGGCATCGTCTTCTCAAGCCTTTTTGCAATCGGAATCATTCTGATTTCAGTCTTCGCCGACAAGATCGATCTCGACGCGGAATGCGTACTCTACGGCGAACTCGGATTCATCCCACTTCAAGACATCGCCATGCTTGGAGGAGTTGAAATCGGACCCGAACCCGTTATCCGCATGGCCATCATCGCAGTAATCGCGATTGGCCTACTCATCGCCTTTTTCAAGGAAATGCTCGTCACCTCATTCGACCCAGGTCTCGCCGCCTCGCTCGGAATCAACCCCACTCGCTACCAGTACGGGCTAACGCTCTTTCTCTCGGTCGTAATCGTCAGCTCCTTCGAATCGGTTGGAGTCGTCTTGGTAATCGCGATGATCATTTTCCCCGGAGCGACTGCCCTACTCATCACAGATCGGCTTCCTAAAGCGATCTGGCTTTCAATCCTATTCTCCTTGCTCTACGCGGTTCTCGGTTTCCATTTGGCCACCTGGCTTGAAGCTTCGATCGCCGGAGGCATGACCGTCATAGCCGGCTTCATATTCGGACTTGTCTGGATGGCGGCTCCCAAGCGAGGATTGCTAACGAAACTCGTCAAACGAAGTTTCAAGAGAGAAACCACCTCTCCCTAACTTCCTCAACAAGTCGGAAATCGCCCTTTCTAAGCTGTAGGAGCGGGTTTATCCCGTGATTCCTCTTGATCAATCTTCCGCAAACCTACCCTATCGCGGGGTAAACCCGCTCCTACAGAGACGCTTCCCCGGGCACTCTCTAAAGTGTCATCCAGCGTGTATAGCACAATCAAACCTATAATTCATTCGTCTATCAAGCGAACCTACCTTATCGCGGGGTAAACCCGCTCCTACAGAGACGCTTCCCCAGGCACTCTCTAAAGAGTCATACAGCGTGTATGGCACAATCAAACCTATAATTCATTCGTCTATCAAGCGAACCTACCTCCTATAACCCACAATATACCTATGGGAAAAGCCTCCCTCTACGCACGTTACTTGCTCGCGACCAATAAGCTCGTCGGTCTCGTCACGGTTATTCTCTCGTCGATCGTATTTAATTTCCTGCTTTTCCACATAACGCTAGATCCTGCAGGACTACCACCGGCGATCGTCGTCGCGGTCCTCCTAGTCCTCGTAATAATCGGCAACAAAGGACAAGTACCAAGCGCTTTTGAAATAGACCGATTCAGCGATCAAATCGACTCGCCCACCAATCGGCTCCTTCCATACATAAGGAGCCATTTCTATTTGAGCCTTGAGTTCGTATCCACAAAGGCATTCTAAATGTAATGCATGAAATGTTTTCCTACCCTCCGCATTGCCTCCCTCGCCTCCTTTCTACTACTCCTTAGTTGTTCGTCTCCTGAGCCAAGCGCTCACCCTGACACTTCCACCGAGGGCTGGAATAATCTCTTCAATGCCGACCTTTCCAATGCCAAGGACCCAAAGGGCGTCTGGAGCATTAGCGACGGAATCATTACCGCCTCCGAGGACCACAATATTTGGAGCCCCAAGGAATACGATAATTTCATTATCGACCTTGAATTCAAAACCGCTGAAGGCACCAATAGCGGAGTGGTCGTTTATGCGAGCGACATCGACGACTGGATCCCAAATTCAGTCGAAATACAAATAGCCGACGACTATGCTAAACAATGGTCCGAAGCGCCTGCCACCTGGCAATGTGGAGCCGCATTCGGCCGACTCGCGGCAACCGAACGCCGCGTCAAGCAACCAGGCGAGTGGAACCGCTACACAATTACCGCCAAAGATAACATCATCGACATCGCTCTCAACGGAGCGCTCGTCAACCGTCTAGACATGTCGAAATGGACGCATCCCACCACCAATCCGGACGGTTCTGAAATCCCTTCTTGGCTCAGCAAACCGCTGGCGACATTGCCCACTCGCGGACACATCGGCTTCCAAGGCAAACACGCCGGAGCTCCCATCTACTTTCGCAACATCCGAGTCAAAGAACTCTAGTACATCATCTTGAAAATTTCATACATAGATGATCATTGAAACGACCATTGGGAATTTGATAACCACTGAGGACACTGATATGATAGAATTGAGCCTAGTCATCAGTGTATATCAGTGTCCTCAGTGGTTTAATTAAACCTTAGCTGTCGTTTTCGCAGGTCGCTCGCTGTATAAGGGTATGAACGAAACTATTTAGACGATGCACTAGTCATAATTCCTATCCCGCTCGCATCTGGGCGATAAAGGCATTGGCCTCTTCGATCGAAGCCGACATTTGCTGTATCAGCAAATCCACTTCATAGCGTAATTTTATCGTTGTTTGATTGAGAGCCGCAACCGCTTGAGCATTCAGATTGTGCTTCAGGAAAAGCGTTTGATCGCGAAATGCATCCAGAACCGAAGCCATCTTGCTAGCTGCATTTTCCATCGCCGTTATCAATCGCGAATAAAGCGCTCGCGTTCGATTCATCTGATCTTCGCTCGAACGTCTCAGCTCAAGACTCGCGTACTGATTCAATTCATCTTCCCACTCTTTGAACAAAGCTTTACCAACACGCTTGATCGAATCGATTCGATCCCAAACGGCTTGCGCATCCCGTTCGCTTCGTTGAAACGAATCCTCGATGCGATCGTACGCGCTTTTCAAATCCTGAATATCGACCTGCGAGACTGCCAAGAACTCATCGAAAGCATTCGCGAACTGAGCTCGAGCATTCTCCTGAGCTCCCTTTGCTTCTTCGACTCGGTCGACCAAGATATCCCGCTTATGGGAACCCATTTTCTCCATGGTCCCGTAATAAACCGATTGGCACCCGCTCAACAGCGCAAGGCCCAAAACGAGAATAGCGAACAGCGAGTTTTTCATAACGATCTCAAAATGGCGAAACGAACAAGAAAGACCGTAGCGCTCGCTGGCCCAAACTCAAGTCCACAAGAAAACGAAAACGCTAGTCATAGCTATTATACATTCATTTCCCCACGACGCAGGGGCTCTGCTTGCGGCAACCACAGAAGCAGCTAGAACTCTTCATACGCGGTCTCCGCAAGCAGAGCCCCTACAATCGGATATGCATATTATTCTAACTTATTTAACGGTCCCTAATGAATTATTCGTGATCATTCGCGCTATTGCTACGCCATCTGCGTTCCACTACGTCGTGGGCGAAAAAAAACCTAATTTCAAAATCCCGCCCTAATTTATCGGCCGCTGAAACTGGAACTTCTCGATCGGCGAAGGAACCTCAGCTCCTACAGCCAAAGACGAAAGCTCGCGCACGACCTCTGGATAACGGGATGCCACGTCTCGACTTTCACCCACGTCCTTCGACAAATCATATAGCTCCCACTTCGCGTCTGCGTCCTTGTCGACATTGTACTTCACCAACTTCCAATCGCCTTTGCGAACAGCAACGCGGCCACCTTTTTCATGGAAAGCCCAATACAAAAACGAATGCTCCTGCTGCTTGCCTGAACGCAAAAGCGTCGGCGCGTAAGAAACGCCATCGATGCCTTTCGGCGTCTTGATTCCCGCCAAGTCGCAAACCGTCGGCAAAAAGTCCCAAAAAGCGGATACATGATCCGTTTTCGATCCAGCTTTGATTTTCCCAGGCCAGCGGGCCAACAAGGGAACTCGAATTCCTCCTTCGTAAAGATCGCGCTTATATCCGCGCAGCGGGCCATTGCTATTGAAATACTCCGGATCCGCTCCGCCTTCCATATGAGGGCCATTATCCGAAGTGAACAGTATGATCGTATTGTCGGCGATACCTAGCTCATCGACCTTGTCGAGGATCTGTCCGACATGATCATCCAGCATCGTTACCATCGCGACAAAGGCCGCATGGCTTTCCGGCTGCGAACCGTATCCACCATCTCGATAATTCGGCCCGTCATCCGTTCCGTCATAATTATTCTCCGGCAGGAACTTACCGCGAAAGCGCTCCATGTAAGATTCCGGCGCAAACATCTCCGCATGTGGAATAACATGGGGTACATAGCAGAAAAACGGCTTATCGCGATTCGCTTCGATGAACTCGAGCGTACGTTCCTGGATCATCTCCGGCGCGTAAACGCCTTCTTGACGCCCTTCGTTCCCGGTAAGCATCAGCTTATTCTCATTTTCCCACACATGGTAGGGATAATAGTTGTGAGCGATTCGCTGGCAATTGTAGCCGAAGAACGCATCAAAACCTTGCTTAGTCGGATCGCCTTCCGAGCCAGGGAAACCTAAGCCCCATTTCCCGAATGCTCCCGTAACGTAACCTTCCTTCTCTAGCAGTTCAGCAACTGTCACCGTCTCCGCCGGCATTGGCTTCTGCCCTTCAGGCCTGATTTCAAAGTTCCCGCGAATCGGGGTGTGTCCCGTGTGCAGGCCCGTCATCAGACACGAACGCGATGGAGCGCAAACGGTCGACCCGGAATAATGCTGGGTAAACCGAATCCCCTCTTTAGCAATCCGATCGATATTCGGCGTCTTAAAGCGCTCCTGACCAAACAAGCTGATATCGCCGTAACCCAGGTCATCGGCTAGGATGTAGATAATATTCGGTTGCTTGGCTCCTTTTGCAGACAGCGACAAAAGCAAAACTAAAGCCGCGACTGTAAAACCAACGATTCGGGAACGTGAACTTCTAAGGGGCATCATACCTAAATGGGACAACTAATAAGCCCGCCCTTGTCCAGCGAAATGATTCCGATTCCCTATTCGTCGAAGTTTAATTGTAATCTACAATTTAACGCTTTGACTTGATAGGCGGCTCGATTCCCAAATACTCGCCCCAACTCACCCCTCAGTTATGAAATCGAAGATACCCTTTCTCGCCGCCCTAATCGCCATCGCCACGCTCTTAGGCGTTCCCGTCAAATTGACCGCCGCCAAAAGCGCTCAGCCAAATTTCGTCTTCTTTCTCGTCGACGACCTCGGTTGGATGGACCTTGGCTGCTACGGCAGCGCCTACCACGAGACACCCAACATCGACGCTCTCGCCAAATCCGGCGTCCGCTTCACCAACGCCTACGCCGCTTCACCCGTCTGCTCACCCACACGAGCCGCGATCATGACCGGCCAGTACCCAAGCCGAGTCGACATCACCGACTGGATTCCGGGAGCGAACGCGAAAAACCCGAAACTAATCGCCCCTGAAGACCGAGATAATCTCGCTCTAAACGAAGTCACCCTCGCCGAATCCTTTCGCGATAAAGGCTACCAAACCTTCTACGCCGGCAAATGGCATCTCGGTGACGAGGGACACTTTCCCCAGGACCAAGGATTCGACATCAACAAAGGCGGCCACCATAAAGGGAGCCCCCCCGGCGGTTACTACGCGCCTTTCAACAATCCCCAGCTCGACGACAAGCCGGACGATCATTACTTAACCGATCGCCTCGCCGACGAATCCGTTTCCTTCCTGGACCAACGTGATCCTAACGACCCCTTCCTCCTCTACTTCGCCTTCTACACCGTCCACACGCCGGTCCAAGGAAACGATCAGTACGACAATTATTTCACTGAAAAGGCCAAATCCGTCAAAGGCAGCGCCGAACCTATCCGCGAACGCGATGGTCTCACCCGCCCCCGGCAAGACAACCCGCAGTACGCTGCCATGGCCAAGTCTCTTGACGACAATGTCGGCCGTGTTCTCGACGCTCTAAAAGCCCGAGGTCTCGACGAGAACACTGTCATAATCTTCACCTCCGATAATGGCGGTCTTTCAACAAAACCCACCGTCGGCCCCTCATCCCAACTTCCCCTCCGCGCAGGCAAAGGCTGGTGTTACGAAGGCGGCATCCGTGTTCCCCTCATCATCCGCGCCCCAGGAGTCAGTCAAGCCGGACTGGTCTCCGACACTCCAGCGATCAGCATGGACTACTTCCCAACCATGCTCGAACTCGCAGGATTCGACCTTGAGCCAAACCGCCACAAAGACGGCGAAAGCCTCGTCAAGGCCCTGAAAGGCAAAGCCATAGACCGCGACACGCTCTACTGGCACTACCCGCACTATCACGGCTCCACCTGGAAACCCGGAGCAGCGATTCGCATAGGCGACTGGAAAGCCATCAACTTCTACGAGTACGGCGAAACCGAACTTTACAACCTGAAAGACGATATCGGCGAACTAAAGGATCTCTCCAATAAACACCCCGAAAAGCTCAAAGAACTTCTGGCGAAGCTAGCGAAGATTCAAAAAAAGACAAACGCCAAGCTCCCGCACCCAAATCCCGGATACACAGGGAATTAAAGCATCCCCGGGGCAAGCCCCGAGGTATTCAAAAGGTAGCGGTCGATCTTCCCGCTCAGCGGAACCATTTTTGTTGAAGGTGCTGATCCCGCTGAGCGCATTGGCGTCAACTTAACTGAAATCGTCTAAAAACCACCCCGACGTGTCGAGGTAGCTACACCGAGAATTCGGTGTGGAGTCTGCAATAATTCTTTCAAATAGAGTTAAGTTGACGCGTATGCGCTGAGCGGGATCAGTGACCGCTCGGAGATCGGCCGCTACCAAAATCAGCTACGAAGCAAGCTTCGAGGTATTTACCCGGAGGGAATAAAAGGAGCTCAGTGCTTTAGCCTGAGCCTCATTTCCATCCTAAAGTAGCGGCTCCATCTCGCTGAACGCGTACGCATCAATTTACTGAAATTCGACTGAACCCACGCCGCGCTACGACGTAGCTACGACGAGAACTCGGCGTGGATTCCATCAAGATCCTTGTTACGCGTACCCCAACGATCGACCGTTATTGACTACCACAATAACAGCGCCTGATAGTTGCTCCCTACTCACACCCATGAAAACTTCGCTGCTCGCTCTTTTCCTCTTCGCCGTCACCCCCCTCGCAGGCGCCTTTCCGGATAAACCAATCCGCATCATCGTTCCGACGGAAGCAGGTGGAGGTCACGATACGATCGCCCGGATCTTCCAGCGGGCGATACAAGAGAAAGCGCTCCTGTCTGAAAAGCTCGTCATCGTAAATATACCCGGAGCTGGCGGAGCAGTCGGAACGCGAAAAATAAAAGATTCCCCAAATGATGGATACACTATTGGAATCTGGAATCCCAACGCCCTAATATCCGCCAAACTAATGGGGATTACCCGATACGACCACAACGATTTCGAAATCATCGGAATGACTGGGTTTACGGATTTAGGAATGGGAGTCAAAACCGAGTCGCCGATCAACTCAATCTCCAGCATGATTGAGCGAGGAAAATCCAAACCCGGCGCATTAAAGCTAGCCACCGAAATCGGCACGGCAGCCCATATTATTCCTATGATACTAGCTCACAAAGCTGGATTCGAATTTCGCGTCGTCGCTTCCGGAGGCGGCTCTAAACGTCTCGCCTCGATCCTGGGAGGGCATACGGACATTAGCCTCTTTTCGACTTCGGCTTTAATCAATTTCAGCGAATCTGGACTCAATCCATTGATGCTCTTTTCCGAAGAACGCAGCCCCCTTCTACCCAACACTCCTACCGCAAAAGAATTCGGTATCTATCTTTCAATTACAGAATCGCGTATCTGGCTAGCTCCAAAAGGAACGCCCGCCGATCGCCTAGCCGTAATTCGCGAAGCCCTAGAAGCCGCAATTCAAGATAAAGACGTCAAAGCGCGCCTAGAGGCTCTCGGAATGACCCCTGAATTCGGCGATTCCAAAACCGTCCTCGCCGACATCGAGAGCATGCGAGCTCTAGCCGAACCGATCATCGCCAAACTGAGGCGATAACGTTCGGCCCCAACGGCTCAAAGGTAGGGCAAGACCGTCCCGGTCTGCCGCAAAACGATCATTCTATCAGCGGAAAACCAAACGATGAATCCATAGATCCATCGTTTGAGCAGATAACCTGAGAGACTCTCTGAGAGACTGCTCGCAGCCTCGATTCCGCTACGCGCTGCCCAAATGATGCAGGAAGCTGTAGATTAAAAATACCATGACGATCACCGTGAAACCGATTCCCTTGGCCATGCCCCAAGTGCCCTCGGTTTCGGGCTTCAATGCTACTTCGTCCGACGATTTATCGGAGGGGAAGACCTTACTCAGGACTAACATCAGAACGCATATTATAACAAAGTTGGCTCCTGCAACATGCAACCAATGCATTTTCAATCCAAAGATCGCGTCTCCCTGCATCCAAGACAACGCGAACAATCCGATTCCAGAAAGAAGCGCGATTTTGGCAACCTTAGCAGAAACGCGTGTCGTCAGCATTCCTACTAGAATAATCGCAAGTATTGGGACATTGGTGACAGCCGCCAACTTCTTCATCAAATCAAAGAGCCCTTGCGCCTTGCCGATAAACGGCGCCAGCGACATCGCGATCACCGCCAGGATGATTCCGAACCGCTTGCCCATTCTTACGGTTTCCGCGTCAGTCGCCTTCGGATTCATCATGCCCCGGTAAATATCCAAACCGAAGAGCGTAGACGAACTGTGAAGGATACTGTTAAACGAACTTAGGATTGCTCCGAAAATCACCGCTCCGAAGAACCCGACTAAAGCGGTCGGCAACACAGCCGCCACCAAACTTGGGTAAGCCATATCCTGCTTAGCTAAATCAGGCCCAAACATCTGAAACGCGATGATCCCGGGAAGCACCAAATAAATCGGTCCAGCGAGCTTTAGACACGCAGCGATGAGAATGCCTTTCTGACCTTCCTTGAGCGATTTAGCTCCGAACGTCCGCTGCACGATCGATTGATTCGTACACCAGTAATATACGTTAATAAGGATCATCCCGGTAAATAATGTGCTGAACGGAATATTCTCTCCGGGTTTCCCAATCGGATCCAATTTTTCAGGGATGTTCTCAACGATGGCTCCCCATCCCGCGAGAAGGCTTCCTTCACCCAATGCAATCAATCCTAGAACCGGCACCAACAAGCCACCGAGCAAAAGCCCGATTCCGTTAATCGAGTCCGAAATCGCAACCGCTCTTAAGCCGCCGAAAATCGCGTAAATACCGCCAGCGATTCCAATTGCCCAAACCATGATCCACATCGAAGCGCCTGTGCTTACTCCCAACAGCTCCGGCACGTTGAAAAGGGTGTTCATCCCGATCGCTCCCGAGTAGAGCACAAACGGCAGCATGTTCGTCACAATCGAAAACATGAAAACCGCCCCTAAAATGCGGCGTGTCTGCTTATCGTAGCGTTTTTCCAGAAACTCCGGAACCGTCGCGATCTGCCCCTTCCAATATCTTGGGAAAAAGTACAGCGCCATTACCACCATCGCAAAGGCTGCGATGATTTCCCAGGCCATTACCTGAGCGCCGTGCGTGTAGGCGTTTCCATTCAAACCGATTAGCTGTTCGGTCGACAGATTCGTCAGCATCAAGGAACCGGCGATAACCCAGCCACTGAGCGTATTGCCCGCCAGAAAATAACCTTTGCCATGGGCGTGGTCGTCGTTCCGGGTTTTAAGATAGGATACGATCGCGACCATCGCCGTGAACGCAACAAAAGAGAAGAGGGAGAACATAGGGAGTGAATCGAGGTTACCGTTGTGAAGTTGCCATAGCGCGTCGCAAACGGCTGCGTCGCAAGAAATTAATAGATCAATTCCCGTTTTCAATTCGATCGAAGCACGTTTTCATTGATCGCAACACAAGGAGACCTACCGCCCGCAATACGCAGGGTGCGCTTTAAAGTGGTAGAGCGGCATCGCCGAGGCCGCAGCAGAGCCTAAATTAAAAATCAGGGTTCTACTGCAGCCTCGGCGATGCTGCCCTACCTTTCTCCACCGAAGGGCAACGAAACACGATAGATATCATTTCCAATCACTATAATACTCGCCCCTGCTACTATCGGAATGATTCTTCCATAGGAGTAAGATTCTAGCTTGCCTGCTCGAAGGAGAGATAGGATCCTGTCTGTCTTCACCCTTATCCAGACACCCCCACTCAACCTCTAAAAGAAGAAACCAGCATTATGAAATCTCGACTTCGTATCAAATTACTCGCCTTCATCGGATTGGCGTTGCTCACCTTTTTCAATTCCCCGGCTTTCGCCCAGCGTGGCGGCGGCGGTGGTGGTGGTGGTGGCCGTCCAGGCGGTCAAGGCGCCCCCGATCCAACAGCCCCATACATCAATCAGCTTAAACTCGAAGGGAAAACCAAGAAAGCCTTCAAGAAAGCGTTCAACAACCATAATAAGGCCGTCCAGAAATGGAGCGCCAGCGTTCAGAAGTTCCGAAAGAAAAACCAAAAATACGTCGGCAAGGCACCTCCAGCTCCCGAAATACTTGAAAAGATCAAGTCGGACAAAGCTGAGCTCGATGCCCAACTAAAGGCCAATAAAGCCGCTTATAAGGACGAACTAGCCACATTCCTCACCCCAGAGCAGGTCAAACAAGTCGATGTTGTCGCCATACGCGTTGTGGAGCAGCGTAAGAAAGCGCAAGCGCGACGAGCCGCAAATCAAGCGAAACAAAGCGGCGGCAAGAAGAAAAGATAACGCCGACACCCTTCAATTCGCTTCGAAAACCTTTTCAAGGCCGCTCTGCAAAGAGCGGCCTTTTTCGCGCCTAGATAGCGCGGCCCGGCAAAACGCTTTTCTCAAACTCTGGCTGAACCCAAACGTCGCTACCCCTTCGAAACCTCCTTCCAAAACGTATTCCAGCGCCATCGCGCCGTCTTTACCGCTCGACCAAGAAGCTACAATCTTCTCTCGCATTTACGCGTTTAACTTTATCGTTCACTGCGAAACGGACGCCAGCGGATTTCATCCATTCCACTTCGATTTTGCTCTTGTCGCGACAACTTGAAAAGTAAATCCGATAGCCGATTAGCGAATTTCAAAATGCACATTTCCACTGCATCCTCCTTATCAAGCGTCACCAATCGGCGTTCGGCTCTACGTACTTGCGTGCGACAAACATGGCACAGCGCCGATAGCTCACTGCCGCCCGGCAAAAGGAAATACTCCGTAGTCGACGGAAGCGTTTCCTCGATCGACTGCATCCATTCTTCCATCCAAACAGCCGAATCAACGGGCAGAGGCGAACGCGGTTTATCGGCAAAGTCGCTAGGCGTCGCGACATGCGACATAAGATTCATCATTTCCGTTTGGATACGCCTTAAACCAGGCTCCCAATCGTGACTCTCATCCAGCTTCGATCTCAACAAGCCCAATGAACTATTAGCCTCGTCCAATGCCCCCAAGCACTCGATACGAATATCGTCCTTATAAACGCGTGTCCCACCAACAATTCCCGTTTTCCCCTGATCGCCCGCCTTCGTAGAAATATTGCCCTTCATGCTGTGATACTTTCTATAAATATTTGTCGCTAGTAAACCTAATCTTCGAATCGATTCGAGCGACAAGTCGAACGCAACGGATGCGACTTGAGCATGTGGCCGAAAACAACTTTCTCCCTAAGGTGAAGTTCAACAGCGTTGTAATAGGTTCCCAATTTCATCTATCGGATTTTTTTGGAGGGTTTTCTTTCAATAGACGTCTCTTTATCCACGTGACCATCGCGTCCAAGGTTCGAAAATTCCTTTCTCCCTCCAAAAACGCCACGTTCCAAATCACATCGCCTTCGCGATCATCAAACGTTACGCTCAAAGATACATCGCCTTCGCTGCGAATGACGTAGCCCATTCGGGCCAAGGCGCGTCGAGTCCATAAACTCACTTCGCAATCGCCAACCACTCGAGCGAAACGAGTTGTCTCTCTTCGCAAACGAAATCCTCCTTGTTCCGAATCCCAATCGATCTTGTCGCTGGCGAACACCGATCCGATTTTCCCACTCAAAGCTAAATCTTCCGGGGCTCCTACCTCGATCTCCCCAACAGAATTCATAATCCATAACGTATCTGCGCACCGCAGCGACAATTCCAAATCGTGCGAAGACAATAAAACCGCGATGCCAACTCGATGCGCCAAATCACCCAAAATCCGCATCAGTTCTACCCGACGCGGCAAATCCACAAAGGCCGTTGGTTCATCCAATATAAGAATCGACGCTTCCTGGGCCAACGCGCGAGCGATCATCACTTTTTGCCGCTCACCGTCGCTCAACTCACCTACTTGACGGGCGGCCAAATCTTCAGCTCCGACCACCCGTAAAGCCCACTCGATTCGCTCTCTATCTTCCTCCCTCAAACGACCCGTCCATCGCGTATGGGGATGCCTCCCCAACGCCACCAAACTGTAAGCCGTAAACATTCCCGAAGGAGTCGAATCCGTCAACACGACACTTGTCAATCGAGCCCTCTCCTTGGGAGACATTAGGCTGGCGTCTCGACCGTTCAATTCAATCAAGCCCGCAAGCGGATCATCCAAACCTGCAAGCGAACGTATTAAGGTAGACTTCCCTGCTCCATTTGGACCTATCAAGCAAACAAGCTCTCCACGTCGAAGCGAAAGCGATAGATCCTCCGCTACAACCGAGTCGCTCCCTTTTTTCGAAGGGTATCCAATCTTCAAGCGCGACGTTTCCAAGACTACATCACCGTCGCTCATCAACCGAATACCTTTCTTAAATTTCGCTGCCTGAGCAAAGCAGCCATAATAACCGGCGCTCCAATCAACGCTGTCACAGCATTCAAAGGAAGCGTCGACTCTAGCCCGGGCGCTTTAGCGATCAAGTCCGCCATCAATGCCACGAGACCCCCCACTAACATCGAAGCCGGTACCAAGATGCGGTGTTCCGCAGTCTTGAAAAGAAACCGACAAAAATGCGGCGCAGCGATTCCCAAAAACCCTATCGGCCCGCAAAACCCAGTAACCACTCCAGCGAGTAGCGACGCGCTACCCAGGATCAAAATACGGGCGCTCTTCACCTTAACGCCCATACTCTTCGCATAACGTTCTCCCAAGAGAAACGCATCCAGTATTTTGAACAATGGAAACAACGCGGCCAACCCTAGAAGAACAACCGGCGCGAATACCCGAAACTGCGACCAGGTCATGTTTCCGAAATTGCCAAACGACCAACTGAAAAACGACTGAAGGCGCTCTGCCATACTGTAGAACATCAATATGCTAACCAGCGAGCCAATTCCGTAGCTAATCATAAGCCCCAGTATCAACAAAGACATGACATCCACTCGCTGAGCGAGTACCAGCAACACCGCCAATACCGCTGCAGCTCCGCCTGTCGCCGCCAGTACTATAAGCAAGTGACCCGAAAATTGCAAATTTTGAGTCAATGCCACACCTGACGGGGCCAAGAGCAGCAATACAACCGCCACGCCTAAACTCGCCCCGCTATTGACTCCCAACACGAAAGGATCGGCGAGAGGATTTCGAAAGACCGTCTGCATCATCAATCCAGAAGCCGCCAAAGCCGCGCCAGCCAACAAAGCCGTCAAAGCCCGAGGTAGTCGAAAATCGAGTACGATTCCCGATATTACGGGATCGATCTCTCCAGCGCCGAAAAGCGAGCCGACCACTTCCCGAAATGGAATCAGCGCCGAACCGAGGCATACACTCGCAACCAAGACAATCAGCGTTACGAAAGCCAGTACGGCAAACGAAAGGACGTAACGTCCCTCGACAAACATTGTACTCGTTTTATTCGATCCGCTCATAATAAATGAATTTGTGTTTCGGCAGTAATTCCGGGTGCAAAATCGCGATCAGGTCCGCCAATACTTCTTCTGGATGAAGCGTACCGCGCTCCCAAACGTCATTCCCTCCATTCTCATTAACTCGAACGGTGTTGTTATACACTTTCCCATCCTGAAGCGCTTTGAAGCGACTGAACCGCTCATCCATTTCCAATAGACCGCCCAACGAACGCGAACTGCCTGGATGTAACCAGAGATCCGCCGAACCGGCTCTAAAATAAACGCTCTCGAAATCCTTCGCCACTCCCCCGACCGAATCATCATCCGAATACACATAGTCCCCACCCGCATCGGCAATCGACCGAGCAGTATAACTCCGCCCGCCCGGAACATGCCAAACGCCGCCAAACGGCGCATTCGCAACTACAGTCGGACGGTCCTCGGTTCGCTTCGCCATATTGGTCAATCGATTGTATTCGTTTGAAATCCTATCGAAAATCTCAGACGCCTCATCCTGCTTGTCAAAAAAAGCCGCCGTAAACTTAATCCATTCCGAGCGGCCCAATGGATGCTCTTCCATATAACCCGCTGTCACGACAACCGGTTGTTTTGCTCGCTGCAATTGCGGATGGGCATCATAGTGCGGATTGCCCATCGCGCTGGTGAAGATGACATCTGACTTCAGTATCAGCAAGGATTCGATATTGAGAGAATTGCCAGTTTGAATTTCGTTAGTATATCCATTCTTCACCTGATCCAAAGCTCTCTGATCACTCGTCAACCCTAGATTTGCCAGACCAACCAACTGATCATAAAGCCCCAATGCTTTCACGTGCCCCAAGTACACCGTCTCCAAGACTGTCATCCGATCGACCGGCGTACGAATAACCTGCGCCCCATCGGGCAAAACCGGAATCGGGGAGTCTTTCGAAACCAAAGCGTAAACGAAGAAAAGGTCCTTCGCTCCGCGCCATGGATTCCGGACCGTCAAAAGCTTGTGAGTATCATGCGTTTCAATACTGAAATTCTTCGCATAAGAAATCGGCAACTGATCGCCTCTAACTGCCCCAGCGAACAAGCCAATGGCCAAAGCGAGAGAGAGACCCCAGGTCCGTTCAACCTGAAACCAACCATCATGCCAGCTCCACCTTCTAGCTATCAATCTGTTCACTCTACCGCGCATCTGTTTTTATCATTCGTTCGGATCCTAGCTCTTCAAAAGGTATAGGCGCACAGGCATCTTGCCTGTGAAGAAACAGGCTAGAAGCCTGTGATACGTTTAACACTATCCTCATTTAACTTAGTAGAGCTAGAACCGCCACTCCAGTCCACCAAAGGCTCCGAAACCTCTAGCCGGCACACGACCCGAATAACGTGAATAGCTCACCGTATAATCTTCATCGAGCGCATTCTCAATTCGAGCCGTTAGCGAAACATCATCCGACAGGCGATACCGCCCATAAGCTCGAGCTAAGACGTAATCATCGATATCGGCGCTTCCAAAACTCTCGCGCCCCAGAACGTAATTAATTCCCACGCCAGCGGACCATTTTTCGTCTATCCAAAGATCATTGGTTATACTGACCTGGTGCCGAGGCACACCCGCCACACGCGCGGTCGAATCAAACTCAACGTTCGTCGATTCCGATTCCGTCCACGTGTAGGCGATACTGGCATTCCAGATATCGTTAACTTGAAAATTCGCATACGCTTCAACGCCATAGTTTTCAGCTATATCGCGATTAGCGTAGGTTCCGTCCCATCCAGTCGTAGGAATCCACACAACCAAATTTTCGATATCATTACGGAAATAGGTCAATCCGAACTGCGCTTTGCCATCATTGAAATAGTGATCGAAACCAAACTCCCAGCTTTCGCTCTCTTCCGGTTTCAGGTTCGGATTTCCGAGAGCAAACCCAGATGTCGAAAACAAACGAAAGAAATTAGGCGCTCTGAACGCGCTGCCCACAGCAGCTCTTAGCTTTGTTTTCGAAGGCAACATCCAAGATCCATTGGCCCGAAGCGTTGATTTCGAGCCAGCGAATTCATAATCGTCATACCGAGCCCCGACTACCAAGTTCACGCTCTCGCTCGCCGCAACTTCCGCCTGCGCAAATAGTGCCCAATTTTCGCCTTCGCTTTCAGGAAACGAATTATCATTCCCCTCCTGAAGCTCCCAAGTAGACCCAGCCACCAATCGAGTCGATTCGGAAATATCGATCGCATTCTGCCAGTCCATCGACAGGTTGCTAGCATCTCCAATGTACAACGAACCCGTTTGACGGTAGTATTCATCGAGCAACGACAGCGTAAGTTTCTGCGTCCATTCATTATTGATCGTTTCTACATAAGCGCTCATCACTGCTGTATCGCTCTGGACGCGAACCGATGGCGGCGGAGTCAAGTCTCCAACCGGGTTGCTGTAATCCGTAAACTCACCCCGTGAAACAACGCCGATAGTCGTGTTATCGCTAACATCGTAATCAAAGCGAAACGAATAGCTCTTCATCTTTCCTTCATTGTCCAAACGCTCATTGTCGCTTTCTTGACTGGCTAAGTGAAACGAAAAATCCAATTCCCCTGACTCGCCTTGCCCCTGCAAGGCAGCCAAGTAGCTATTAAACGAGCCCGCCTCAGCCGTCACCGCGTAACTCGGAGTTCCTCGTCCTCGCCGGGTTTCCAATAAGATAACACCGCCGATCGCGCTCGAACCATAGAGCGTGCTTTGAGCTCCTCGAATCACTTCGACGCTATCCAAGTTAAACCCGCTCGCGCCAGCCATGAATCGCCCAGCCGAAAATATCGACGAATTCGTCTTCGCCCCATCGACTATGCTCAGAACTCTGGAGCCAGAATTCCCACGAATCATTATCTCGCTCGTCGACGCCAACGCTTCATCGCTGGGAGCGTACACTCCATTCACATTGAACAGCGCATGCCTCAGGTCGCGAACCATTCCTTTCTCGATTTCGCTGCCAACAAGCCTATCGGCGCTCACTCCCAAAGTATCAGCGGCGCGTTCCGTGCGTGTAGCGCCAACGATAAATGGATCCAGCTCCACACTCTCGTCGCCATTTAAAAACGGCATCGCCAACAATGACGCGATGACTATCCCGCGACGCGCAAATGCAGCAGTATGATTATTCGAATTTTGAGTTGGCATGAATATTTTCGTATTAAGCAGTTACTCGTCACGAAAACATCAATACAGACAACCCGCAGGTCCACCGTGCAGGCAACTTCGATCGAAAACCGAAAGCAGTCCCACTGCGAGGCGATCGATCTATAGCCGGCCGCAACAGCGGAACTCCCAAGATCGAATCACTCTATACCCCTTGTTTACGCGACAAGTGTTAACCAAAACGCCTTAGCGTTCCGATTGGCATTTTACTCGCAGCCAGCAATAGGACTCAGAGCGTTCTTCGAATGCTCCATACCTCAGCGCGACTGTCGCCGGTTCTCACGGCGTTTCCTGGTTTCTGCGAATGAAATTGGTAGAAAGAACAAATCAGCATCGCCAAAAATTGCGATCCTCTCACGACAAAGATCCTTCAAGGTTGAACGACGCAAGCACAAACTCCCAATCTCCATCGCTCATCCCAGTTTGCCGCAAAACAACCCCACCCGAACAAACTCGGCCATTTAAATCACAAGGTTGTAATTTAAATGGCCGGAAAGATCAGGCTATATTCTCTTTAGCATTATGGGTAGCTTAATAAACTGCGCCTTAAAGATGCCGCCCCCACGTATTAAGATCACATTTCCTTTATCCAAATATTGCGAAACTGGATACGGTTCGAGTGATCCTGCAACTTGATCGGCATCGCTTCGCTCGGAGCTGGATTAGCTCGATCCTTCTGGGCATGCGAGGTTTGGTGACGCAACGCTTCGTTCTTCTGGACGACAATTCCATTCAGCCGAACCGTGATGCGCGGCAAGGTTTTCAATTTACCATTCTCGAATTCGGCAGCCTTGTAATTAATGTCGTAGGTTTGCCACTCCATCGGGGGACGTGCCGCATTCACTTTAGGAGGCGACATCTTATAGAGTCCGCCCAGTTCGTTCCACAAACCCTCCAAACCGTAACTGTTTAAAACCTGCGCTTCGTAACCTTGAAAAAAGAGTCCACTATTGCCGCGGCCTTGACCGCTCTTGCCCGGCTCGACCGGATAACGAAATTCCATGTGATAACGTACGCTTTCAAATTTGCGCTTCGTAAAAAGATCTCCCCCTATCGCTGGCTCCGCATCTTTATTTCGCGCCTTCGGATTAATCTCCATCACGCCGCCTTCCAAAAGCGTCCAGGTCGCTTCGCGACCATCTGAATGCTGCCATTCGCCCATACCTTCTTTTCCCAAAAGCACGATCGCTCCTTTTGCAGGCTTGGCCCCGATAGTCGGAGAGCCTAGCCTCACGCGCTTGAGTGAAAAAGATTCAACGTTATCGCCAATCTTTCCTTTTCCTGTCAGACTTGACTCGGTTACCCGGATATTCCAACCATCCGCTTTCGCGACGATCGCCTTGCCTTTTAAAACCGCATCACCGGAAAAATAAACTTCCGCCCGCAAATTATGATCCTGAGTAAACTTCAGATGATAAACTCCCTTATCCACATTGATAACTTGAGCGCAAAGACGTGGATTGATTTTTTGGTAGCCGCTTTCGGGATTCGTCCATTCACCCACATAATCGCCCATGAGCGTTTTGTCAGCTTCGGCAGCATCGGTCCATTCGGGACCTGATCCCGCGCCAGTAAGAGCCGTCAATGGCAATGAACACGCAGCAATTAGGAATACAATTCGAGATATCATGATAGGTTCTAGGGTTAATTAACTAAACAAAAACTGATAGGAGAGTTTCATGGAAGCAAATCTATTTCGGCTCAAAGGTCTCGGGCAACAAAATGCGAGAATCGACCTGAGAACAGGCGAGGGTCTTACCCATCCTCGCTATTTCAAATAGGGCCCTCTTAGATCATAATTGAGAGCAATACTTTCATTTCCATCGAAAGTCGCCCGACTAATGCTTGGTGCGCAATGGAACCGTCTTTCTTTTGCGCCCGAACTGTTCTTAGAGACTGTTAAATAAATCGGAATGAACACCGCAATTGAAACCCAATACAGTGAATTCTGAATAGTTCAGTTTTGTAGGTCGTCTCGCTGAGGCGACATCTCATTCCAAACGGCGGGTCAGCGACCCGCCCTACAGTTGGTCTGCTCGAAGAAGTTGGACTTATTTAACAGTCTCTTAGATTGTACAGCTCAAATCGCTCCCAGTTCGACTAGCGAATGAAACCCATATCAAAGGAAATCATGGCGTGAGAGTCCGGCATATGCATCGGGTGGAGTCCGTTTTTAAAATCTGGGATATACTGTACACGCCTGCTCTCAACGGAAAGGGCCCAGTCATTAGCCCCGTCCGACTCGGCAAGCAGTTTGGCGCAGCCGCGTGAAAATCCGTCAATCTCAACCCCTCGCTCGCCAACTGGACCACCGACAGGGGGCTTCCCAGCGCGTCTTGGCCTAGCCGCCGAAGCATCCGAAAATCGGCGAATGAATGCTTGCATTCTTCATGGCGTATTTTAGATCTTCTTACTCCTAAAAAAACAGTGACAATCTTAATCCTAAATTACCAAAATCATGAGTAACTATATTCCTCTTATATCTTCCAGCTTAACCGGCCCGTTGGGCATCATGCATCTGCCACGTTTATGGCAAAAAGTCTCCCTCAAGTCGACTGGACAGCTTCACAGCGACTATCCCGATATCGGCGGCGGATACGATAGCATGGTCCTGGGCACGTTAGGTATCGATGCCGAGGCTTTCCGAGCCTTCGTCAGCGAAAACAAGCCAAGCTACATCGAATGCGAAAACTGGGTCGCCCAAAACGGCAACCTGAACGCAGCGGGAATCGCGAAGCTCAACCGCCAGATCACCCAGTATCATCACGATGATGCCACTCGAAACGAAATCCTATCAGGTGCCGGGCTCGACGATTCAGCCGCGATTTCAGACGCCCCGAACCTCAATAATCTAGACGATTGGACAGCCTTCTACAACGAAGTCCTTTCAGGTGGCTCCTGATAACCTTCGCTAGTACTTATTTAACGAATCCCGCTATCTTAATGCGGATGGCATGCCATACAATCCAGTGCGATTGGGGTCAAACGTAAAAGAAATTATGGGAGTCTGCGACCTAGAGATGAACCATATAAACGGCAAAAAGACAGAAATGGAAATACCCTCCTTAACAGACCTTTCTCAGATGCCAGAAACAAAAGGATTTTCGGGTACTGTGACTTATACGAAAACCCTCATATTGGACAATGATCAATATACTTGCGTTGATTTGGGCGATGTACAGGGGGTTGCTGAACTTAGTGTGAATGGTATGAATCTTGGTGTTGAATGGTACGGAGACTACACCTTTAATGCAAAAGATGTCCTTAAAAAAGGTGCAAACCAGCTATCAGTTAAGGTTACAACTATAACCGGTAATTATCTTAAAACACAAAAAGATAATGCTGTAGCCCAGAAGTGGACCTCGAAACAAGATTTTTATCCCATGGGGATGCTGGGTAAGGTGAGGGTTGGTTAATAATAAATTTTAGTTTCAATTTTTAATTATCTTCACACTGAACTATATTATGAAATAAATAAAACATTCTATATTATCCTGTTACGCCCAAATTTAATGTTTGTTTACCGATGGCAAAATGGCAGGATAGTACAGGACGCAGATTTAGTATATAAGTATTAACTATGTTTTACCGAACTTAATTTGAATGATATGTTGCGTAAATTGACCATCCAACTCAAACAATCTCTATTATTTGTGGAGACAAAAGTTAAATTTATTTTTCGAATAGTCTTAATTTTTTTTATTGGAATCGTATTGGTT
>JAPKDW010000079.1 GCA_028822375.1 Opitutaceae bacterium | reverse complement strand
ATCAAATCGGAACAATTGTACCGAACGAAGAGACACATTCATTTCCTATCAACAAAGGGCTCCGATGGCGATTGTCTTCGTGCCGGATTCGCCTTTCTCGCCCTCCCTCAGCACTTCGGCGGTCGCCATTCCTTCGGTGAACTTGAGTTCCTTGCTATCCACGATGAACGCCCGGCGAAGGGGGATGCAAAACAGCACTCCCAGCAGGCCGCCCAAACCCGAGATCAGCGACACCTGCCAGTATTTGAATTCGGTCCAATAGCCGAGCAGGATCAAAGCGGGAATCGTGAAGATGACTCCGGCTGCCAGGGATTCGCCCGGTCATTCCGAATGCCTTAGGGCTTGATACGGGATTCAAGGATCGCGAGATTGTGTTCCATGAGAATTGCAATCGCTCCATTCGTTGTTTGTCTGATCCTGGCGTCCTCCACGGCCGTCGTTGCACAAGAGCCTGCTGTGAGATTGCGCTCAGATCCTCCGGTCATTGAATCGTCATGGGACGATCTGCTGGACGGCGTGAAGAACCTGGAGGATTGGAAGGCGCACAAGGAAGTCCTGCGGGGGCGCTACTTGAAGTTGATCCGCGATGAATACAAACCCGAAAAGCCGGCGCTCGATTTGAAGGTTCACGAGACGGTCGTAGTGGACGGCCAATACACGCGCAAGCTGATCAGCTACAATGTCGAGGCCGACGAACGCGCACACGCCTACCTGGGCATACCGTTGAAGCGCGACGGGGAATTGCCCGGGATTGTGGCATTGCATGGGACCTACGCGAAGGGGAAATCTCGGGCGGCAGGCCTGGTCGACAATCCGGACAAGGCGTACCTGGATCACCTGTGTCGGCGGGGATATGTCGTGATTGCGCCGGAGCATTTTGTGTCGGGTCATCGGATTCCGCCGGAAGGCGCCTACGAGACCGGGCGATTCCACAAGAAACATCCCAACTGGACGGCCGTCGGAAAATTCACCTACGAACATTCGATCGCCATCGATGCGCTACAGTCGTTGCCCGAGGTCGACGCGGAAAATATCGGAGCCCTAGGGCATTCACTGGGCGGGCATGGGACCTTTTTCCTCGCGGCCTACGATGAGCGCGTCAAGGCCTCGGCCTGCAATTGCGGAGCGTCGTTCTTTCGACACAACTCTCGTGCTGAAGCGTGGTCGCGAAATCAATGGTATGTGTATCTGAAACCGATCCGCCCGACTCTATTGAAGGGGGAACTGCCTCCGATCGATTTTCACGAAGTCATGGCGTTGATCGCGCCGCGGGCCTATCTGGACGTGTCTGGACTGAACGACGGGAACAAACTCACCCAGCGACAGCGGATTCTGATGAACATGAAACTCATGGACGTTTGGGATCTCGAAAAGGCGCCGGAGAATTTCTCCTTCTTCGCCCACGGCCGAGGTCATTCCGTGAAGCACGAATCGCGACAGCTCATTTACGGCTGGCTGGATACTCACTTGAAACCGAAAGAGGCGACGGAGACCCGGTTGGTGACAGAGTGACGAGAAACGTGACGCATCGGCGACAGACTCTGCTTTGCGTCACACGTCGATGACATCGTCTTGCGACTGTGTTTGGGCCGAAGGGCTGCCCTGGCTGGCTCTCAGCAGAAACCTTCTCTCCGGTCGCGTTTTCAAAACGTTGCGCACCGTCGGAATCATAAGCGCAAATCCGCACAGATCGGTCAACAGCCCCGGCGTCAGCAACACAATTCCGCCGATCAACACCAGCAGTCCGTCGATGAGTTCTCCCGCGGGCATCTGGCCGGCGTTTAGCTCCGCCTGAATCTTCTTCCAGACCTTGAATCCCTGCTGCCGCGCCAGGGAGGCGCCGATGAAGCCGGTGATCACCACCAGGCCGATAGTCGGGGCGGGACCGATCTTCGCGCCGATCCGAAAAAGCAGGTAGAGCTCGACCAGAGGGACGCAGATAAACAGGGCGAATTCTAACTTGATACCGCCAAAACAACCTTCAACAACCACCCCTCCGAATCAAATCGGAACAATTGAATTTCCTATCAACCAAATTGGCGTCCCGTAAAGGATTCGAACCTCTGTTTCATGGATGAAATCCATGCGTCCTAAACCTGACTAGACGAACGGGACCTAGTAAAAAGGAGCAAAAAGAAGAAACTGTCCCCCTTCATGCAAGGATTTTCAGAACTTCCAAAAGGTAGGGCAGCACCGCCGGGGCCGCAACAGAGTCAATTAATTGAACCTTCGCTCCGTCGAACCAGTCGGAGAGACGCTACAGGGATTCAAATCACAGGAAACGTTTTTACGCAAAATAACCGCGCCTTTTCAGCAACGGCTTTCTTGTAAAAATGGTACCCCGTGGGGGATTGGTTCATCCGCTCCCCGGTTTCAAATGACCAGAAGACTTTAGGAGTCGGAGCAAAATCGTGGTAATGTTGC
This sequence comes from Opitutaceae bacterium, assembly GCA_028822375.1. Classification (GTDB taxonomy): domain Bacteria; phylum Verrucomicrobiota; class Verrucomicrobiia; order Opitutales; family Opitutaceae; genus Pelagisphaera. The sequence continues at coordinate 13,614 of JAPKDW010000079.1, read as the reverse complement.
ATAGTTACAGAGAGGCAAAGGCTTTTCAGGGGATCATTTCAAATCAAGTCACTAAGTCGCTTGATGAAAACCAAAAAGCCACTATATTTAGTAGCTCATCCTTCATCCCATGAAACACCTCGCCCCAATACTCACCCTCCTATTCACCATACAAGGATTCGCTGCCGAAACACCGTCCCCCCTCCCTCTCGGATCATGGTCCGACCACGATCTCGACACCGCTCAGCGCACCGCCATCCGCCAAGCATTTCAACAAGGCATCGACCAACAGTTCATTCCCGGCGGATCGCTCATGATCATCCATAAGGGAGAGGTGATCCTGCAAGAAGGGTTTGGAGTGGCATCGCTTGAAAGCGGAGAACCATTCGCCGCTGGGTTTTCCGAACTGAGTCCATTGAGCGATGAAACGTCCTTCCTGATCGAAAACCTGCAAGCGGTTGTTGCCCCGATCGGCGACGAAGAGTCGGCCTCGTTTATCGATCGCCAATCCGTGCTTACGGTATCGAATTCGCGAGTGATGCATATGAAGTCAGCTAGTGCAATAACGCCCGCAAGGCAAGTCATCAGCCGCAGCACTGCCAACGCAATCTCGAACGTGATCAAGCAGAATCCAACCTTAACTACCGCGCCCAAAGCCGTACAAACCAAGTAAGACGTCGACATGCTCCTTCCCAAGCATAGCTTATATTCCCTTCACGCTTGAGTCTATACCTCCTCGTCGGCACTCGCTCGGGAACACGCGAGCTCGTCTCTTCTCAATGTCAAATCAGCCCGTTCCTCGCGTTTTCACAATACCTTGGCCATTTTTCTACATATGCAACCCAACCAAATATGAAACGGTGTAGTCTCGTTCTATTCATTCTTTCAATTTCCATACTCGCTCTTTCCCAGGCCTGCTCCTCTCCCAAAGACCAACCGAAACCGGATTCGATTACTCCTGAAACGGTCGCAGCTGCGGAGCAATTATTCGGGTTGAAATTCGATCCGGAAGAACGCGCATTGATGCTTGGCGAGCTCGGCAAACAGTTGAAAGCGTATCGGGCGCTACGAGAAAACCCCATAGACAATGCAATTCCACCGGCTCAGATTTTCAATCCCCTGCCGGTCGGATTCAAGGTTCCTAACGATCAAAAGCCAATCGATTGGGGATTATCTCATTTAGTGGGAATACCCGCCAACCGAGAAGAACTGGCTTTCTATTCCGTCGCTGATTTGTCCCAGCTGATACAAAACAAACACGTTACCTCCGTCGAATTGACTGAATTGTATTTGAGGCGTCTGAACCGATTTGGCGATACTCTTAAGTGCGTTGTATCACTAACTGAAGACTTAGCCTTGGAGCAGGCTCGACGAGCGGATAGGGAAATCGCGGAGGGTCACTACAAGGGCCCGCTTCACGGAATACCGTTTGGAGTGAAGGACCTCCTTGCGGTTCCTGGGTATCCAACAACTTGGGGCGCGAAGCCGTATCGCGAACGGATACTTGATGAGCAAGCGACTGTCGTCCTTAAACTGGAGGAAGCAGGCGCGGTACTAGTCGCAAAGCTTACCATGGGAGCATTGGCATGGGGAGATGTCTGGTTTGGAGGAAAAACAAAGAATCCGTGGGACTTGAAACAAGGCTCAAGCGGGTCTTCGGCAGGTCCCTCGTCAGCCACAGCTGCTGGGTTGGTCGCATTTTCAATCGGTACCGAGACTCACGGATCTATCGTATCGCCGTCGACTCGTTGTGGAAACACTGGACTTCGCCCCACCTACGGTCGAGTAAGTCGCCATGGGGCCATGGCCTTGAGTTGGAGCATGGACAAAATCGGACCGATCTGCCGCAATGCGATAGATTGCGCGCTCGTTTTCAATGTCATTCGAGGATCGGATGGAATCGATCAAACGCTCATTGACGCCTCTTTTAACTATCAGTCGTCGACTGAATTATCGCGCTTGCGGATTGGATACTTGAAATCGGCGTTTGATCGGGAATACGCCAATCACGAGCAAGATGATGCCGCGCTCCGTACATTGGAATCGCTCGGCGTTACGCTCATTCCCGTCGAGTTGCCAGACCGTCTTCCCATTCGCGCTCTCAGTTTTATTTTGGAAGCGGAAGCAGCGGCAGCGTTTGACGACCTAACGCTATCCGGCAAAGACGATTTGCTGGTTCGTCAGGAAGAAAATGCCTGGCCAAACGTATTCCGCGCCGCTCGCTTCATCCCAGCGGTAGAGTACATTCAAGCCAATCGATTGCGCTATCAACTAATCCAGGAGATGGATACGCTGATGAAAACGGTCGACGTACTGGTCAGTCCAAGCTTCGGAGGCAATCAATTGCTGACGACGAATCTTACAGGCCATCCGTGCGTGGTAATGCCGAATGGGTTCGATAACGAAGGTCACCCGACAAGCATTTCTCTGGTAGGCAATCTCTTCGATGAAGCGACAATCCTCGCCGTAGCGAACGCTTATCAAGACGCTACGGACTTTGAAGAGAATCACCCCGACTGGTTAAATTAGATATCTTAAGTTCCCTCGACCTGTCTCCATTACTTATTTTAAAGTCACTTAAAAGTAGCACAGGCTTCCAGCCTGTTTTTTCACAGGCAAGATGCCTGTACTACGATTCATCCCCAAGAGCTAACGCTCATTTAACTCAGCAGAGCTAAGTTGAAGCGTGTGAGCGACCGCAGCCTCGGCTATTCGAACCCCTGATGAAAGCCACCTTGCCTTTCTAACCCAGAAATGGTCACTAGTCGCTCATGATCCGCCGATCAAATACCCCTTCAAGCGCAGTCACTCCGCTTAGGTTGCTTCTTTGCTGCGCAATGATCGGCCTCCCCTTTCGGGGCGTTTGCGAGGAGTTGGATGAGGCGTTCGGCGAGAAACTCTATCTCATTCTCGAGAACCATTGTCTGGATTGCCACGACGAGGGCGAATCGAAGGGGGATCTTTCGCTTGAATCGATGGATTTGGCAAACCTGACGCTTGATCACGCGCGTTGGGAAAAGGTCGTCAAGAAGCTCCGGCACCGGCAGATGCCGCCCATGGACAAGGCGCGTCCGAATGAAGACGAATACGACACCTTGGCAGGCTTTTTGGAATCGCAAATGGATCGCGAAGCCGCTCGCGATCTCAAGCCAGGCCGAACGGATACGTTTCGACGTTTGACGCGCACCGAGTACCGGAACGCTGTCCGAGACCTATTGGGTCTGGAACTGGATGTTTCGTCTCTCTTGCCGGAAGATGAAATCAGCCATGGGTTCGACAACATTACAGTCGGAAGCCTTTCGCCAACCTTGATGGAACAGTATCTCGCGGCGGCTAAGAAGATCAGTCGCTTGGCGATCGGTCGTCCTGTCCCGACTCCTAGGCTAGAGGTTTTTCGAATGCCCTTGGATCTCACCCAGGAACATCATTTGGATGGCTTGCCTCTGGGCACGCGCGGCGGTGGATTGGTAAACCACGTCTTCCCCGTCGATGGCGCGTACGAAGTCCGTCTCAAGCTGTTCCGAGATCGCTATGAGGCAATCCCAGGACTCAAAGACGTACAGAAGCTGGACCTGCTCCTGGATGGCGAAACGGTGGAGCGCTTTACAATCGAACCGCCAGAAGAACGAGTTGGGCATGGGCAGGTGGATCAGCATTTGGTCGCCCGTTTTCACGCGACTGCGGGTAACCATCGTTTGGGAGCGGCGTTTGTCCAAAAAACGAGCGCCCTAAAAGGTGCCGATACTCAGCCGTGGTTAGCTAGCTTTAATGAGGAGCGACACAAGCGATCGCAACCAGCCCTCTATTCCATCGCTTTGACGGGTCCCTTCGAGTCGGCGGGTCCGGGCAACTCCCTCGCTCGAAAACAAATATTCGGCGACTCCGCGCTCGCGGCTCGGGACGAGGACCAACGGGCCCGGCAGATTCTCTCCCGCTTGATGCGATTGGCCTATCGGCGACCTATCACAGCGTCGGACTTGGAAATGCCGTATCGGTTTTATCAAGACACGAGAGAAAAAGAGGGATTCGAATCGGGCATCGAAATGGGATTAAGAGCCATTTTGACGAGCGTCGATTTTCTGTTCCGCGTCGAGCCGGATCCGAGTGGCTTGGCAAAAGGCGAGGTCTATTCGGTCAGCGATTTTCAACTCGCTTCCCGGCTTTCCTTTTTTCTTTGGAGCAGCATTCCGGATGATGCTTTGTTAAGAGCTGCGGAAAACCAGTCGCTCTCCAAGCCCGAGGTTCTGGCAGCTCAGGTCAGCCGAATGCTGGCGGATTGGCGATCGGACTCCTTGATACATAATTTCGCTTCGCAGTGGCTCTACCTTCGGAACGTGTCGAATCTGGCTCCGGATCCTCGGCTGTTCATGGATTTCGATGACAATCTTCGCCAATCCATGCGGAGGGAAACGGAGTTGTTTTTGACCAGTATTCTGCGGGAGGATCGTAGTGTGTTGGATATCCTAGGAGCGGACTACACGTTTTTGGATGAACGCTTGGCCAAGCACTACGAGATTCCTCACGTTTACGGGAGCCGATTCCGACGCATATCTCTGATGCCTGACAGCCAACGAGGCGGCCTGCTCAGCCACGCCAGCATTTTGACGCTGAGTTCATACGCAGACCGAACGTCGCCCGTCGTCCGTGGGGCGTGGATCTTGGAAAACATCCTTGGAACGCCTCCGGATCCACCACCACCGGGCGTGGAAGCCTTGAAGGAAGACGGATCTGAAGAACCGCAGACGATGAGAGAACGGTTCGCGATCCATCGCTCCCAAAAGAGCTGCGCTGCTTGTCACGACATTATAGATCCTTTGGGGTTTGCCCTGGAGCGCTTTGACGCGATCGGTCGTCGTAGAACGGAAGACAATCGCCTGCCGATCGACTCTTATGGAGAGCTTGCCGACGGGACCCCGTTTGATGATGCAGACTCGCTTCAGCAAGCGCTTTTGAAACGGCCTGAACTGTTTGTCACCACTTTGACCGAAAAGCTTCTGACCTATGCCCTAGGAAGAGGCGTCGAATACTACGATGCTCCCGCTATTCGAAAGATCGTTCGGGATGGACGAGAAGACCATTATACGTTTTCATCCCTTATCCAGGGAATCGCCCAAAGCCCTCCCTTCACCATGAAAACCGCCCAATGAGGACCTCGTTATGATAATCGCCAAAAAATCAATCGATCGAAGGACCTTTCTTCGGGGAACCGGAGCCGCCCTCGCCTTGCCGGTATTGGATGCGATGACTCCCGCCCTCACAGCCGCCGCGACGTCCCCTGCAAAGCCTGTGCGGCGTTTGGGTTACGTCTACATTCCCATGGGGGCTCATTTGCCGGAATGGACGCCCCAGACGCAAGGAGCGCTAGGTGAGTTGCCAACTATCCTGCAATCCTTGGCGCCGTTCAAGGAATCGGTTTCGGTCCTATCCAACCTCGAACTAAAAAATGCGTATTCAGCTGGCAATCACGCGACCGCCAACGCCGCTTTCCTGAGCGCGGCGCAGGCCAAGATGACCGAAGGCAGCGACTATGAGCTCGGGACCACGATCGACCAGATCGCCGCCAAACGAATAGGCGCCGATACGCCGCTTCCTTCATTGGAACTGGCGATGGATTTGACGGCCTCGATTGGCAATTGCGACAACGGTTTCGCTTGCATCTACCAAAACAGCCTTTCGTGGGCGTCTCCCACGGCCCCCTTGCCGGCCGAGGCGCATCCGCGGGTTGTTTTCGAACGATTGTTCGGCGACGGATCAACTACGGCCGAGCGTCAATCGGAGTTTCGCAAGGACGCGAGCATTCTGGATTGGGTGATGGGAAGCATTTCGAAGTTGCAACGCGACTTGGGGGCGGAAGATCGATCGAAGGTAGCGGAGTATATCGACACCATTCGCGAAGTGGAACGGCGTATTCAAAATGCGGAGAAACGAGTCGCCGATGCTCCCGAGCCAGACATGGATCGTCCAGCGGGGGTGCCGACAGAGTGGGCGGATCACGCGAAGCTGATGTTCGATCTCCAAATCCTAGCTATGCAAGGCGATCTAACGCGGATCATAAGCTTTCAGCTGGCCCGCGAAACCAGTACCCGAACGTATCCGGAAATTGGAGTGACCGCCGGACATCACCCCACCTCGCATCACTCGAATAAGGCGGACAAGGTGGCGGACCTTATAAAGATCAATACCTATCATGTTTCTCTCTTCAGCTACTACCTTGAAAAGCTGAAAGCCACCGCCGATGGCGAAGGGACGTTGTTGGACCATTCTCTGATTCTGTGCGGGAGCGGCATGGGCAATCCCGACGTGCATGATCATGTGGACTTGCCCATATTATTGGCAGGCGGAGGTGTCGGAACTCACAAAGGAGGTCGGCACATTCGCTACGCGGAGCCCACCCCCTTGGCAAATCTCCACCTAACCATGCTCGACAAAATGGGCGTATCGCTGGACGTCTTTCAGGATAGCACCGGCAAGCTCGACGAGCTTTACGATCCGGTGAGTATTTAGAGAAAATGTATAATAACTCTGATTCAAATAGGCCGCCGAGACCAAAGAAGGATGTTTGCCCTACCCGAGTTCCCAATGTAGGTCGTCTCACTGAGGCGACAATTCTCCTTCCGCGCTTGGCAGGTCAGCGACCCGCCCTACAATCGATCTACTCGAACAAAGAGCGTTATTGGACGTTTCCCAAGAACCATTCGATTAGATCCCGTTTTTACAGGCTGCTAGGATGGATTGCGTTGTGCATGACTGCGTTCTGCGCCCATGCGTCGCAGCAGGATTCGGAGATGTTGGTCGCGGCAATCGAAAAAGGGGAACTTCAATGGGTTCAAGAGCGAGTCACGAAGGAAAATATCGACGCGATATTGTCCAACGCAATGACCGCTTTGCACGTAGCGACCTACCACGGTCAGCTTGCGGGCGCGCAGTATTTATTGGATACTGGAGCCGACCCTAATATCGCCAACCGGTATGGGGTAACGCCTTTGATGCTAGCCGGCGCAAATGGCGACAATACCTTCGTGTCGCTCCTATTGAAAGCGGGAGCCGACCCCAACAAAACCTCTCCGGAAGGAGAAACGCCGCTCATGCTCGCCGCGCGCGCAGGAAAGCTCGATTGCATCGAATCTTTGCTTGAGCAAGGAGCCGATCCGAATGCCACGGAATCCTGGGAAGGACAGACTGCGTTAATGTGGGCAGCAGCGGAGGGGCATGCTCCAGTCGCTCGAAGACTTTGGGATGCGGGCGCCGACGTAAACTCTAAATCCAAGGCTGGTCTAAACGCCTTTCAATACGCTACTCGGCAAGGGAAAATTGATGTAGTCCGGACCTTTCTCCAATCCCGGACGGATTCCCCGATTAATTCGCTCCAGATCGATAACGCGTTGTATCTCGCTGTTCGCAATGCCCACTACGAATTGGCAGCCCAGCTTCTCGAATCGGGAGCCAATCCAAACGTTTTCAATAAAGGCTATAATGCGCTGCACGCTATTACCTGGATTCGTCGTCCTGGAAAAGGGACCAACCGCCCCGCTCCTCCCGGCTCGGGAAACCTGAAGAGCTTGGATTTCGTTCGACTGCTCGTGGAAAAGGGAATCGATATCGATGCTCGAATGACGGAGAGACGGGCCGGTGTCCGTACAGCTATGGACTTCGATGGCGCCACTGCCTTCCTGTTAGCATCCCGGACGGCCGATACTGCTATGATGCGCTTGCTGCTCGAACTTGGGGCCGATCCAAGGATTCCCAATACAAGCGGAACCACTCCGTTACTGGCTGCAGCAGGCGTTGGAGTTCAGTCTCCCAAAGAAGACCCGGGGTCGCCGGAAGAGGTTTACAAAGCAGTGACGATTGCCCTGGAAGCGGGTGGCGACGTCAATAAAGTCAACCGCAAAGGGGAGTCCGTCATGCATGGGGCAGCTTACAAATTCGCCGCTTCTACGATTCCCTTATTGGCTTCCCATGGCGCCAATATGGACGTGTGGAATACCAAGAATAAACTCGGCTGGACGCCCTTGCGAATCGCAGTCGGCGTGCATCGCGGAATGAATCTTCGAAGTTCTCCAGAAGCGGAAAAGGAAATTCGAAAACTAATGGAGAAGGACGGCGTATCGACTTACGTCGAACCCGAAACCAACATCAGCGGCGCTACGAAGTGAGTCGATCTCCGAAACGCGAGCGATTATAAATGTAACTTGGTAGGGCTGCTCGTCCCGAGCAGCCGTGGAAGTCGCATCTACTGCTGCGGTTGCTCGGGACGAGCAACCCTACCTCTCAGTCAGTTGACCACAAAGGCGAAATCAGACATAGCCTGAAGCCAATTGCGGCAACAAGGGCTCGACTTTGAGTCTTTTTACGAGCTTAACGATCTACATGACCCAATTTCAGCCAGACAGAGCCGACAAAAAACTCCCGTCGCCGGAAGCCAAGCAAGCGATCGAAGACAAACGGGAGAAGCTCCAGAGCTTGAAGCGAGACCTTAAAAAAGTCCCGCTCAGCAAAAAAGCAGAATTGAAAACCGAAATCAAAGCCCTGGTGAGCGAGCTAAAGATGCTCTCTCCCCAAAAGGCTTCCTGGTAACCCAAGGATAACCAGCGATATTTTCGAATTCCCACCTCGATGCATCGAGGTAGTTTCGACGGATCGATACGGGATGTGTATCTCCTTTTGATCGCAACATCTACCTGCCTTTTCGACGGATCGAAAATTCAGATTCTTCTGAATGAAAATCGATGTAACCCATCGCGGCCGACAGCGTTATAGGAATGATCCACCTAGTTCACGAATCGTAATGCAAACGTCTATCAATACTCACATGAAAAAATCTACCCAACTTCTTTTGGTTGCTCTCATATCAATCGCCATCGTCGGATGCTCTAAAAACCCAGCGGACAATGTCGCTAAGGCAGAGATGGCAGAAGCATCCGGCACACAACAAGTGGCAGATGCCTCTGAAATGACTGAAGCGGCCATTTCAGCAAAGACGGCCTATATCATAAGCGTCGATTCCAAAATCAATTTCCTGGCCTCTAAGATAGTGGGTAGCGAGCAACCGGGTGGATTTGAAAAATTTGTTGGCCAGCTCAATGTTTCGAATGGGGAACTTGTCGCCGAGGAAAGCAAAATCGTAATCGATATGCATTCGATATGGACCCAAGCAGGCGCTCGTTTAACCAACCATTTGAAAAATGCCGATTTTTTCGAAGTAGAAAAGAATCCCACCTCCACCCTGATCGCCACCAAGATTGAAGAAGTAGACGGCAATCAAATGATCACTGGCGATCTCAACATGCATGGAGTCACCAAATCGATTACCTTCCCAGCCGAGATTTCAATCTCCGACCAGGAGTTGACGCTTACAGCTGAGTTTCATCTGGATCGTTCTGCATTCGGTATGGGATTCACAGGCAGGGCCGACAATATCATCCGCAAAGAAGTCATCATGACTCTCGATATTAAAGCCAAACCCGGTGAAGCAAACTTCGGGGCGCTCTGAGGCACCGTCTAAAGAATTCGGTTGAGAAACTCGGCTGAAACCACGCCGCGCTGCGACGTAGCTACGCGAGGGACTTGCGTGGAACCTGCAATGGCAATTAACCACATAGGCTTAAGTTGACGCGTATGCGCTCAGCAGGAAAAGTGACTAAAACCTCAAATGTCATCGCTTCGCTAGGATACTTCGGCGAGCCGAAGTAAATAAGGATGGCTCGTACCTCGCCAAAAAAATTCTTTGCGGCTGCTTAGGGACAAGCAGCCCTACCAAGCGACACTTAAAGGAACTTATCTCTTGTAGCGCTATTATGGAACCGCTAGCTTAACTACTTCGTTCACTCCCCTAACCCCAAAGGCGAATTGCTTATGAAACGAGAGATACAGTATTCCGATATCGGTCCGTCTCAATCACGTAGGACTTTTCTCAAGGCAAGCGGTATCGCCGCTCTAGGCGCATCGATACCTTCGACACTATTGGGTCAAGGATCAGGATTGAAGAAGTCTAACAAAGTACGCATTGGAATCGCAGGTGGGCGGTTTGGATCCAGTTTCGGGGCTTTCAAGCTGCATCCGGATTGCGAAGTGGTTGCAGTCACCGATCTACGGCCGAAGCGGTTGGCAAGAATGGTTAAGACCTTCGAGTGCACCCATACCTACCCTTCTCTCGAAGAGATGGTAAAGGATCCGAACATCGATGCCATCGCGATTTTCACGGGCGCGCCGGATCATGTAGATCATGTCGCAAAAATACTCAGAAATGGGAAACATGTCTTGTCGGCGGTTCCGGCCTGTATCGGATCGATCGAAGAAGGCGAAAAGCTCCTGGATGTTGTCGAGTCTACCGGACTAACTTACATGATGGCCGAGACGAGCTACTATCGCGATTATATGATGTCGGCCCGCGATTTCTATAACAAGGGATTACTGGGAGAGATATATTACTTCGAAAGCGCTTATCATCACCCCGGCCTAAAATCGCTCTATTATGAAACCGGAGCTGACGGCGAAGATGGAGACCAATGGAAGAAGGGACAACGGACTTGGCGCTACGGATTCCCGCCCGGATATTACTATACGCACAATGTTTCTTATATAACAGGATTGACCGGCGAGCGATTGGTGGAGGTATCAGCTACCGGCTGGGGCGATGACGATCCGATCATGAAAGACAATCCGTACAACAATCCTTTTTGGAATACCTATGCCCAGTTCACTACCGACAAGGGACATGCTGCTCGAATAGATGTCGTTTGGAATTCGCCCGTAAAGGCTGGCCATCCGACCCGCTGGCTGGGGACAATGGCAGGCTTTGAAACGAACGGGACTGGCGGGAAAGATCTGAAATCCGAAATCGTCCACCAATCCCGAGAAAAAGGAAATGACGATGTAGGCTACACCCACGCGGCCAATGGAACAGAACCCTACGAGCAAGAGGCTTGGTACAAACGGGAAGATCTACTGCCTCCGGAACTGCGCCTTCCCAGCGGACATGGCGGATCGCACAACTTCCTCGTGCACGAATTCGTAGATTCGATCGCGAAGGGCCGGAGACCAGCCATCGATATCTATGAAGCCCTGGCCTATACCCTTCCCGGATTAGTCGCCCATCAATCGGCTTTACGCGGCGGCGAGAAAATGAAGATACCGCAGTACGAGAGGAAGGATTAAGGTTTGAGGTTTAAGGATTAAGGTTTAAGGATGAAAAGACTATGAAAAACCACGTTACTCGAAGAGGATTCATAAACAAGGGAAGCCTGGCGGTTGCTGGCGCGTTGGGAGCTTCTCAGACATTGATTTCAACTCGAGGGCAGACTTCTCCAAAGCGAGGCCGCTCGGACAAGGTGCGCATCGGAATAGCTGGCGGACGTTTTGGCCTACAGTTCCAATGGCACGAACACCCGGACTGTATCGTTGAAGCGGTTACAGATCTTATTCCGGAGAGAAGGGCTGCGTTGATGAAAACCTATGGGTGTTCGAATTCCTATCCATCGCTTGAGGAAATGGTGAAGGATCGAAATATCGATGCCATTGGGATCTTCACGCCCGCACCGGATCATGTGAAGCACGTGAAACTGGCGATGGAACACGGCAAACATGTTATCTCTGCGGTACCTGCCGCATGCGGCACTCTGGAAGAAGCGTACGAGCTCTTGGATATCGTCGAGAAAACGGGGCTGACCTACATGATGGCCGAGACGAGCTACTACCAGCAGTTCGTGATTTCGGCGCGAATGTTTTACGAAGCCGGGAAGTTCGGAAACCTCTATCACTGCGAATCATTCTACCAACACGATGGACTGGAATCGCTCTTCTACAACGCCGATGGATCCAAAACTTGGAGACATGGATTTCCGCCAATGTACTACCCCACTCACTGCACGGCTCATTTAGTAGGCGTGACGGGCGAAAGGTTGACTGAAGTTTCCTGTCATGGATGGGGCGACAATGATCCAATCCTTCAGGATAACGTATACGAAAATCCATTCTGGAATAATACGGCCATGTTCAAAACGGACCGCGGCAACAGTTTCTATTGCAAAGTCTGGTGGAAAGGAGCCCATCTAGGAAACGAGCGGGCGGAATGGATAGGCGATAAAATGAGCTTCTACGGCCCCAATCGAACTTACGCGTCGCCGCCCATGATTGTGAACAGAACCGAAACGAAAGATTCGGATGATGCCGGTTTCACCCGCAGCAAAACCGATTCGATTCCCTATGAGCAAGTGGAGTGGTATATGACCGATAGGCTCCCAGCTCCCTTGAGGCACAACAGCGGCCACCAGGGCTCGCACACTTTCCTAACCCACGAGTTTGTAAGTGCCCTCAAAGAAGGCAGAGCTCCCACCGTCGATATCTATGAAGCGCTTTCCTACACGGTTCCCGGAATCGTCGCTCACCAATCTGCCCTGAATGATGGAGAGTCGATGAAAGTCCCCGTGTTTAGACGCCCCGCGTAGCGCGTAGGCGTCAACTCAAAGGCTGTTGAATGTAAGTCGTCTCGCTGAGGCGACAATTCTCCTCCACTACCGACGGGTCAGCGACCCATCCTACATGCATTCCTGCAACCCCATGTAGGTCGTCTCGCTGAGGCGACAATTCCCACTCTACCGTCAATCTAGGAGCGACCGCTCCTCGTTTCGAACGATATATTAATCATTTTCGGGACCCAACTCTCTATTCTCTCGGCTATGCCAAACGCGCACAATCACTGCATACTCTTTCAAAAGGTAATATCTGATCACATAAGCGCTTGCCCCGAAAGGGATGATCAGTTCACGACGCCCTGAATCGTCGTTCATGCGAAAACCAATATCCGGAAACTCGACAAGCAACTCCGATTTTTCCAAAATCAATTCGATTGCCTTCGCAGCCGCAGATGGATTTTTTTCGTATAGAAAATCGAAAAGCCTCTGAATATCGTCTTCGGATTCCTTCGCCCATACCAATTTCATCCGGACGCTTTTTGAGCTTTAGACAGAAGCGTCTTTAGTTTTCGCTTCATCTGGGTATGCGTCACATGCTCTCCAGTATCCAAAAAGCGCTGCAACCTTGCCTGATCTTCCTCACGCTCCTGTTCGTAGCGCTCTTCGTCATCCAAAAATCGACCAATCGCATCCTTGATCAAATAGTTCATGCTGCGATCCTTTCGCTGCGCGAGCCACTTCAATCGACGTTGCGTCTCTTCTTCCAACCGAATTCCCTGCGTGTTTGCCATAACTAATATGATTTCACTTGTCGCACATTGTCGCCAACATGTCAAGTTCCCGAAAATTCACAACTAAGGCCTAAGTGACGATATCGGAAAGATAACGTACAATCCTTTTCGGCAATCGGAAAACCAACGGTCGGTGGATACTTCTTCCCGCTCTCGCCACGCGTCCACAGCACACCTCCTCGCACGCTCGAGTTCTTTTCGGAGAACTGAGTGAACAGTTCCGGCGACCGAACATCGAAGGATTCATGTCCACTGAATGGAGGTTTCGGGCTTTTTTCTAAAGCCACAAGCGAAGTGACCGTGACGAATACTAGGGGAATTTATATAAATCGATACATGGATATGATCCTTCAGGATTGATAAACGTAGGGGCTTTGCCAAATGGTAGCGGCCGATCTCCGAGCGGCCATAGTTGTTATCATTAACTGAAC
>JAPKDW010000375.1 GCA_028822375.1 Opitutaceae bacterium | reverse complement strand
TCGGATTCTTCCAGTATTCGCTGAAGGTATACAGGGCTAGAAATCCCAACAAAGCAAACAGCGCTTCTTGAACAAAATAGGCTCCGTAGATAACAGGCAGTGGTGACAGCGCGAACAGAGCAGCAGCAATTAAGGAGACAGGATCTCGCTTCCGGCGACCGAACAAAATCAAGTACAGCAATCCTGCGCTGGCTGTAATGGATACTAAACGAATATTCGTCTGCGTAAGTTCTGACGGATCGATGCCGGCAACTTTGTTGAGAACGAGCGAAGAGTAATAGAGTAAGGGACCGTGTTTGTCGACGGGGTCGTATTCGTAGCGTCCCGTATCCATTAATTCCCACAACTGATATGCCTGTACGGCTTCGTCAGAATGAAGGATTCGCTCGTTGGCATTTTGAAAACGCAAAAACACTCCTGCGGCGATCACGGCGATCCCGACTGCAGCAAAGAGATAGGTTTTGGTTTTGGAGTAGTGAAGCAAGACGGGGCGGGCTAAATTGAAAATTTAAAAATGAAAAATGAAAATTTTGAAAACGGCCGTAGGGCCAGCGCTTGCGCTGTGCCGCGATAGAGGATTGCTCTCTTGAAACGCGGCGTGCATATGCGTCAATTTAAGTCGGATTGTTTGGGCTTTTATTGCAGATTCCACGCCGAATTCTCGGCGTAGCTACGACGCAGCGCGGCGTGGTTTTCAGTCGATTTAATGTTAGGCATGATACACATGCGGTGAGCGGGGCCAACCTTAGGTCGAAAATGTGGATTCTTTAACAGTCTCTAAGATTGACTAACTTAGCAAAAACGCGTCCGAAGGCAAACCTTGGGACGCGTTTGAAAAACTAAACGAAACAATTAGTTCGTTCCGAAGATTTCCACTTCAACAACGTGATTCATCTCATTACTCGTGTTGCCTGCTGAATAAAGCCGAACATATTGACCCTTGGTTCCACGGGCATCGATGAGTTTGCCCTTGTTGGTTTCCAAGTATGCCTTGTCTGAACCTTTTCCAAGTCCAGATGAGTTGTCGTGGTCATTGTTAAAGACGGTCGTTACGCCTGTCTTGAACGCTTCATCATCCGAGATCTGCAGAATGACGTCGTTGTACGCACGTTTTTGAGTGTGGAAATGCCACATCGAAACGCCGTAGATTGCCGAAGACTTTTCGAGGTCAACCTGGATCCACTGGAGACCTGGGGCTAGCTCAACAAAGTAGCCTTCTTCCGATTCCTTGTCGCCGTCAGTCGCGTAGCTAAGATCGCCGATGATTGGGAAGTCGTCACTAGAAGTAACTTCTTTGTCCTTGGCGATATTCATAGTGCCTTTAGGCGCCATGATGATCGGCGCAGGTGTACCAGCATCTTCCAAGTGAGAAAGATTTACTTGTACTGGCGTACCGATCAAAAACGGTGCTGGATAATCAATTACGATGGCAGCTTTTTCGCCATGATGATCGGCAAAGGCCGAAGTAGCGAGAGCGCTCACCGCGAGGAGAGAAATGAGTTTCTTAGTCATATCGTTAGATTGTGATAATTAGTTGTATGAAAACTTTAATGACGGAATGTTCCGATTTTAGATTTCGAAATCTTCCTTGGTGAAGTCAAGCGTCTTACGAGCCGCAACCGCTTCGTTTACGCGGAATACTGCCATTTCGCTCTTGAAGGTGTGCTCTCCGTCCGAGTTGAGTTTCGCCTTGCCATTGACGGCTGCGAAGAAGTTCTCGAGGTGAGGAGTGTGCGGCATCTTATTGAGCACGATTGGAATTTCGAATGCATCCGGTGGAGCTGATTCGCGAACATCAACCTTGGTGACCACTTTTTTAGCGGCTGCCTCTTCCTTGCGAATGAAGCCTTTTTTGGCCAATGCATCCCAGCTTGCTACCGTTTCTTCCCGAGCTTCCCGGTACATCTTTGTGAAAGCAGGGTTCTCCGACATGCGAAGCGCTCCTTCGTCACCCATGAAGTATTCGAAATATCCTCCTCCGGCTCCTGTTGTCGCCAGAGTTTGGTAGAACGCTCGAGCAGGACCGTGAGGCGTATCGTATTCGAAAATAGCCATGACATTGTCGTACCATTCGCGATCCGTGTAGTAATCGTGACCGCCACTGGCTTGAACGCTTGTGGGCAGGGCATCGAAGAACCAATTGAAAATGTCGATTTGATGAGATCCAAGATCCGAAATAGGACCGCCACTCAAGTCGCGAAACCAGCGCCAGTTAAGGAACTGCTCCATGTCCTTGTAACCGTTCTTTTCGAGAACTGCTTGGTCGAGTGCGATCTTGGGGCTTACGCTGCGAAACGGTTTTGCCGAGCGATTCCACTGAGCATTAGCCGTCGTGTAACGTCCCAGCAAATTATTGTTGTCTAGCAGATTGTGGTAAGCGTGTAAGTAGCGCGGATTGCTTCGGCGTTGGTGACCGATTTGGAGTAGCTTTCCAGTTTTCTTGGCGGTCCGAACCATCGAGCGAGCTTCATCCGGCGTACGAGCCATCATCTTTTCGCAATACACGTGCAAGCCAGCTTCTAGACAGGCATTGGTGTGTCGAGCGTGCCAGAAATCTGGCGTAGCGATGATTACCGCGTCGAGGTTTGGCTCGTTCGCGAGCATTTCCTCGTAGTCGAAGTACCATTTGAGATCTGGGCTGACCTTGCGTAAGGCGCTGCGGCACTTGCCGATACTGTTCTTCCAGATATCGCAAACCACGCTGATGTGAAACGGCGCGTTCTCGATTTGGAGCATCGAATTGGTAAGGACTTCGCCTTGCTTTCCGTAGCCCAAGATAGCGAGATTGATTTTCCCGTTCGGAGAAGACTGGGCCTTCATTATCGAAGGGGCCAGTAGAATGCCGCCGCTTGCTAGAGCGGTAGTTTTGAGAAATTCACGGCGTCCGACGGAGATCGTTGAAGGAGTAGTAGTGTTCATAAATAAGGTGCAACTGGAGTTTTAAGCTATTTGACCGCTTCGAAGCGATTGTGTTTCACAAGTAATAGAGCTGCAACGGTTAGCGCTACATGCATCCCGAGCCAGGCGACGCCAGCGTCCTGCTTGAGCAAGATCAGTCCTACAGTCAGGCTGGCCCATGTTAGGCCGGAAGCGAGCAGGGCGATGCGTGAGTAGATGCCTGCGAGAATCATAATCCCCACAGCAATAAGCACATAGCCAAGAACTCCATTGTAGATTGATAAGGCGAACCCAGGAATTAGCGGCTCTTCGGCAAGCTTTTCGTAACGCGGC
>JAPKDW010000078.1 GCA_028822375.1 Opitutaceae bacterium | reverse complement strand
ACTCGCTTTAAAAGCCGAAGCAAGCTTCGGGGCATTAAACCCAATGGGAGTAAAATGGTATGTGGGCTAGGGAAGCTGAGTTCTCTTAGCTCGTTGAGATTGGCTTAGTGTTGAGTGTGAACGGCGTATTCGTCGCAGAGTTCTTTGGGAGCAGGAGTCATGGTCGGTTTTAGGTTCTAGGCGGCTGAAATCCACTAGAGATCTGTTTCGGTGTCGAGCGCTATAGCTGGGTGCGTTTGAAAGAGCTCGCTGGATATTTAGACTAGTGCATCGTTTTATGAATTACGTTGATCCACATTGAATACATATCCCTTTGTAGCTTCAAGACGCAGATGAATCGTATCTCTAAAAACAGCCCTTCAAACGATGGAACCGATTTCATCGCCCCCGTCTGTCATGCCGACATCGAATTGCTGTATCAAGACGACGCGATTCTGTTGATTAACAAGCCGAGCGGGCTTTTGAGCCTGTCTGGGAAGAATCCAGCGAACAAAGACTCGGTACACTATCGCTTGGTGCAGGACTTCCCTGGGGCCTTGATGATCCACCGGTTAGATCTGGGAACTTCCGGGGTCATGATTCTCGCGTTGAACAAAACGGTTAACGCGAATTTGTGCCGTCAATTTATTGATAGAAAGGTCACGAAGACATACACGGGACTGCTGAGTGGAGCGCTTGCGGAGCCGGAAGGCATGATCGATATTCCGATCATAAAAGACCTTGATAATTTTCCGTATCAAAAGGTTTGTCTGCAGACGGGGAAGCCCGCCCAAAGCCGCTACCGATTGCTCGACTACTGTCCCGAGCGAAATGTCTCCCGTGTCGAATTCACTCCTATCACCGGACGAACGCATCAACTGAGGGTACACAGCCAAGCGATCGGGCATTCCATTCTGGGTTGCGACCTATATGCATCCTCAGAAGTAGGAGCGATGTCTAATCGGTTGATGCTCCACGCAACGAGTCTCGTATTCGATCATCCAACCACCGGAGAGCGAACCACAGGAGAGTGTCCCGTTCCGTTTTGAAGGGCAGCTGGGCGCTTAGAAGTAGTCAAGTAGGTCAAACGCTTCTCCGCTGCCTAATTTCAGGAGCGGGACCGCTCCTTCATGGACCTATTTAACAGTCTCTTAGAGTCGCAGTTCCATCACTTCTGTCTCTCGAATTGATCGGTTGTGTAGTTGACTATTGGATATTTACTCCTTTGGGCCCCAACAATAATGGTCCGGCTGAGCGTGAAGATCGGTCGCTACCTTTTGAATGCCCTGGGAGTTACCTTATTTGTCATTAGCTACTTCCGACTAATTGGCCGCTCTCTGAAGGAGCGCTTGCTTTAGCTCTTCGACTTTGCGGGGGAATTGTTGGGCGATATTCTGAGCTTCTTTTTTGGGAGAATCATGGTCGTAGAGCTCGGCGTAACCGTCTTTGTGAAGGGTGAAGCGATAGCGTTCGGTGCGGAGCGTTTGAGCCTTGCCGTTGTAGGCGTAGGCTGTGTGGCCTTTGGCGTTTGGCTTTTCAATCTGAGGAAGAAGCGAAGCGCCGTGGGCGAAGTCAGGTTGATCCAAGCCGGTGAGTTCGCAAAGGGTTGGGAAGAGATCGACAGTTTCGATGACCGCGTTCGACTTCTTGCCCGGGTTTTCCATACCGGGGACGGAGATGATGAGGGGGGAGCGTAGGGATTCTTCGAAGAGGCTGTGCTTGCCCCAGATTGATTGTTCTCCCAGGTGCCAGCCGTGATCGCCCCAGAGAACGACGATGGTGTCTTTGTCGCGGCCGGTTTCCTTGAGTTTGGCGAGGATTTCTCCGACGTGATGGTCGACGTAGCTTACGCAGGCAGCGTAGTGACGACGCACTTCGTCCGCGTAGGCGGCATCTTCGCGTGGGTCTTGCCCGTAGTGGAGATATTGGCTCATAAATTCGCCCGAGCCATGCCAGGTGGTTTGCCCGCTGGGCTTTTCTGGATGGGGGATCGGGGGCAGGTCGATTCCTTCATAGGGTTCCATATAGCGCTTGGGGGAACCGAAGGGGAGGTGAGGTTTGATGAGACCGATGGCGAGGAAGAAGGGTTTGTCCGAGCCGGCCAGATCTTCGAGTTGTTTGAGACCGGTGTTTGCAATCAAGCCATCATGTTGATCGGTGTCTTTGTCTCCAGCACTCTGGAAGGCATCCATTTTGTTTTCCGAGAAGGATCCGATGGGTTTGATCTCCCCGTGAGCCAAGGAATGCATAGCGCCTCGTGGGTGCTTCCATTGGCCGGTGGGCATGAGTTGACGATCCCAGGCGCCGGGCATTTCGAGAACGTTGTTGTCGTACCAGTCTTCGCCGCCCCAGCCGCCTGGGTGATGCGAGACTTTTCCGACGGATACGGTCTTGTATCCATTTTTTCGAAACCACTCCGGCATGCTTGGGGGAACGGATGCATCGGGGGAATCCAGCTTCTCAGCCCGCGCGAAGAGGGCTTGGTTGCCATAGGAACCGTATTGCCCCGTAAGCATCGTGTAGCGAGAGGCGCCGCAGGTGGGGGCGTTGACGTAGTGGTTGTGAAAGGCTCTGCCGGAGGCCGCGAGTCGGTCGATATTCGGCGAGTGAATGTAGTCGACGCCAAAGGACTTCAGCTCGGGACGAAGGTCGTCGACGCAGATGAGCAGGATATTCTGCTTTTTAGATCGGCTATCATCGGTTGCGGCAGATGAAGAGCAGAGTGAGGCGAGGTGTAGCGCGGCGGCGAGGAGTATGATGCGTTTCATTATCGAGTCGGTTAGAAATTCAATGGTTCCGATTTGGTTGAGAGGTAAATTGCGGGCTTGATTCGACTGTATCAAGTTAGAATTTCCGTAGATTTCGGAGGTAGTTTTCTGATTGGAAGAGGGGGCCAAGCGGTCATTTTGTTTAAATGAGAATCAGGGGGCGACTACTTTTTCCGGTTGTCCAGCCACTCTTTTTCGACGTCCTTGAGAGGGCGTTCGTCGCAGGTGACCTCGAGCCGGCTTTGTTGGGTGGCGAGTTTGGCTTTCATCTCGGCGATGTCGTTGGCGAACTCGGGATTGCGGTAGTGGCCTTGTCCGGGGATGACATCGAAGTAGTCGTATCCTTGAGGCTGCATATGGGTGCCGAGGCGCCATTTGCCGATCACGGCGGTTTGGTAGCCCGCTTTTTTGAACAGCTTGGGAAAGATCTGCTGCGTGCCATCGAATCGGTTGCCGATGGAATAGAATCCGTTCAAGTGAGAGTACTTGCCGGTCTGGATCACCGCCCGAGCGGGCCCGCAGATAGAATTGGTTACGTAGCAGCGATTGAAGAGCATGCCTTCCGTTCCAAGTCGATCGATATTGGGCGTATGATTCAATCCATCTCCGTATGCGCTCACAGCCTGATAGGCGTGGTCGTCCGAGAAAATGAAGACGATATTCGGCGGCGCTGCTGAAGTGGCGATCGAGCCCATCAGAAGGGCAGTTAGGACGAGAGCATTGCGCATGGATATCGGAATCATTCGTTTATTGACGGGCTGCCTAAGGGGATTGGATCTATAGAATTTCGTTACTTGGGAAATGGCCAGTTTTATTGATAGGAAAGTCATGCTGGACGCGTATGCTCAATGAACCGAATTGACATTGCTGAATTGACCGAAATGAATTGGTCGGCATGATGCAGTCGAATTTAGTTACTAGCTTATGATGAATCGAAGATCTTTTGTCTCCAAATCCGCTTTAACGGGACTCGCTGCCACTGTTGCATCGAGTCCATTGACGATTGCTCAATCGCGCTCGCCAAAACGCAAAATGACGATCAATCTCGTTTGTGGCGCGATTGGAGTTAAGGCCAGTCAGGAACGAGCAATCGAGCTGGCTCACGAATACGGATTCGAATCCGTTGAGGCCAACGGTTCCTACCTCAGTTCATTGGGTACCGGTGAGATGCAGGCTTTGAAAAAGGATTTGCGTTCCAAAAACCTTGTTTGGGGTACTTCCGGTTTAACGGTGGATTTTCGAAAGGATAGGGCGACCTTCGAGAAAGGGTTGAAGAAGTTGCCTAAAATCGCTTCTGGATTGAGGCGTGCAGGCGTCGAACGAGTGAACACCTGGATCATGCCATGCCATGACGACCTAACCTATAATCAAAATTTCAAGCAGCACACGGATCGATTGAGAGAAGTTGCTTCGGTGCTAGGCGATCAAGGGTTGAGGTTCGGTATGGAATATGTCGGGACGACAACTCTGATTGTTTCAAAAAAGTATCCATTTTTGCATACAATGGCGGAGGCCTTGGAATTGGCGAACTCGATTGGAACCGGTAACGTGGGGATCGTCTTGGATAGCTGGCATTGGTGGCAAGCAGGGGACACGGTCGCTGACATCGAAGGATTGAAGAATAGCGATATTGTGCTTGTGGATCTGAACGATGCTCCAAAGGACGTAGAGAAGCAGCAGCAAATGGATAACCGACGTGAGCTACCGCTTGCGACTGGTGTTATCGAAGTGAAGGGCTTTCTGAATGCCTTGGTTAAAATAGGCTACGATGGACCTGTACGCGCGGAACCCTTCAATCAGCCGCTCCGTGACCTGGATGATGCTCCTGCGTGTAAGGCGACCATCGATGCCCTGAAGAAGGCCTTCTCCCTGATTGGATAATCAGCATGGGATAATTTCGTTCGGCTCTCTCGGCGATAGAGCCCTACCTGTTAAAACCTGAAGGTGTATTGGAATTTTGTAGACACTTTGGTGTCTTGGGCTTGGAAACGAAATCCACCCATTGGGTCTTGAAGCCAACCTTGATTGAATACGATGAATAGGTCGCGGCCTGGCTGCAGGGTCCAGCGGACTCGGCTTTGCCAGCCGAGGTTCTCGGACCGATTGTCGTATTGGATCAAATTTGTAAATGACAAGAATGGCGACACGGCGAAGTCGATATTCGATGTGATGACGCGCGCGATGAAATCGCCTTCGGGTAGGTGAGCGAATGTTTGGTTCGCCGCAATCGAGAAATTGAATTTCGGAGGAAGCTTGTAGGTGACCGTCGTCGAAATCTGCTCGGCGGTACCGGACCAGAAATCACCGTAAGATGCATTTATAAACGCGGTTACCCTTCGTTTACGAGCGGACGCAATCGTGGTTTTGAAGCGGTTATTGTGGTAGGCCCCTGGCTGCAGTATGACTCCCGGGGAAATCTGAAAGGGCTCGAATAGACGCTCGTATGTGCGATCGTAGTCGAAGAGGGCATGAATGGAGTCGCCTGACTGAAAGTGATAATCCAGAGGGGTGATATGGAGTTCGGTGCTCTCGATGTGGCCGTTGTCCAAGCGTTCGAACTGGGTGTAGAAAATGTCGTGAAACATCTGTTGAATGCCCCAGAGGCTCTTGGGCCTCGGATTGTAGCTGGCCCCGGCGCGGTACATGCGAACGTTGTTACGTTGAACAAACCCAAGAGCCGGGTCGAAGTTCTCTTCTATTACTCGGTAGACGAGTTCTCCAACGTAGCTATCATTTGGATAGTGGGCAGATACTCCGTATGACTTGTCGTTGTCCGAGGAGTCACCGTTGTCGCTACGCGTTCCGTAGGCGTTCACTACGAAATTCTTGTCCGTACCGAGGAAGTCCGAGGTGGCTAGTCGCGCGTCCACTCCGTAGGTTTGTCCTTCCGCTCCAAGGGCCGGATTTCCGTCTGTGAAAATACCGCCAATGTACGATTGCTCGAATAGGTTCTGCTTTACGCGCGCAACGATGAATTCCTTGCTGTCGACGAATGAAGTACTGTCGGTTCCTGCATAGAGTACTCCGAAATCGGTATTGCCAGTCTTGCCGGTGCCTTTGAGTCCGACATTGATCGGAACTTCCTGTCCATTGACCAGGCCGATGCGGCGGCTGAAGAACGGAAAAACATCAGCGCTCGCAGAGGGAATTCCGCCCGGGGAACTGGGACCTGTACTGGCAAATGCGAATACACCAGCATCTTCGAGAAAGAACGAACGCTTTTCAGGAAAAAAGAGCGAGAAGCGGTCGAGGTTGATTTGGCGGGCGTCAACTTCCGTTTCGCCAAAATCCGTATTGAGCGTTCCAGTGAGCTTGATGCTCGAGGTGACGTTGTACGAGAAATCCAACCCGGGTTCGGCGTCGAATCCATCGTTGCTGGAAGTTTTAGAGTCCAACCAGCTTGCAGCGATGAAGGGGCGAATGTCCAAGCCGATGCCTTGGTTTAGTCCATTGAGGTTGGTTATCTTTCCGGCTTCGGCGATTTGAAGAAAATCGGTTTTCAGGTGCGCGCCCGACCAGCGGCTTTCTTCGAGCTTTCGGTAGACGTTGCGCGAGATATTGAATCCCCATTCGGATTCGTTGGCGGGGAAGTTTAGGCTCTTGAAGGGAATCGCTATTTCGGCAACCCACCCGAAATCGGTGCGTTTGGTGCGGACGTCCCAAATCGCATTCCAGTCCGTATTGAGTTCTTCGTTACCGAATGCCAAACCATCGACGAATGCTCCAGAGGGGTTCGTTGCAAAGTAAAATGCGTTCCTTTGATCACGGAAAGTATCGAGGACGATTTCGAGGTGGTCGTCGGAGCTGAGGCTGGCATCGCGCTCCATTTGGGTGCCGATCACTTTGTCTGGTTCCGAGTCATAGGCTTTGACTCCAATGTACAGATTGTTCGCATCGTACAAGAGCGTCACTTCTGTACGCTCGCTCGGAGCCATACCCGGGTTGGGTTGCTGCTGAATGAGATCGCCGATATTTGGGGCTTCGCTCCAGATCGCTTCGTCAAGCGTACCATCAACCGTGATCTTGGCAGTGGTCGGGGACACGATCACCGAGCGTGTGGTAGAGTTGGCGTTGGTGGATCCGCTCTGAGCAGAGCAAAGAATCGGAGCGATCACAGCTATCAAAAAGGCTGTTCGAAACGAGTTCGAGTGTTTGAAAAAAGGGAAAGTCATTCGTAGTAAGCTATTCGATGAGAAATTACTCCGCATCAATCGGAATTGGACTATCAAGAGGGCATTAAAAGCAATACCTTTGATGAGGTGTGACTAAAAGGCGAGCGGCAGCTATTCCCCCTGCTAACGGCGTTGACGCTCTGTGTGGCGATTGGCAAGTTCGTCATTGGATGACCATTTCGAGGGAGGCCTCTGATAGGATGCAACCTTCGGTGTTGTTTTCTGTTGGGAGTCCGATTCGCCTAAGGGTCGATGATGGTGGATATGCAGGATCGGTAAACGTCGAAACATCCGATTACAGTAATTCGAATACTTTGAGGATGCTTTTCAATCCTAAGAATAGGGTGATCGCCAATATGGAAATACCCAAAATGTTCTGTCTCAGGTTGTTTCGATGAATTCCTAAGATCGACTTTTTATTTACTATCCAAATGAGTACCCCGGCAATTACGGGGAGTAAGATGCCGTTGGCAACCTGCGCGAACTTGATGATTTCAATAGACTTGAATCCGGATGTTGATGACAGCACGCCCAGAATCAAAATAAACATCCATACCGATCTGAATTTGGTTGAACGCATATCAGGCTTCCAACCCAGGCAGCCGGAGGCGACGAACGCGGCAGCTAGTGGAGCGGTAATGGCGCTTGTAATTCCGGCAGCGAATAACCCAATGGAAAGGACGTATTTTGCGAAGCTTCCGAATAGGGGTTCTAGCCCTTTTGCCAGATCGGATGCGTTGCTAATATCCTGCGTCTGAATGGCTGCAGCGGAAATAATAATACACATCGAAACTGCGCCGCCCAACGCAATCGCGATGATCGTATCTTTTCTCGCGTATTTTAAATCGCTTTCTTTGGACCATTTTTCTTTTACGAGAGACGAGTGTAAAAATAGATTATAGGGCACGACGGTAGTTCCAATGAGCCCTATGACCGTGAGAATGCTATCCTGCGGGAGCCTTGGACGGAATACGCCTTTGATGATTTCGACAATATCCGGTTTCGTCATTACAGCGGCGATTAGAAAAGAAAGACTCATTAATACAACGAGGGATATCAGCGCTTTTTCGAGTACCTTATAGTTTCCAATATAGAGGAGGATAAACGCAATGACGCCAATGGCCGCGCAAAAGGCATTCAGGGGGAATCCTCCTAGCATGAAGGATTTTTCTCCAAAAACAGCTTCTAAGCCTAATGCGCCTCCGCTTATGTTTCCGGCTTCGTAAGCAGCGTTTCCGATGACGATGGCAGAAAGGATCAATAGAATCGCGCCCGCTCTTAGAAGCGGATTTTTGATTTCCGCTCTTATGACCTCAGCCAATCCTTTCTGGGAGATGATGCCCAATCTTGCCGACATTTCCTGGAGCGCAATCGTGGCTAATATCGATAATGCCATTGCCCATAAAAGCGTATAACCAAAATGAGCTCCTGAAAGGGTGCATAGTGTAACGGTTCCCGGGCCTATGAATGCCGCTGCGATAAAGGGTCCCGGGCCAATGTTTTTGAATGCGTTTTTAATCATGACCGGCAGAGTTTAATGCGTAAATTGCAAAACTGCCTAACCAATGTCCACCTTCGTATTCATCGTTTACGATATTCGGCAGGGAATAGTTTATGTGTTTATTGGCCACGTTCTTCAAGTGCTCATACTCGGTCAGATTCTGAGCGATTTTATTTAAACTCCATGCTCTCGAGAAATTAACTCCATCTAAATGGACCAGCTTTCCATCGTTTCGATCGGTTACTTTTCCCACTTCCAAGTCGAAGGTTTCATCTCTTAATTGCGGCAAGAAATCGTTGATCCAATCTTTGAATTCCGGTTTAGTTAAAATGCGTTTCATTAATGCCGCTTCTTCAAGACAGGGTGATAGGAAATCATACCCGCTTGGTTCCCAGTCAATTGGACATCCTTCATCGTTAGAATAGAAATTTTTGGCTCGCTGCTCAATTGCTTCTTTCAATTCTCTATGCTCAATTGCATTGGCGTAGTCCCAGGCGAATGAGAGTCCGAATGCCGTATTCGTGTGCTCGCCAACTCTGATTGGGTAATTGAGTTTTGGTAGAAATTCGATATATCTATTTATAAGAAGATTAGTTAACGGCTTCAGGTTATCCGTTAATTCTTTAGCAATTGGATCATCCCATGCGTGCAGTTCTTCTGCTAGTTTCAATATCCATGCCCAACCATATGTGCGCTCGAAGGGTTTATTATGAACGCCTTCGAAATAGGCTACTTCCGCTAAAATATTTTTTTTGGTTATTCGAACAAGTAGCTTCTCTTTAATCAAAGCCGCTTTTTCGAGATCGGGAAATTGTCTCAATAGGGAAACGAGACTCCAATGTCCGTGTACGGCAGAATGCCAATCGAAACAGCCGTAAAACGCCGGGTGTAATTTTTTGGGGGATTGCAGGTCTTCGGCGCTAGCGATGACTTGGTTTAGCTTGTTGGGATATTCGATTTCTATGCAGTGCAAAGGCAATTGGGCTAGTCGATTGGCTTCCGCAAGATCTAACTGGGGTAAGGTATTCATTTCGATAGCGTTTGATTTGATTGTGATACCGTCATGCGAAGAATCGCATCCGGCAATTGATAGGATAGCG
The DNA here is from genome assembly GCA_028822375.1 of Opitutaceae bacterium. Classification (GTDB taxonomy): domain Bacteria; phylum Verrucomicrobiota; class Verrucomicrobiia; order Opitutales; family Opitutaceae; genus Pelagisphaera. Next base: position 6,594 of record JAPKDW010000078.1, on the reverse strand, counting down.
ACTAATAGGAATAAGGTTTTCATTTAATTGAATATTTGCGGGGAGTGATTTTGAGACTAGTGGCAGTGTTTAGTGTCGTTTAGGGCTTGGAATTCCTCGCGCCACTGGGTGACCGTTTCGAGGGAGATTTCTGATACGATACAGCATTCGGTGTTGTCTGCTGTTGCGAGTTCGATTCCGTGAGGGTCGATGACGGTGGATAAACCAGGATAGGTGAACGCTGGGTCCTGGCCAACGCGATTGACTCCCATGACGAAGGCCTGGTTCTCGATTGCTCGGGCTTTGAGGAGAGTGGTCCAGTGGTGGGCTCTTTTGTCGGGCCAGCTCGCAATGACGGGAAAAAGATTCGCTCCTGCATTTACGCCACGACGGTATAGCTCAGGAAATCGAAGGTCGTAACAAATTGTTGGGCACACGGAAAATCCGTGCCAATCGAAAATGAGGATGTCTTCGCCTGATTCGTAGTGGTCGGTTTCGCCAGTATAGCTGAAGCAGTGATTTTTCTGATAGTGCCCGATGCGTTGTCCCTTGGGGCCAAACACGGAAAGCTCGTTGCTGCCAAGGCCGTCGTTGAGACGGTAAACTAAGCCACCTAAGGTCCAGCTTTCATATTTGAGCGCGATTTCGGAGAGGAAGGCTTCGGCTTGAGAAGGGTTCTCTTCGGCAATACGATCGACATTCATGCTGAAGCCGCTGGAGAACATTTCGGGAAGTACAATGAGCGCTCCTGGCTGGATGTCTATGTCGGCTAGGAGTCGGCGAATTGTGTCGAAATTCGCTTCGCGATTTTCCCACTGAACGTCGTATTGGCAGGCGATTAATTGCATTTGAAGAAAAGGATGAGGGATGAGGGATGAAGTATGAGGGATGAAGGATGGTGGGGCTCGTTTGTCTTATCGTAGGAGCGGGTTTATCCCGCGATAGTTTGAAGGCGCGTTGCTAAATCGCGGGGTAAACCCGCTCCTACATTGATTTTGTAGTCGGTTCGTTTTGGAAGTTGGATATGGGTGAAGGGCTATCGTTGGTGGTCTGAAGGATGAAGGATGAACTATTGGGCTTTTGTTTTTGTTTTTTGGATATGGTTGTGAGGATGGCGATGAGCTGGTTGGTTTCGTCAAGCAGGTTCAATAGCTCGAAGAGCATAAATCTTCGTACGTTCTCGAAGGTCCTGCCCACCTTCCTCAACCTTCCAAGGTTCCTGTTCCAAAACTTCATACTTCATAATTCATACCTCATCCTTTCTACCGCTTGTAGCGGGAACAATTCCGATCAGGAAAGTGGCGGTGACTCCGGTGAGCATCGGCCATTGCCAGGCTAGGTTGATGTATCCGTTTTCGGATAGGAGAAGGAGGGTTGCCGTGATTGCGCTACCGCTGATCATGGCGACGAGATTGAAGCGATCGTGTCCGCGCTTTGTGAGTAGTCCTATTAAGAATACGCCAAGCAGACCGCTATAGGTGACTCCGGCGATCTTGAAGGCTAGCCAGATGAATTGTCCTCCGTTTTGGAGGCTCCAGGCGATAGCTACTAGCGCGGTCGCTACGATAGCCATGAATATTCGAGCAGCCCAAACTTGTTGAGAAGCGCTGACCTTGCGTGGAAGAAGAGGCTGGTAGAGGTCAACTACGATAGATGAGCTTAAGGCCGCCATGGCGCTGTCTAAACTAGACATGGCCGCTGCGAGAACGCCGCAGAGTAAGAGTCCTCGTAGTCCGCTTGGTAATGCGGTTGCTATAAAGTGGGGAAACACCTTGTCGGAATCGATCGTAGCAATGCCTTCAATGAGTTTGGTGGGTAAACTTGCATCCGGGAATTGCTGATAGTATGCGAAGAGCCCGACTCCAATCAGTAGGAATAAGGCTGCCACTGGCAGAGTTATGAATCCACTGATGATTATGCCGCGGCGCGCTTGGTTTAGGTTTTTGCACGTGAGCATGCGTTGCGTGAAATCGTGATCAGTACCCTGCATGGCCAGGGTATTGATGAATCCGAATACTGCCGCTAAAAAGAACCAGTTGGGATCGGTGAGAAAACTTCCCTTCGCAGTCCATTGAAAAATCTCGAGACGTCCTGTCTCGGATCCTGTTTCTAAAATACTACTCCAACCGATCGCGTCGTTCAGGACCCAAATCATGATTGCTCCCGCACTTAGGAAAACAATCGCTTGGATACAGTCCGTCCAGATTACGGCCTTAATTCCGCCGATACCTGCGTAAATGAGGCAGAGGCTTGCGAAGCCGATCATGGTCCAACCGAATGGCAATCCCAAGATGACGTGTAGGCCCGTAGAAGCGATCATGAGCCGTACTGCGGATGCCATTACGCGTGATGCGAGAAAGAAGCTCGCCGCCGTGTAATGACTGGTACTGCCAAATCGATGCGCTAGGTATTGATAGATCGACAGAACGCGCAATTTGTAGAATGCGCCAAGGAAGATGAAGGCGATGGCAAATCGAGCCAGAATTGACCCGATGCCCATTTGCAGGTATCCCAGATTGGAAGAGTAACCAACGCCGGGAGTGCCTAGGAAAGTCGCTGCGCTTATCTCGGTAGCTACCAACGATCCCAAAACCGCCAACCACGGTACTTGACGGCCGCCTACAACGTAGGACTCCATGGATTCGTTTTTCTTCCCGAAGCGAATGCCGACGATGAGGACGGCTGCAAAGTAGGCGATAACGATGGAGGTGTCGAAGAAGCTCATGCGGGAATTGTGAAGCGAAAGGATGAAAGCTGAAGGATGGAAATTGACGGGGCGAATGTAAATGTCGCTTTTGAGCGATGTTTTCAGTGGGGGGTGATTTTGATACTGTCGTTTGGTAGGGTTGCCTGTCTCTAGGCAACCGCATTTTGGAAAACTCGCTCTTTACCATATCGACCGAGTCGGGCGATGGGCGTCACTCGGATGTTAAGCGGGAACTGTCGGGAGTCTTTCATGCCATTAGCGGAGCCAATGGGCGGTTTAAGACCGGTAAAATCATGGACGTCGGCGCGAAAGGTATCGACGTTTACAATACCATTTTGGATGGGATGGACGTCCCCACTCGATTAGGTCCCAAAGAGCGAGAGCGCGGAAGATTGATAAGATTTGCGCGTAGTGAGTTCGAGAGTTGTAGGGGCGTCGCTTGCGGCGACCGCAGAAGCGACATCTAATTTAAATCTTGGTAGCGGCCGACCACCGGGCGGCCAAGGAACGATGTAATAGTTGAGCAACTAATACAATAATGGCCGCTCGGAGATCGGCCGCTACCTTTGAAATGCCAAGAGGAGCGGATGTTATCTACGCGGCGCGAGCGCCGGCCCTACGAGATTCTAGATGATTTTCGTTTTTCCAGACACCGCTACGGGCGCGATGGGAAAGTTGCCGCCGAATGTCCATTCCTTCGGGGTCAGGTCGAGTTTCGACCCATTCATGGCAAAATTCCAGCTCAGGGATCGGCCGCTATAACCAGCCATTCGACCAAGGATGGCGGTCATGGTGCTTTGCGCGATACGTTCTCCTTCGTTGATGGCCGAACCATTGCGAATGGAATCTAGGGTGTCTTTGTATTCGATAACCGCAGGATTGGGAGTAGGCCCATCGTAGGAGAAGGGCTTCTTCCCTTTGATTTCCACTTTTGCGAAACTGAGGAAGAGGTCGCCTTTGGAGCCGGAAATACGAATATCGTTCTTATTGGAAATGCCATCGATTTGCGCTCCTAGGTGCGTGATACGAGCGCCGTTCTCATATTCGTATTCAACAGAGATGTGGTCCCAGACATTGGGGTAAATTGAATCGGTGCGGCTTTGACGTCCACCAAACCCAGTTGCCTTGACCGGATGCGAACCCATTACCCAGTCAACTAGATCCAGATTATGGACATGCTGTTCGGTAATGAAATCGCCTGATGCCCAGGTGGTGAAGAGCCAGCGTCTCAGCTGCCATTCCATATCGGACCAATTGCTTAATCGGATTGCCTCGCTCTGCCGCCAATTCGAGAGAGCGCCGCCCATGCGAGTAGATTGACCTGAAAGGATTTCCCCCATGCCTCCATCGCGGATAGCTTCGATGCCAGCCATGATGTGTCGGGCGCGTCGCATCTGCGTACCGGCTACCACTGTGAGCCCCTTTTTCTTCGCGACCTTGGAGGTTTCAATGATGCTTCGCACGCCCGCTGGATCGACGGCTACTGGTTTTTCGATGAAGACGTGTTTACCTGCTTCGACTGCCGCTTTGAAGTGGATAGGACGAAATACGGGCGGAGTGGTCAAAATGATGAGATCCACGTCACAGGCGATGACTTGCTTGTAGGCGTCAAAGCCGGAGAACATCGTTTCAGGAGTGACCTTGTAGATGTCGTTAAACGGGAGATCGTTTTTCGCCATGTTCTTGCGAATTCGTTCTTTAGCTTCTTCAAGATGATCGGGGAACAGGTCGCCTATTGCGACAAGCTCGATATTGGTGTCGGCCTTGGCGCAATCGATGATTCCGGCTCCACAGCCGCGGCCACCGAGGCCGATGAGGCCGATGCGGATTTTGTCGTCCGTGCCTCGAGCGTGCAGATTTTGGGCTCCCACTAGGAGAGAAGCGATACTGGCGCCGCCAGTGGTTTTGATGAAATTACGGCGTGAGATAGGGTCGATACTCATGATGATGGTAATCTAATAGAAATTGAAAAACGGTCAATTGATGAAACGAGTGTAGAGTATACGATAATCGGATCAAGAAATACTTGGCCATTGTCACCGCAGATTTAGCGATTTCGATTAGGGGAATTGGCTGGATGAAGGTTAACCACAGATTTCCTAGAGCAGCATAGCCGCAGGCAAAGAATTATTCCGCTAAAAAACGATGAAGTTGATAGATGTCGGTATCCTGCCATCGTAGACTAGAAACGCGATCTACGAGCTCCAGGTTTGAAAGCGCGTTACCTTTGAAAACCTTAAATCGTGTGTCGGCATTGATAATGACATTTGCGTCTCGGTCCAATCGAATACGATACCAAAGCGCTCGATAATCGTCTGTTTGATTTGGAAGGGGCTCGGTCTCCTTCGAAGTGGCTAACTCGGTGTTTCCGTGTCCATTGGCGTCTGAAGGGTCGCCACTTCCGTCAATGGCATTGATTCCGTGGTGGTCATCAACGTATCCATTGTTGTCGTTGTCGATACCATCGATGGGGTCATCTTGGTTGATCCAAAAATTGGCTACAAGATCTGGATGATCGGTTTTCGCCCCTGAATCAATGACAGCGATTACCGTATTTTCCGCTGAAGCGCGGATATCCCAACCAGCACGGGCATTGATATCGACGTACGATAGAGGATTGCCGGCATTCGGCGCGTCTATTCCGTATGTTCCGATCGAATTTGAAAGGATTTTTCCTTCGATGTCCCAGGGGGCTGTTTCGTTTGTTGTCGGTTGGCGCGCCCCTACCGTTGGTGGTCCGACATTGTCTGCCGCGCTTTTTTTCTCTGATTGATTTGGCGCTTCCGCAACTGAGCAGTTTTCATCCGGAACGGGTTCTTCGCTATCGAAATGAACGAAAAGAATAATCGAAAGAGCCGCGATTACGGTAGGAGCTAGGATTCGTTTCCAGCGCGCAAACAAGCGTATCTCTAGGGGTTGAGTTCGGGGATTAGGGTAATCCTAGTTCGTGCTCTGAGTCTATCAAATGTATTCTCCGATCTTTCTGGATTGGGATTTGATCAACCCGTTTTAGTCATTTGCAGCAATCAAAGGCTTCTGGCAGTGAAACATGAGGTTACCGAGGCCTGCCCCGAACCCGAGACCGTGAAATGCTCCCCAGAGGAGGCGGCCTGTTGTTCCGCCGAAGTAGGTGTTCGCTTCGTAGCCGAGGTAATAACCTATGGTGTGGAAGGTGAAGAGGATAGAAAACGCTGCAAGGAAGCCGCTTTTGGAACCGAATGCATTTTGGAAGAGCCAAGTCATGGCAGCGATTCCAAGCAGAGAGCCCCAGAGATCGCCGTGGTATTTGCCTTTTATGCCGAACCAGAGAAGGCACCAGAAAAGCGCATAGATTAAGAACGAAGTAGCGAAGAGCAGGGCGAATCGGAGCAAAATTTTTGGAGCGACGGCCAGGCGACTTAGTGCCAGGCCGGAGAGGAGGAGATAAACTGCGGCTATCGCGCTGTACATTGCTGCTTGTCCTGGAACGAGGCGGAAGGCCCAGATCGCGTAGGCGAGCAGACTTACCAGACCGAAGCTTACGCTGCCGAAGAGGATTGAGTACGATTGCGTTGGAGCGGGCTTTAATGCGTCTCGCGAGGATCGGTTGAGAACGCTGGGTGGGGTGAGTCCAAAGAACTTCATGCAGGAAACGTGGAAGCTTAGGACCTCTGAGGCAATAGCGTTTTGTTTTCTTTGGACCTAATGAAGTGCGTTTTAAAATGGTAGGGCGGCATCGCCGAGGCCGCAGCGGAGCCTAGATGAAAGATGAAGGTTCTGCTGCAGCCTCGGCGATGCTGCCCTACCTTTCTTCTTCCACGGCTGCTTAGGGACAAGCAGCCCTAGCATTTTTCGATGCTAGAATAAACCGATTTATCCGAGGAAATCAATTGTAGGGTGTACGAGAAACAACCCTAAGAGCACCTCTA
>JAPKDW010000374.1 GCA_028822375.1 Opitutaceae bacterium | reverse complement strand
GCGATCCACCGGGCCTATCGCGGGATAAACCCGCTCCTACAGGACTACTTCGTGTGGTGACCACCGCCACCGACGTAGTCGATTTTCTGCAACGCTGGTCCGAAAACGCGATAGGATTTTCCGAACCCCAATACCAGTCGACCTTCTATTGGCTTTAGTTGAAACAAGTCGAAGTCCACGTACGTCTTAAGCGACTGCATGGTTTCGCCGTGTCGCTCTTCCATCGCTGCGATTCCCTCTAGCCAAGCATCCGAATCGCGTTCCAGAACCATTGCTTCGCAATCCACTGTCAGACGTTTTCTTGCAAATAGATTCTCCGCGACCGATTCGTCTTCTATCAGCATAACGCTCGCTTTTCCCGACCTACGGATCTGAGAGGTATGCTTCGCCATGGAGCTGATATATACATGACATCGTCGCTCCTCATCCACGTAGACCGGCGCATAGCTGCACAGCGGATTCCCTTTCGAACTCACGGAACCGAGAATCGCCGACTTCACCGCCTCGACCAAAGTTTCCATTTCTACTAACGCGCTTTCGAACTCTTCCATAATAAAACTATTCTTAACGGTTCAACCTTCTACAATACCCGACGACACTTAAGCAACAGTCGCTGTTCTGAAACATCCATTGTCCCGATGGCAAACAAGTCTCCCCCATCGCCAAGCTTGAGCTTCCGCTTCAAAGCATCGCTCGTTAAACCCGCATTGCGAGCGAATGTATTCGCCTTGCCCTCGGGAAAAAGCGCGCGCGCAACCTTCGAACGAATTTCTCCAGTATCCAATACCTCAAACACTCGCCCAGGAAATCGGTCAGCCAATTCGCTCGACGTATAGAATCGCGTTCGCGGGTGAAGAGCGGGCAATCCCATTTTTTTGCCAAGCGTTTTGAACGCCCCGGCTTTCATAATCGATGCATTAGGCTCGTACAAATAACGTCCACAATCGGAGAAGTCGCCAACAAGCTTTTTCTCTTCGGAACGCAGAAAGGAAAATCGATCCCAAACATCGGCTGATCGTTCGTTCGCGCAGATGATCTCCGCTTCACCCTCATAAGCATCTTCAGCGATGCAAAAAGTCTCTTTGCATTCGTTTGCGACCGAAATCACATGAACCTCTCGAATACCGCGAAGCTCGTTCACGATCAAATCGATATCCAAGCCAGGCGATAGTTTCACCGCAACACGCTTAGCCCGCTTCAATAACCGCTCCCAAACAAGCTTAAGATTCGGTTCGCATTCCGCGAGAGCGGAAACCTTCAAACTGCGTCCATCGCGCCGAACTGGATCGACGTAGAGTAAATCCAATTCCCCCTGGTACGTATCCAACCATTCAAGACCATCGCCCGAAACGGTCATCACCACCGACGTCTTGCCAAACGCTTCAACATTCTCTCCAACGATCGCCGATAACTCAGAGGATCGCTCGATGTGATAAACGCGCTTGAAATGATTTGAAAATGCAAACGCATCGATGCCCAAGCCGCCTGTCAAATCCGCCATAGACTCGCCTTCGAACAAGCGAGCTTTATAGGCCGCCGCCGTTTCCGAAGAACACTGTTCCAAGGAAAGACTTCCTGGAAAGACGACATCGCCATTGGCATGCCACGACGGTAGCTTTTTCAGGATGCGCTGTCGCGCCTTTACCTGCTGAGCGATAAATGCCATCGGCAAATTCGGGTACCGCTTCGATTGCAAAGCCACGGTTTCCGGATTCTCATCCGCATGCTCGCGAATGAACTTCTTAATGTCAGAAGTCAGCAATCCCATCAGGCAAATCCGGGACTAACCGAAATACCGCCATCAACAACCACGGTCTGACCAATCATGTAGCTATTCAGGTCCGAAACGAGAAAGGCAGCAAAACGAGCAATCTCTATCTCGTTCCCCATACGCCCTATTGGAACGATTTCCGCGAGGCTTCGGCGACGCTCTTCACTCAACATCGATTTAGTCATATCCGTCAAAATGAACCCCGGAGCTATCGCATTTACGACAATCCCTTCTCGAGCAAGCTCTAGGCCCGCCGAACGTGTGATTCCCGAAAGCCCTGACTTCGTGGCGGTATAACAGTGACGATTAGGTCGACCAATCACTCCAAACAAAGAACTGACATTCAGGATACGCCCTTGTGTACGACGATTTTTCATTACTTTCGTAGCCGCCCGCATCATCTTCATCGGCGTGGTTAGGTTAACCTCCATCACACGATCCCAATCTTCATCGTTTACGCCATCCACCGAATCGACCTGGTTGATGCCGGCATTGTTCACCAATATATCCAACTTCGGCAGATCTAGAATTCGTGCCTGGCATTCCGACACGCCTTCAGGGCTTGTTGCGTCCATTTGCCAGTATTCCTTACTATCGCCGGAAGCCACATCCGAGAAACGTTTTGTTCCCGTATAGATCACTCGCGCTCCCAAACCGGCTAGCAAATCCGCGATCGAGCGACCAATCCCCCTGGTGGATCCGGTCACGAGAGCCGTTTTGTCCATAAAGTCTATTGAACAGGCATTATTTTCCATTCGGGCAGTCTCACTGTCCGAGCCGAAAAGTGAATCAGAAAAATCCCAGAAAGCGGAATAGCAGCGCCAAGCTCCATTCCCTTTGTATCCCCTTTTCGTCATTAACCAGACTGATAAACGAACGAACCTCGGTTTCCATAAGGTTTACATGTATCACCCATCAGCCAAGATAGGCATCCGAATAAACATTGACCCACGCCACTCAAATTCGATCATCGCTGTCTCGACCTACCCTACCCAAATTCATGCAGCTGCTCAAACCAATCGGAACCTTCGATTCCCCACGAAACATATCCAACCCTATAAAACGGCTCATTTGGGCTATCGCCGCATTGGGACTCACCTTGGGGCTCAATGCTGATTCATTTCCCGAGCGTCCAATCAAGATCATCGTGCCGACTAACGCTGGAGGCGAGGTCGATACGCTCGTCCGCATCTTTCAACGCGCATTCCAGGAAAACAATCTACTTCCAGTCAAAACGGTAGTTGTCAATATGCCCGGAGCTGGCGGGACCCTTGGCACCCGCAAAATCAAAGACGCGCCAGCAGATGGGTACACGATCGGCGTATGGACACCTGGAATCGTAACCTCCAAAGCGATGGGGATCGCCAAATATGATCACTCAGCCTTCGAGATCATCGGACGAACGGGCTATTCCGATCTAGGATTTGGCGGAAGCAGCAAATCCGGGCTCAATTCCGTACAGGAATTAATCGAACGA
>JAPKDW010000373.1 GCA_028822375.1 Opitutaceae bacterium | reverse complement strand
CTTTTGCTTTCGGAGCTTTAACTTTTGCTTTCGGAGCTTTAACTTTTGCTTTCGGGGCTTCCGCCTCGGCAACAGGAGCTGCAACAGCTTCCTTTTCTTCTTCTGGTTCAGCGTTTTCTTCAGCCATTATAATGCGTCTCCAAATTATTTACGAAGACCGCCAACACTGGCTGCCTTACCCTTGCGAGTACGTGCGTTCGTTTTAGTGCGTTGACCGCGAACTGGTAAACCGCGACGATGGCGTAGACCACGATAGCAATTGATCGCCTGCAAACGCTTCATGTTTGCAGCGAGATCGCGACGAAGATCGCCCTCAACCTGATAGTTGAGCTCGTTGATTTTCGCCATGATGACGTTAATCTGCTCTTCGTTCAAATCGTTCGCCCGCATGTCGGGATCGAGACCTGTTTGCTCCAATACAATGGCGGCCCGCTTCGGACCAATACCATAAATGTACTGAATCGAGTAAGCGAGTTTCTTATTGTTTGGAATGTCTACGCCTAGAATACGTGGCATCTTAGTTTAGCAAGTTGTTGATGTTAATGAAATTAAAGAATTGAAAATCGTGCCCTGAGGAAATTCGTCCGAAAGGCCCTTTTAACTGTAAAATGCAGTCGACCCCATTGAGGTGTTATCCTCAAAAGGAAAAAGAGTGAGGTCATGAGGTCTCGAAACCATAAAGTAAAGAATTAATTTGATGATAGTTGCAATACCCAGGCAACGATTCCGATAGCGAAGATTACGAGCAGCCAAATATACAGCTGCCCCACGTTCTTCATGTCTGTTGCGCCTGAAAGGCCCGCGTCCAATGCTTTGGTATTGCCACGGCTCTTGATGCGGCCCTTTTTGAGGAATCCATCATAGTGGCGTTGCAACAAGTGAGTCTCGATCTGACGCATAGTATCGAGCATTACACCCACCGTGATAAGCATTCCGGTACCGCCGAAGAAAATCGCGACACGCATTGGAATATCCGCTTGAAACAGCAAGATGTCTGGGAAAATAGCGATTACCGTCAAAAAGAACGATCCAGCCAAAGTCAAACGCGTCATGATGAAGTCCAAAAACTTGGCCGTGGGCGCCCCCGGACGAACGCCCGGTACATAACCCCCATACTTCTTCAAATCATCCGCAATCTGGATAGGACGGAACATTACCGACACCCAGAAGTAGGAGAAGAAGAGTATCATAAAACCAAATACCGCGTAATAGGAAATCGAACCGCGTACCAATAAGTTGGAAACGTCGATCATCCATTGCTGATCCAGCCATGCTCCGATCTGGGAGATTATCTGCTGAGGAAACGCCAAGATCGCAGAAGCGAAAATAACCGGCATGACTCCCGAGTAGTTAATACGCAGTGGCATGAAAGAGCTCTGCCCTCCGTAGACCTTACGACCCACAACGCGCTTAGCGTATTGAACGGGAATCTTACGCACTGCCTGGATAACTGCGACGAGGCCAGCAGTTACTGATACGCCCAATGCGATCATCATTACCGCGTGGATGAACTTGAGGTTCTCTCCAGCTCCAACTGGTCCGAAGAACAAACCGTAGGTTGCTTGGACTGCACCCGGCAAGTCGGCCAAAATACCAACCGTAATCAGAAGCGATATACCGTTTCCGATACCAGACTTCGTAATCTGTTCGCCCAACCACATCAACAATACCGTTCCTGCTGTAAGGAAAATAACCGAAGTGACTAAAAACCATGCTTTGCCGACTATGACAATTTCGCCGTACTCCGCGATCGAATAGCCTTGAAACAGCCTACCCGGGTTTTCCAAAGCCAGAATAAGCAATACCGCTTGGACCGCGCAAATAGCGACCGTCGCATAACGAGTGTATTGGCTCAATTTCTGGCGACCGGTTTCGCCCTCCTGCTGCAGACGAGCTAAAGCAGGGAAAACTGCTCCCATTAACTGGAAGATAATCGATGCCGAAATATACGGCATAATTCCCAAAGCGAATACCGCTCCTTTAAGAAGGGCGCCGCCAGTGAACATATTATAGAGACCGAGTAGACTGCCTCCGCCCTGCGCCGTTTGATCCGCAAAAAACGCCTGCAATGGAAGCGAGTCCAATCCCGGTAGAGGGATGTTCGCCCCAATACGGGCAATGAAGAGCAACGACAACGTAAGAAAAATACGGTGACGCAAGTCGGGGATTTTCAAGCAATTGGTAAATGCGGAGAGCATGCCTTATCAGTTTCGATGAATTGGTTATTCGCTAGCCGCTTCGGCTACTGCTACTTCAACTACGATCGCTTCGCCGCCGGCTTTTTCGATCTTTTCTTTAGCGGAACCGCTGAACTTGTCGGCAGTGATCTTAAACGCTCTAGCAATATCGCCTTCACCCAAAACCTTGAAAGGCTTTTTGTTGAGACGAACGAGTCCTGCAGCTGCGAGAATTTCGCGGTTAACTTCCGTTACCGATTCGTCCAACTTAGCGAGTTCGCCGAGGTTGATCGTTTCGTAGTAAATCTTGAAGTTCTTATTATTAAAGCCACGACGAGGTAACTTACGGAAGAGAGGCATTTGCCCGCCTTCGAAGCCGATTCGGATGCCGCCACCGGAACGAGCCGTCTGACCCTTGCCACCGCGACCAGAAGTCTTGCCATGGCCTCCGCCTTCACCGCAACCGACGCGTCTTTTGCGATGTACCGCGCCCTTGGTGTTTGAAAGATTATGTAGTCTCATTATTCGAGTCCTCTATTAAAGTTCAGTTCAACTGCGAAGACGCTTGTAGTCTTCGTAGGTTTTCAGCTGACGCAAACCGTCGAGGGTTGCGTATACTACAGCGTTGTGGTTGTTGGAGCCGAGCGACTTGGTAAGCACGTTTTGTACACCAGCCGCTTCGAGAACCGCGCGAACCCCACCACCAGCGATAATGCCAGTACCTGTGGTCGCAGGACGGAGCAATACTTTGCCCCCATCGAATTCGCCAAGAACTTCATGAGGAATCGTGTCGCCCTTAAGGCTAATAGACTCAAGTTCTTTACGAGCTTTTTCATTACCCTTGCGGATCGACTCAGGAACTTCGTTGGCCTTGCCGTAACCGACGCCAACTTTGCCCTTTTTGTCGCCTGCGACTACGAGAGCCGAAAAGCTGAAGCGACGACCACCCTTTACGACTTTAGCGCAACGGTTGATAAAAACGACTTTCTCGAAAATGCCATCATCTGGCTTCTCTGGTTCGTCACGACGTCCACCGCGACGAGGGCCACGATTTCCGCCAGGGCCACGATTTCCGCCAGG
>JAPKDW010000077.1 GCA_028822375.1 Opitutaceae bacterium | reverse complement strand
TCGATGACACCGGATGCACTGAGCACCCAAGTGCGTATTCACGATCTTCTCACCCGAGCGAACATCGCCTCCCTCCAAACATTCCACAAACGCGCCGATCGGATCGCTCGAATCGCGCTTCGAGTCAAAAGCCGAGACCACATCCCTAAAGCCTCGCTTCGCCGCCGCTTCGAGAACGTCCAGACGCAATTCCGCGGGAACATCGCCGCTCTCCATTCCTTTCGCGAAATTCTCAATCAACTTATCCGCTTCAGGAGACGCAATCTGAGCCAGGCTTGCCAAGGCGCTCTGAGCCTGCTGAGTCGAACCGTACGACGCAAGCTGCTCGCCCAAAATTCGCGTAGCCTGGACGGGATCGCTTTCAATGAGCATACCCGCTGCAGTCACTCTGAGATCAATTAAATCCGAACTCAAAGCGTAGTCGATAGCGCTCGCCGTATTCAAATTTCCAAGAGCCAACATGCGAAGCTGAGTAGATGCTTGCTGGTTTTCAAGAAGGGCCAGCATCGCATCGGGCATCAACTCAACGTTCAATCGAATCGCTGCGGCAACCACCTTCTCCAACAGCTTTCCATCTTTCGAAGACAAAAGCTCATTTAAAGCAGGTCCCACTGCTCTAGCGATCGACTGCTCATCCCGAATACCATGCTCCCGCCGGCGACCGTCCACTCGATCCAGCAACGGAGGCTCAACCCAATTCGAGAGCGATTCCACCGCCTCAATCCTTAATGCGGATTCGACCGATTTATCCGTCGCAATTCTTGCAACCCGTCCAGCATGCCCGGCTCCTCCTAATCGTAAATTCGCATTGATGATCCGATGGGATAAGGCCGCATCCGAAGAATCCAATCGTTCGAGCGCTGCAGCCAGATTCGGAAGCGCTTCAGGAATCGATAAATCATCGTGGATCGCCCTAGCAGCTTCCCTCGTAATTTCCGCATCCCTATCCTTCAAAAAGACCGCCACTTCGGGACTCCGATTTCTTCGCAAAGCTACAACAGCGCTCAAACGCGCTTCCTTCGACGAGTGATTTGCCAATCGCTCCGCGCCACCGATTCCTTCAAGAGCCACAATCCCAGCGTGGCGCAAATAAAGGTCATCACCGTCATTATCCGCGATCATAGAAACAACATCGTTAAACGCACTAGAAACCCCATGGTTTCCGATCGCTAAGCCTGCCTGAAAACGGACTCGCGCATCTTTAGAAGCAAGTAAAGGAACTAATAAATCACCATCGAATGTTCCCACATCAAGATCGGCCAATACCTTGCTCGATTGCACCTGTATCTCAGAATCCTTATCGCTCAACAAACCAAGAAGCGTCTTCATCGAAAGCGAATCATCTTTTCTCGCAAGTTGACCCAAGCCCCAAACGGCATGAATCCGTTTCAATCGGTCTCCAGTTTTCGATTCCGCAACGAGCGTCTTCGTCTCCCCGCGCTTCACCAGTTCGAATTGAGCATTCAATCGAATTCGTCTATCGACGTGCCCCAGATAAGTTCGCAACTGGCGAGTGTTTGTTTTTCCAAAGCCTTCAGCAATTAGAGCAGCCACTGCTTCTCGTACAGATCTGTCTGCACCCGTATTATCGTCGATCTTCCAAACAGCGCCCTTTTTATTAAGCGGATAGCCACCTCCCCAATCAGGAGCATAGAGCGCCCCATCCGGCCCAACGGTTAATCCGATCAGCGGAGTCCCTGCGCCAATTCGATGATCGTTCTTCATCGTGAACGAAGCGCCATTCTGCTCCACTTGAAACGCGTATTGCACACCCCCCATCGTGCTGTTGAGGAAAAAATAATCCTTGTATCCAGGATTTAAAGCAGTCCCCGGATTGAATACAAACCCAGCAGGGCCATCGACATAGTTTCGAATAGCCGGAACGATATACGCCGCCTGTCCTTCAAAGACAGGGATAGACAATCCCTCCGCCATCCAAGGATTGTAGCCATCTTTTCGGTACTGATAATTACAGCGCCAACCGGCATCCATGCCTTCGACGATATAGACGAACCGCTCCATTTCCCCTTTCTGATCCGAATCGTTATCCACTCCAAACCAATTGCCATAATCGTCGAAATCAAACTCCTGTACATTCCTCAATCCGTGAGCGAACACTTCGAAATCGCTACCATCCGGATTGCTGCGCATCACTCCTCCTTGATTAGGGTAGTAAAAGCGCTTTCCATCTTTGGTCATTGCATTGATCCCCTTGTCACCGATCGACCAATATATTTTCCCATCAGGGCCTACGATCAAACCATGCATATCGTGCCCGCCGTAAGCGATATGCAACCCAAACCCAGTCGCGATGATCTCACGCTCGTCCGCTACGTCGTCACCATCAGTATCGCGTAGTTTCCAGACGTCTGGAGCTATCGTAGAATATACATCTCCTTCATGCCATAGAACACCCGCGGCAATCCCCGTCACTTCCGATTTAAAATCTTCTGCGAACAAACCGATGCTATCCGCTGCGCCATCCCCATCAGTATCCTCCAAAAGAAAGATTTTTTCACTCATGACCATCATATCGCGATAATCGTGAACCCCATCCTTATTGTAATCCTTTACCCGTCCTGTATTTTCAGCAGACTTTTCAGCCGACAATCGAGAACGATAGAACTGCCGCTTCGCTTCGACACTATCGAATCCGACATCATCAGGAATCCAATCTCGATTATTGCGAATATCGAGATCCTGCGCTTTCCGTCTCTGAGTCTGCGTCACATAAGCCCGACCCTGATTATCCATACTAATGGAAATCGGATCTGGCACAACCAAATCGCCCGACCATTTTGTGAAGCTCAGAGTATCCGAAAGATCCTCTCCTTTTTCCGCAGAAATAGCCGATATTGCGCCTAGAACTCCAGCAAAAACCATGACAGGGGGAACTATTTGAAGTAATTTCATTAAAAATTTTATTGCTCCAAAGATGCTCGCAAGGATCTTCGATTCGCAATCCAAAATTTCCAACTTAACGATTTCTTCCTATCTCCGCAGCATCTTCGCTACGAGAGATGTCCATCCAGTCGGGAATTCAGCCTTCAACGATTCGCCAAAAAAGCGATGGTAGCCCCGCAAAGCCTCGATGACCAAAAAGGCAATTGGGAACCAAATCGGTCCCCGCCAATTAGAGTTCCCTCCAAAAAGCCAGGAATCGGAATCGCCCGGAGTGTATCTCACTTCAAATTCTTCGCCATCCGATTTCAAACCGTAGGGTTGATCTTCGTAATACCGCGACAAGGAACGAATCCCAAAGGTCGAAAGGAATTCGTCCTCATCAAACAAATACGCCAACACTCGCTCCAATCGTTCCCTTGTCGGGATCGCCAGTAAGTACGAGGGATGCTCGCTGGCTTCCAAATGACAACTAATCTGCGTCGCAAGATCCTTCCGGTGTTCCAGATACCAATTCATCCGTTTCCGAAATCCAGGCATCGATTCCAAAACGTCTCCTTCCAACGTTTCCGCAGCGATCAGGGGAATCAGTCCCACTAAACTCCTCACTCGAATACGCTTCGATTCGCCATTGGGGTACACGATCTCATCATAATAAAATCCCTCTTCTTCATCCCAAAGTCCGCTCTCTCCGAAATGATTCATCGAACCCCAGACTCTTCAAATGGTAAGTGATCCCACGCCTCGCCATCCGCCGAATAGTCTTCCCGAACCGTCCCCCACTGTCGCTCAGACAGATAAGGTCCCCAACGTTTCGACGATTTCGGCGAACCATTGCTTGCGCATCTTCGAATCGGCTTTGCGATCGGTTACAACTTCAATCAATCGCACGCCAGCCTCAGGAACTCTTTCGATCAAAGCAGTAAACTCACTCCAACTTTCAGGCCGTTTGTATTCAATTCCATAGGTCACTGCCCAATTCGAAAAATCGATTTGCTGATCCGTCACGAAAAATTGCTCGAACTCTTCGCCTAACGACGCAACGGGTAACATCTCAAAAATCCCGCCTCCACTGTTATTCACGAGAACGATCGTCAAAGAGCCTTTGAGAACGCTCGAAATCAGGGCGCCATTACTATCATGCAACAACGCTAAATCGCCCGTCAGTAAAAAGCTCGGCTTCCCACCATGAGCCACACCCATAGCAGTGGATAGGATCCCGTCGATTCCATTGGCTCCTCTCGAGCAATGAACGTTTACGCCCCGATTATTCGGGCCCCAAAAGAACTCCATATCTCGCGGGGGCATGCTATTCGAAACGAAAAGCGAGCTTTCCGAGGGCAAATGCCGAGAAAGAACCGAAGCGACTTTCCCTTCGAAAAACCCACCCAAAGCTTCCAAACGAATTCGCGCATGATCCTGAACCAGTCGATCTGCCTTCAGCCAATTTTCGGCAAAGGCCCTATTCGAACGATCCCGAACTTCAGGCAACCCGCAATTGAAATCGAAATACAAATTTTCACTGCGGCCGTGAGTCGAATCGAAATTGCCTCCAAGAGCGTTTAGAAAAACCATCTCGATATCATTTCGCTCCAACCAAGAACGAAGCATTTTACTGATCGGCAAGTCTCCAACGACAATCGCCTTCTCTGGCGCCAGATTTCCGTCCGCAATCGACGAGCGACAAATTACGTCATATCCGGATACGCAATTCGGGAATCGGTCGGAGTGATTGCGAATCGGGTTCAATGCATCAGCCAACACCGGCCATTTTAAAGCGGCACTCAAAGCCGCGACATTGGTGACCCAACAATCGCCATAAGGAGCAAGCGTCGCTCCGACGATAACGACCCCCCGGTCCGTATCTGCGAATGAACTCAAATCAAGTTCGACCGGAGATCGAGTTTCCTTGGGTGTTCCCAGTCCATCAAAATAATTTTCCCACGAATCATCGGAAAACGGGTTCCTAAAAGACTCGTCTTTCAACGGAGGTAAAGGATCGCGAAAGGGAACGTTCACGTGAACCGGTCCGCTGCGCGGCGCAAACGTGCGATTGCAAAGAACCGAGACCATCTCGCGCAAGTCGCCTAGTTTCTCTAAACTCGCTTCGGGTAGAGCCAACTCCATCTGATCTACAGGATAAGCGCCGTAAAGTCCTACTTGATCGATCGTCTGTCCCGCACGGCATCCACGCAATTCATGAGGACGATCCGCAGTCAGGGCGAACAAAGGCACCCCACTCTCGGAGGCTTCAATTATAGCCGGGAAAAAATTTGCTGCCGCCGTACCGGAAGTACACACAAGCACTGTCGCAACTCCCTCGCGTTTTGCCAATCCGAGAGCAAAAAACGCTGCAGAGCGCTCATCTAAAACCGATATCGCTTCGATTCCTTTCGTCCTAGCAAACGCAAACGCCAAAGGTGAACTACGTGATCCCGGACAAATTACCGCGTATCGCACTCCCTTCGCTCGCAACGTCTCCGCGATCGTTCTCGACCAGAGCTCGTTCAAATTTGCGAATTGGCAGGACACTTAAAGTAGATTCTCCAGCAACGCCTTAAATTTCAAGTCCGTTTCCTGAATCTCTTTTTCAGGGACCGAGCCATCCACAATTCCTACGCCCGCGTATAAACGCGCTAAATCGCCATCAACCAAGGCCGAACGAATGGATACGAAGAACTCGCCTTCCGCTCGACTATTCACCCAACCAATCGGCCCTGCATACAATCCACGATCAAAGCGTTCCAGATCCGGAATTCGCTTACAAGCAGCCTCCCTCGGCGAACCGCCAACAGCTGGCGACGGATGTAAACATTCCACGAAATCCAACAATCGAACTCCATCTGGAACATCTCCTTTGATTTCGTTATACAAATGCTGAACATTGCTTAGCCGTTTCAACTTCGGATAATCGCTCGTACTAGCCTCTACACCAAGATCAGCCAGGCGACGTATCATGGAATCTAAGACAACCTTTTGCTCACGTCGATCTTTCTCGCTACGGAGCAACGAGCTTCCAAATCGAGCATCTTCTGCCGCGGAAGTTCCACGAGGGGCCGACCCAGCCAATGCATCCGTGGAAATCGTTCCACCTTCCATCTGCACTAATCGCTCGGGACTCGCCCCAATAAAGCTTTGTCCATTACCATTGGCGAAGGAAAAGGAATAGCAATCCGGAAATCGATCGCGCAGGGCATTGAGAATTTCAAGCGGATGAAAGGCCTGATTCGCTCGTAAGTCCTGAGCTCTCGCCAAAACGATTTTATCAAAGGCGCCACTGCCAATTTCACTAAGCGCCGCCGAAACTGCCTGGCCAAAGCCTTCCGTTCCCCCTTCTTCATTGGTCGTTTCAACCCGCCACTTTTCGCGATCACGTTCTTCGACCTTGGATTCGACCGAGGCATAATCGAAGGACTTGAATTTCGTATTGGCATTCCATATACGCGACGCAATAGACCTCGTATCGCTATCAACCCCAACCAACGCATTGGCCGTGGCCACGCAACGACCGTCCTTCACGCTCACCTGCCAACTCGGCACGAAAACCGATGCAGCGGAAAACGGTTCGTTCTCTGCAACTTCATCGAAGAAAGTGAACCCGCAAAAAAAGTGTGGCCCGAAAAACGGCAAACTCGCGTCGCCAATCGCAATAGCGTTCTCAAGCGTAGATTCAATAAATGCATTTGCGCCCTGAAACCGTGGCTCGCCATCCGGCTTATAACGCACCGCCACTTCCGCGCCCGCCAAAGCAACGCCCTCCAATGGACGCTCGACATAGAAATGCGGTTCCGTTGGTTCGTAAATCGACTCGAGCACCGCCAAGGGATCAAGCAGCTCCGACTCGACTGATATACTAATCAATTGAGCATGGTCCTTCTTGACTGCCCGCAATTTGCATCCCTCGAGAAATGCTTCCAAGGCTTCTCGGCTCGGCGATTGCGACAGATCTAAAGGTAGCGTATCCAAAAGCAATTGGCTTAAGTTTCTACGGGCGGCTTCGGAAAAAGAATCGTCTTCGCTCCAACCGTGGAGCCAGCCAATTTCTCGTTTCTAACCAAACGCGCCTTCCATTCGGAATCCGGATCATACCCAATAAGCGAATACACTTTTTCC
Organism: Opitutaceae bacterium; assembly: GCA_028822375.1. Taxonomy (GTDB): domain Bacteria; phylum Verrucomicrobiota; class Verrucomicrobiia; order Opitutales; family Opitutaceae; genus Pelagisphaera. The sequence continues at coordinate 9,167 of JAPKDW010000077.1, read as the reverse complement.
GTAGTCTCTGGCATCACAGGTTCCAATAAACCCACAGCGAGTCGAACCGACTCTGACATGGCAAATAGGGTCGTATCCAATCGCTGCTTATCAAGCGGGTCTTCGGATTTAGCCAATTTCCAAGGAGCTCGCTGCTCCGCATAGCGGTTGATTGAACTAACGAATAGGAATATACGCTCCAATCCGGTGTGAAATTGAAATTCCTCGAATAGCTCAAGTACCTTCGCATGCGTCTCGTCCCAGCCTTTCCATAACGCTTCTTCAAGAGTTTCTTCCAATTGCGGAGCAGGGATCACTCCTTCGAAACCACGAGCCAACATCGTCAGAACACGACTGAGAAGATTACCCAAGTCATTCGCCAAATCCGAGTTGTAGCGAGCCATGTAGCGCTCTAAAGAAAACTCGCTATCCTGACCTACGTTCATTTCACGCGTAACGAAATACCGGAACGCATCTGAACCGAATTGTTCAATCAAATCGAGCGGATCGACAACCGTGCCCGTGCTTTTCGACATTTTCTCCCCCGACTTCAGCCACCAGCCGTGAACCAACAAACTCTTTGGCAACTCAATCTCCGCAGCCTTTAGCATGATCGGCCAATAAACCGCATGGGGCGGTACCAAAATATCCTTACCGATCACATGAAAGTCGGCAGGCCAACGTTTCTCGAATTCGTCCGTACCAAATCCAGCCGCAGTCACGTAATTAAACAGCGCATCAAACCAAACATAGGTCACGTAATCCGCATCGAATGGAAGCGGAATCCCCCACTCCAATCGTTCCTTGGGGCGCGAGATGCACAAATCGTTTATCGGCTCCTTTAGGAACTCCAAGACCTGCTTCGCGCGAAAACGTGGAAAGATGAACGACTCGTTAGTCTTGATATGATCATTCAACCAATCTTGGTGACGGCTCAGTTTGAAGAAATAATTGCTCTCCGCGATTTCTTCGACTTCGCCGAAAATTTCCGGCCATTCGCCATCTTCGTTCTTATCTTTCTCCTGTAGAAACTGTTCCGCGCGGCGACTATAATAGCCAGTATACTCAGCCTTGTAGATGTCGCCCTGATCGAAGAGCTTCTGCAAAATCGTCGAAACTACTGACTTATGCCGATCCTCCGTTGTGCGAATGAAGTCGTCATTCGTGATATTCAAACTCTTACAGAGCCCTTGAAACGACTCAGCAGCTTCGTCGCACAATTCGATCGGCTCGATTCCTCGGGCCTTAGCCGATTGCTGAACCTTTTGGCCATGCTCGTCTAGTCCTGTGACGAAATACACGTCATCGCCCATCAATCGACGAAAACGGGCGACCACATCGGTCAAAACCTTCTCGTAAGCATGACCGAGGTGAGGCTTTCCATTGGCGTAATCAATCGCGGTTGTAATGTAGAATGACTTCATGAAATTAATGCGGCGCATAGCCATACGCGCCCATTTTACAATCGCAACTCAAAATCTGGAGAATCGCCGCTAACTAAAACGGACGTTCGCAAGCAACAACGCGCCCCGCCTTTATTGACTGTGGCTTCCGTCGCAAAACGGAGCATTTCCCGTACTTTTGCAGGAGCACAGAAAACGCGCTCCATCCTTATCAGCTTTGAATATCTGAGGACGAAATTCACTCCCTCGGTGAGCGCCGTCGCAGAACGGTTGGTTCGACGATTGCCCGCAGGTACAATAGGCGTACGTTTCGCCCGCTTTAAGTTCTACTTTAATAGGTCTGTCTCCGGCTCGTTTTGCGTCGCTCATGGTAATTTATCAAGGTTGAGGGTGGATGAAAAAAAGGCGAAATCGTTTTATCCGACTTCGCATTCAGCCTAAGGATCGCTCCCTAAGCAAGCCTGCTTCCTCATTCCTAAAGAGCCTTCATCGAATCGATTTCGACAAAAGCCCCGGGATCGCTCGAGAAATCCACGCGTAACGTCTTAACCAATCCAGACTTCGGGAGCTGAAACTTTAAGGTCTCGAATTCGCCACTCGCGCTCAAAGCTACAGGACCAGGCAATTTGCGTGCAACACCGTCACCACTATTAAATGACAGCCAAACTAAAGCCGACTCCGAAACACGCATATCGATCGAGAACACACCGCCTTGCTTCGCCAAATCGGCATTCAGCCCACTCTTAACAATTGAACCCTCTCCGTTTGGAAGCTCGAAATCGAGAAACCCTTGGTAACCGGCAATATTCGGTAGCCCTGGATTACCTTCCCAGCCTTCCGTCTGCCAGCCTCCGCAGTCGAAAGTGAATAGCAATTTTCCGTCGTTCGGATCGCGGTCATTGTAACCTTCCCAATCATCAGACAAACCATCGCCATCGCTATCTTCACGAACGACTTCGTACTCAGGATTTACAACTCTCCACTTCGCAGGCCCCTTAGTTTGAAATAGCATTTCGGCATCCGATTCCTCGACTGCGCCCATATCGCCTTTCGAAACCCAGTCCTCAAGTAATAACCGATGCTCTTCAAGAACCTTGGAGAACTTCGAGTTTCCTGCGAGATTGTCCAATTGATGCGGATCGCTATCCAAATCGTAAAGCTCTTCCGCCGAGCGTTCTCCAAAATAGATATCCTTAAGCTTTTGCGGCAATTCGCCATTTGCATAAAGTTCTCTTAGGTTCTTCGTATAATCCTGAGTATCGCGATACTGCGGCTGCAAGAAAACCCGATCTAATTTATAGTTACGCGTATAACGGAAGCGATCCGTCCTAAGGGTCCGCACGCGATCAATCGTAAAGTCCAAACGATCTTTCGCGCTCGCTACGTAATCGCGCTCTTCGAATCCCTCTCCAAACAAATCCTGCCCTTCGTACCAATCCGGTTTATCCAATCCAGCCCAAGCTAAGGTCGTTGCAGACAAATCGAGGACGTTTACCAAATCATCGCGTATTTGCGATTTGGGCACTATTCCTTCCGGAGCTCTCACGATAAGGGGCACATGTAATCCACCCTCAGTCGGCATTTGCTTGTGACGCGCAAGATTATTGGCTCCGTGGTCCGAAACGTAGACCACGATCGTATTCTCCCAAAGCCCGGATTCCTTCAAGCCAGCCAGTATTTCACCAATAAAATCATCGTCCTTGCGGATAGAATCATAGTGCTCCGCTACAACCTCGCGATAAAGCTGATTCTGCGGATAGTCTGGCGGCACAGTTACCGAAGCCGGATCCGTTTTACGCTCCGCCGGAAAATTCTTAACATTCTGTTTTCCACCCGCCGTCTGTATCTGCCCGTAAAACGGCTGATTTTCCTTTATCAAATCCCAAGGAAGGGGGCTTCTCGCTTTTTGCTGCAGCGAATAGGTAGCCTCTTTATCCCAAACGAAATTGTAATCATCCTTGCCCAAATTAAATGTGTAATACCCGCCTTCCTTCATAATCTGCGGAAGCAACTTCATTGCTTTCGGCAGATAATTTTTGCTAGGTCCTCGGGAAGAGCGATGCTCATGCGCTCCAAATCGGATTTGATTTTGCCCACCCATCAGAGATGAACGGCAAGCCGAACAAACCGGGGCCGGCACGTATGCGCGGGAAAACAAAGTCCCCTGGTCCGCCAGCGAGTCAATATGTGGCGTATAGCCTTCATTAACCGAGTCGCCGTAGCAGCCCATCCAAGGAGAGGTATCTTCAGCGAAGATCCAGAGAATATTCGGTTTATCTTCCGCTTGAGCCAAAGCGGATAGGATTGAACCAGCGAGCAAAACGAAAACAGATCGAGAAAGGAGCATGGTTAGAATTCCAGTTAAACCCGCCCTATAGGACAATAATTTTCACGATAATTTAACTATTAAAGAGTGGGAAATTAATGCAGCTAATATTAATTAGCTTTGATTGGAGTGATAAGCAATACCCTAGCACGCATCCTCTGCGTCGTCCGAGAAGGCTACGTTAATCGCTAACAAGAACGCGATTAGGGGAAAAGCGAATTTCATGATCCTTTCTACCCCCCCTCCCCCAAGTCAATCCGACAGAAGGCAAACAACCTAAATTTAGGCTATAAATGAAAAATAAAGTAGCGCCGAACTCAAAGGAACCCTTCAATGATGTCTCTTCAAAGTAGAGTTGACCTAATCGCCAGTTCTACGGGAAAACCGTTTTCAAAGAACCTCCATGCCACTGCCCCAACCGTTCGCGATTCGCCCCATGCTTCCCCACGAAGCAGCAGAGGTCGCCCAACTCATCTTCCAGTCGACGAATCACTGGTACGAATCAAAAGGCTTCGGAACTATTTTTTCCGGCCAACCGGACGATTGCCTCATTTTTGCTGACGTCTACGAAGATCTTGATCCCGGTTGTTGCCTAATCGCGGTTGACAACGATACCAACGCGATCATCGCCTCATGTTTCTACCACCCGCGAGCAAGCCATATATCCCTCGGCATCATGAATGCCGACCCGCACAGCAATCGCAAAGGAGTAGCTAAGGCTTTGCTAAGCGAAATTATAGAAATCGCGAAACACCAAGAATTGACCCTGCGGTTAGTTTCCAGCGCGTTTAATTTGGATTCATTCTCGCTCTATACCCGACAAGGATTCGCCCCGTACTCAGTTTATCAGGACATGATTCTCGACGTACCCGAATCAGGGGTGCCAATCGATTCAATTCCTGGAATCGCAACTCGCCCCGCTACTCTCGACGATATCGACGCAATTGATCAGCAAGAACGTGCAGCTTGGAATACCTCCCGAAAAAAGGACTGGACTTACTTCATCGAGAATAAGCGGCGAATCTGGAGCGTAACCATTGCCGAAACCCCAAAAGGCGTTCTATTGGGAGCGCTCGCATCGATCAATCACCCAGGTAGCAATTTACTGGGTCCGGGAATTGCGACTGACTCGAACATCGCGAAACTCCTAATACAAACCGAACTCAACAACCACTGCGGCCGTAAGCCTCTATTCCTCATTCCTTCGAACCAACCTGAGTTGGTAAGCGCTATGTATCAGCTCGGCGCCCGCAATTGCGAGTTACACGTAGCCCAAAGCCTAGGTCCACCACCCGAAATCAAAGGAATCGTGTTACCGACATTTATGCCTGAAACTGGATAAACTCGTAGTTTAGATTGAAAACCAAAGCACTTTCCAATAATCTCGCTCTTTCGCTTTTAGACCCAACCCGCTTATGCTTTTAAAACAATTCTCCGCAAACCTTGGCTGCCTGACATTAATAGGCCTGCTCGCAATCGCTCCAAGTGAACTATCTGCCCATAATGGCGACAATCACGCTAACATGGCCATGTCCAATGCTGCCACTTCGTTTCTCCATTCGTTAGACGAAAAAGAGCGAAACAAAACGACTTTCGATTTCGACGACCCTCATCGGGTTAGCTGGGAGTTCCTGCCCGCTGCCATGATCAAACGCAAAGGCATCTCCCTCACCGAACTCAACAAAAAGCAAAAGATGTTCGCCTACGATTTGCTTGAAACTGGCCTCAGCAAATCGGGCAATGAGAAAATCCTTAACATCATCGACCTAGAGCGCGTATTGCTAGAGCTCACCGGATCGGATATTCGGATTCCTGAACTCTACTCGATCATGATCTTCGGAGAACCTTCAATCGAGTCCAACTGGGCTTGGCGATTCGAGGGACACCATGTTTCCCTGAACGTTACAATAGTCGACGGTACGATGACTGCCACAGCCCCGCGTTTCCTCGGCTCCAATCCAGCCAAGGTCACAGAAGGCGACCGACAAGGACTACGCGCTTTGGGTAAAGAAGAAGACTTGGCTCGAGAGCTCTTCAAATCCTTCGATGCGAAACAGCAAAAAATCGCTCACTTCCAATCCATCGCCTACGGAGAAATCGTCACTAATCGCGCCACGGAAGTCGGTCCTCTAGGATACGTAGGCCTCCGAGCCAATCGCATGACTTCAGATCAGAAAACTCTCCTGGAAACCTTAATCGAAACCTATGCTTCGACGATGCCGAAGGTACTCGCTGACGAACGCATGAACCAGCTACGCGAAGCTGACATGGACAAAATCCGATTTGGCTGGGCCGGCGAAACCGAGGTTGGCGAACCGCACTACTACCGTATCCAAGGTCCCACTTTCCTCATCGAATACGACAACGTTCAAAACAAGGCCAATCACGTACATACCATTTGGCGCGACTTCACAGGCGATTTCGGTAGAGACCTCCTAAAGGAACACTACCTTAATCATCCTCATTAATCTCGTAGGCTTCATCTGTAAGGTATTCGGATTGAAGCATAGTCGTACAATGAGGAATTCCGACTGGTCACAAAACCGACATACGTTCCGCCGTCAGTAGTTGAAACCAATGCCGTTTGAAACCCCTGAGAAATCGCCGCATTCGGACGAAGGATCGCTTCAGCGATTTGATCGCGCTGCATAATCGAACCGATCTGTCCCATAAACGGACCAATCGCCGTTTGCGTACGATCCCGCCTCCCAACAAAGTGAGCTCCGTTCCGTCGGTGCCCATTGCATTGGAAAATCCGAAATCGCCCACCGCGATGTAGATCCAGCCATCGATCCCCATGCGAATGCCATTAGTCGAGTGATCCGTTCCCCGACTGCGAATCGACTCCGGCGAGCAAATCTCCTTCACCAGGGTTTTACCCGGTCCATCCGCAACGCCGTCCCAATCCGCATCTGTAAAAAGAGTCAGTTCCATGCCGCTTAGAATAACTGAAAGGTAATGCCGCATAAGCAAAAAGAGAGAACGCAAAAATCACAATTGGTGACTGAAACCTTTCCCCTTTTGCCCGAACAGTGGACTTATTGTCGAATGGAATTTTAGAACCAGCTCAAAAACCACGCTTACAGTTTACCTTCAAACCCTCTCCTCCGCTCTTTTGGACTCGCCCAAGGCTATGGCCGCGCTTTGACTGCGTCGGTTTTATATGGAGATCATCAAGAACATCCGAAACAGCCAACGACTCGCAAAATGGGAGATACGTCCCGTCGACGTCGCTCTCTTCATTTGCTTGGCTCTGACTTTCGCCTATGCCTTGACTGGTCTTCTAGCCCAAACCCACGCGTACTTCAGCGGCGAGGAACTTGCCACAGACTCCCTTTCCTTTCTCATCGTATCAGGGTTCGGGCTTCAACTCGGCTGCTTGGCTGCCTGGGGAGGCATCCACATCATTTCGCCCACCGAAAACAGCAACCAGCCAAAGTCCTTTTGGCGAGCAGTCAAAATCGGTTTCTTTGGGTTCATTGCCGCCTATCTCCTAATCATCCCTACAATGATGATTTGGAGAATTGTACTCGATGCATTGAATTTCGAATACGAACTACAGCTACCCGTTCAACTCGTTCAAAATGGCGGGACCAACATGGAAATGGTCCTAATGGCCTTACTCGTCGTAGTTGCCGCTCCCATTGGCGAGGAACTCGTCTATCGCGGATTTCTTTTTCGCTATCTGAATAATCGCGTCTCGCTCGGGCTAGCCATCGCGATCACTGCAGTTCTTTTCGCAGCTATCCACCAGAATCTTTACAGCTTCGCTCCTCTCGCGATTCTAGGAGCCGCACTGTGTATCGTCTACCGCCTATCCGGAAACATCGTATCCAGTATCACGATGCATGCGTGCTTCAACCTTCTGAACTTTATACTGATGATCTACTTTAGTCCGATCGAGGCATGAATCCGTTTGCTGCTAATAAAGACGACCGGATCGACTCGATCGGCGAATCCGAGCTCATCGAACGAATACGGATTTGGCTCGGCGATGCCTCATCCCCTTCGCCGCGGGGAATCGGTGACGATTGTTCCGTTCTGCCTCTATCGCCCTTGGAAAACCAGCTGCTCGTCACCGCCGATCCTGTTGTTTATAATAAACATTTCGACGATTCCCTCACTCCTGAGCAGGTCGCTCGAAAACTCCTCAGACGCAACGCCAGCGATATCGCAGCAATGGGAGGCTTTCCTCGCTCCGCCACGCTCTCGCTGGCATTGCCTTCAAATCTTTCGATCGCCTGGCTTCAACGTTTCTACCATGGACTCGCCGCTGAAGCGAAACGACTAGACACGGAAATCTCCGGAGGCGACGTGAGCTCGACTAGTGATTTCCTAGGCGCGTTCATGACTCTTATCGGAGTTGCCAACAAGCGCGTTTTAGAGCGCGGCAAAGCATGCCTCGGCTCCACCATCTACGTTACTGGGGAGCTCGGCGGAAGCCTGCTCGAGAAGCACTACAGCTTCGAACCGCGATTACCGGAAGGTCAATGGCTGTCCACGCAAACTGCAGTCCTCGCTTGCATGGACTTGAGCGATGGACTGGGAAAAGACTGCTCAGCTCTCCTCCAACCTGGACTCGGAGCGCTTCTCAACGCCACCGACATACCGATTAGCTCTGACGCGCTACGACGCAGCGAACAAAGCGGAAAGTCAGCCCTCGAGCACTCGATAAACGACGGCGAAGATTATGAACTGCTGTTCGCTCTCGCGCCTTCAACTGATCGCGAAGCTTTCGAAGCGGCTTGGCGGAAAATATTCGAAACGGCTTTAAGTAAAATCGGGACCGTCATAGAACGAACTTCCAAAGCGCCGACTTTGTCTTTTAGCAGGACGAACCAATCCATAGAATTCTCTGGTTATGAGCATTTTCGATCGACTGAATAACGGCATCGACACGAACTCGCCGGACGAGACCATCGCAGTGGCAGCCCTTCTCGCCAAAGCGCTTCCAAGCGAGGCCATTCTAACTCTAGAAGGAGATCTCGGAGCCGGCAAGACGACGTTCGTCAAAGGGCTCGCGCAAGCGCTGGGCATCCAAGAACTCATTACAAGTCCCACTTTCAATATATTCAATACTTACGACAGTGGATCCACAACGCTCATCCACATGGACGCCTATCGTCTGAATCCTCAATCGAACGTCATCGACGAGCTTATGCTCGAAGATTTTATGACGCCACCCTATTGCCTCGCCATAGAGTGGCCTAGCAATCTAGGCGAACTCCCTTGGCCCGTTACGATCCAACTTGAGTTCACGATTACGGCTGCCGAAAAGCACCGCATTCGATGCATCCCCGGATAATCTACCAAAACAACCTTCGATTCGCTCAAAAAGTAGCAGACGGTTTACCAGCAACGGCACATTCGCATCAACTTAACTAAAATCATCTGAAACCACGCCGTCCCGCTGAGCGCATACGCGTCAACTTAACTGAAATCAGACTGAAACCACGCCG
>JAPKDW010000372.1 GCA_028822375.1 Opitutaceae bacterium | reverse complement strand
AAGTCGTCTTCAGACTTTTTTGTAGCCGGGAAAAGCGCGGGAATCATTGTCATGGGCTTTGCTTCATTTTCCACTGTCTTGAGCGGCTTCGGTTTTATCGGTGGACCGGGCTTGGTGTACAAGTATGGAACCACTTCTTTTTGGCTTTGTCTGCCGGCAGCTCTTGGACTCTCATTAGCTAGCCTTCTTCTTGCAAAACGATTCAAAGCCTTCGCCGCGCTTTTTGATATTTTGACCCTGCCGGATGCCATAGCGATCCGCTATAATAGTGAGGTCTGCCGGCTCATTGCTGGGGTGGTCATCCTACTGGGTGTAATCGCATACTTGGGAACTAACATACTCGCGTTTGGCGCGGTAGCCGCCACTTTCTTCGACATCAATTTCACCACAGCCGCCATTATTGGAATGACTGTAGTGATTGGATACGCGGTCTTTGGAGGGATTATTGCCGGGCTTTACACCGATGTGTTTCAGGGAGCTATCATGATGTTTGCCGGCGTCGCTGTTTTTTGGATAGCTCTGACGACGGTGGGAGACGGGGACTTTTTTGCCGGTTCGCGAAACATAACCGACGTCTTCACTGCCGCAGGACAAAAGAATGCGATAGGTCCCTGGGGGGTGTTGGGCCCGATGGCCTGCTTGAGCTACCTTTTTCTATTCCAATTTGGTGGGACCGGGCAGCCGCATACCATTACAAAAATGTTTATGGCGCGGGATTTTAAAACGGTTAAATGGAGTCCCGTACTTGCCTCTATCGCTTACGTGCTTTGCGTACTTCTGTGGATTAGCGTCGGTTTCGCTATGAAATACCTCGTTTTAACGGGCGGAGCGGAAGCGCTTCCATTGGGGCAGGAGGACAATGCCGCACCCCTCTTTCTGATGAACCACACCCCTGCGTGGTTGGCGGGTATTGTTTTTTCCGGTTTGTTCGCTGCAATCATGTCGACGGCGGATTCATTTCTCAACATCGGCGCTGGTGTCTTTGTTCGAGATATTCCTCGCGCGATTCTTAAGCGTCCAGTAAAGAACGAATTGGTTTGGGCGCGCGCGGCGACGTTGATCATTGCCATTGCCGCAACCTTTTTTGCGCTTTGGGCCAAGAACCATGGTGATCTAATCGCGATACTCGGTATCTTTGGCTGGGGACTATTCGCTGCCGCGTTTGTCCCAATGGTAGCGATTGGGTTCAATTGGAAGCGCGCGACTTGGCAAGGAGCGGCAGCTGCGGCGGTAACTGGGTTGATGGTTAATGTCGGGCTGGACCTGGCATCAAAATATCCCAGAGATGCCCCGCTTTTTTACGTTCCAAATGCGGTCAGTGCGGGAGCCGTTGCACTCATGGCTTCTGTTTTAGTAATGATAGTGGTATCGCTGGCCACTAAACCGCAACCGCTTGACCCACGAGTAGAAGAAGCAGTCGATTTTTGAGAGAGTATCCAATAATATAGGACTTATTGCATTCTCTCTAATTCTACATTGTTAAATGAAGGACAAATCATCCCAATCAAGTGTAGCGCAGGCATCTTGCCTGTGAAGAAACAGGCTGGAAGCCTGGGCTACTTTCCGCTAAACCCTTCATCTAGCAAAGTAGAGCTAAATCGCGTCCCTTAGAACTCGCTTCAACAACTTGCCGGTTGGGCCTTTGGGCAAGGAGTCAATGATCTCAATGTGGCGCGGATACTTGTAGGCAGCGAGATGCTTCTTGCAGTAGGCTTTGATCTCTTCCGGGCTGGCTACCTGATCGGGTTTTAGTGAAACAACAGCCTTCACCTCTTCACCGTAACGTTCGTCCGGAATGCCGATGACAGCTGCTTCCATTATGGTGGGGTGTTTGTAGAGGACTTCTTCTACTTCTCGAGGATAGACGTTGTAGCCGCCTCGCAATATCATGTCCTTTTCCCGGTCAACTATGAATACATCTCCGTCCTCGTCAATGTATCCAATATCTCCTGAATGAAACCAACCATTACGTAAGGCTTCCGCTGTGGCTTGGGGATTCCTATAATAGCCTTTCATGATATTGTGACCCCGAATGACGATTTCGCCTCGTTCCCCCTGGGGCATTTCTTGGTCCTTTTTGTCGAATATTTTCACTTCGATTCCGGATATTGGCTTACCAGCGGTTCCGCATTTATCGGTTTCATTTGGCCATTGCACGGTTGCTAAAGGGGAGGTCTCTGTCAGCCCATAGCCCTCCTGTATTGTGACGCCGAACTTTTCTTTAAAACTCTCTTTTACATCGACCGGCATGGGCGCGCCGCCCGATACGCAATATTTCAAACTAGATAGGTCGACTGAGTCGCTTGTTGTATCGTGAAGAATCGCGAAAAACATGGTGGGAACACCAGGAAGGAAAGTCACTTTCTCTTTTTCGATCGCTGCTACCGCAGCTTCGGCCGAAAATCGTTTCATGCAAAAGAACGATCCACCCCCCATTAGCAGGGCGCTCTGAATGACAACTTGCCCAAAAATATGATACATTGGAAGGGCACCCAATCCAACAAATCCAGGTTGCATGACATTGATCTCATCGGGCCAAAGGCTGAACATGCGCTCAGATGAATACTGAGCATTAAAGTAAAGATTACTATGAGTTAGCTCGGCGCCTTTGGGCTTCCCTGTGGTTCCGCTCGTATAAAGGATAACCGCGGTATCGTCGGGCATGGTCTGGCAAAGATCCGCGTGATCGGTCCGTTTCAAAACGTCTGCTACTGAGCGGGCGTTCGAAGGTACCTCGCCTGCGTCATTTCCCTCCACGAAGTATAGAATACTGCAAGTGTCACAGCGCTTGAATCCATCCAAACCGTTTTCACTGAAATCCGCGTGCACGATAAAAGCCTTTGCCTCGCTATTTCCCAGCTGATAGCTCAATTCATCTGCCGATAGTAGAATATTGAGAGAAACCACGACAGCGCCGGCATACAATATTCCAAAGTAGGCGATGGTAAACTCAGGAACATTCGGAAGCATGATGGCAACTTTGTCGCCGCGTTCGATGCCAGCTTCCTTTAAGTCAGCTGCAAACTTCCGCACGCAACTGTCCAGCTGTTCGTAGGAGTATCGATCCGATTCGTAGATTAACGCGGTTTCTGAACTAAATTGTCGAGTTGAATTCGACAGGAGGCTACCTAGATTCAATGACATAGGGGCAGATTATGGTGTGTTGGTGGAAAAACAGAGATCCTTGAAAAAACGAAACCGATTGGCGAGCGAAAATATGGGACGAGTGATTCCCATGTCGAGAAAGTCAGTCGTTTGGTTTTATAT
>JAPKDW010000076.1 GCA_028822375.1 Opitutaceae bacterium | reverse complement strand
TACCTCGACACGTCGGGGTGGTTTTTAGACGATTTCAGTTAAGTTGACGCCAATGGCCGTTGCGGGAAGATCGGCCGCTACCAAAATTATAAACGAAGCAAGATTCGAGGTATTAGACCCAAAGAAAATAAATGAATTTAAAATCATCTAAGAAGATCTTGTTGTTAACAGCATCCGTAGCGTGCCTATGCCTGATCGTGGGGTGCGCAAATAAGGAACAAGCGACCGCAAGGCCCAACGTCCTGCTCATAGCCATCGACGATATGAATGACTGGACGACTTTGTTCGATCCGAACAATCCTATCCAGACTCCGAATCTCCAGCGCTTGGCTGCCCGAGGCACGTTTTTCAACAAGGCTTACTGCGTGAGTCCCGCATGTAATCCGTCTCGCACCGCTATTCTCACTGGTCTCCATCCGTCGACAACCGGTGTTTATGGAAACAAGGACAGTTGGCGTACCTTGGTTCCGGATGCGGTCACGCTACCACAGTATTTCACAGAGAATGGTTACGCTACCAAAGGAGCTGGAAAGATTTTTCACCACGGCGACGCTGGAAAAGATCGGGCAAAGAATCCATCGTTCCAAGAGTTTTTCGATATGCTGCCGACACGAGCGCCGGAGACCAACCACAATGGTTATACCGAAGGACTTTTGGCGAAAACCGTTTTCGATTGGGGCGTACATGATAAGAAAATAATCGACCTCGATACCGTTGAATGGGTCGAGGAAGCGATGGATAAGGCTTCGGATAAACCGCGTTTTATGGCAGCCGGAATTTTCAGGCCGCACATGCCATTTTATTCGGACCAGGAAACGTATGATAAATACCCCTACGAATCCCTGAAAATGCCGGCCTACAAAGCGAACGACTTGGACGATGTTTCGACCATCGCCAGAAATATGGCCAATAAGGAATTTTTCATAACGGACAATGTTCTCAGTAAAGCGGAGAGGCACCCCGGTAGTCTGCATACATTCGTCAAGAGCTATCAGGCGGCTTCCGACTACGCCGATCAAATGGTGGGACGCCTACTCGACAAACTCGATGCCACCGGCGAAGCAGACAATACCATCATTATACTCTTCTCCGATCATGGCTATCACCTGGGCGACAAGGAGAGTTGCGTGAAGTTTACCCTCTGGGAAAAAGCCAATCATGTGCCCTTTATTGTCGTAGCCCCAGGGTTCACGAAAGCAGGTACAGTGAGTAGCCAACCGGTAAGCCTTTTGGATATTTACCCGACTCTAGTCGACCTCTGCGGGTTGCCGCCAAAGGACGACATCGATGGCCGCAGCTTGTTACCCCTTCTCGAAGACCCACGTTCGACCTGGGATCAACCAGCTCTTATGACCATGGGGCGAGGCAATCATGCGGTCCGCTCCGAACGCTGGCGATACATCCGCTATAGCGATGGAAGCGAAGAACTTTACGACCATAAAAGCGATCCATGGGAGTGGGATAATTTAGCGTCTGATCCACAATACGCGTCCATTATCGCAGAACACAAAACCTGGATTCCGAAGACTGAAGTTCCCTGGCAAATCGATGAATCCAAAAACTGGATCTATACCCGCGAGCTGTGGAACGACAAACCTGTGAATGAAAAATAGGAATTTGTGAAAACCATAACCGTATATTTGCGCCTGGCCTGATAGACTCAGGCAGAAGTTTGTTTGTCCGCTAAATACGCTAAAGGGCGCGAAAGGATTGGGCCTAATCGAATTCGCTCCAAACAATTCGAACCTATTGCCTCGAAGAGGCAACAAGCGAAGAACGAAGACGGTTGCCCCGGGGATGCTTGATTCAGTGTTGGAAATCGTGGGGCGGTGGCGCGTTCACGCTACCGGTCTTATTATTGGAACATTGATTTGTTCGTTGGAGTTCGGCTACTTCACGAACAACGGGAGTAGGTGCTCCAGTGTTGCTTGAAGGGGGAGCCCGATAGCTTTTACGTTATGGGCCGTCGCAACTGCTACTATGTTCAGCTCAGGGAATGTCGCCATGTATTGTCCGCCTGCTCCAATGCCGCTTATGAGTTTTACTTTTCTTTCGCCGGCTTTTTTGCTGCGATTGTGGAAATAGTAATAATAGCCGTCCTTTGGTTTCGGGGCCATTATATGTCTGACGTAGTCGGCTGAGAGGAGTTGCTCGCCGTTGAATTTTCCGTCTTGAATGATTGCTGTTCCGATTTTCAAAAGAGAACGTGATGTGAAGTTGCTACCTGCTCCGCATTTCGGGAGACCGCAATCTTGATCACCCCAGCAATAGATTGCCCCGAATTTGCCGCCTATTTCTTGAGCGATAAATTCTTGGGCGGATCCTGGGACTTTGATGTCGATAATCATCATGATCAACGAAGGATCCGTCCCTGTGTATTTATAGGTTTTGCTCTCAGGCGTGACGGGGGCGGTGTTTTCGAATAGTTTCTGAAAGTACTGTTGCTTGGAATGTTTGGCTCCGAGTTCTTGTTCAACGCGCTTACTTTCGAATCGCAATCCGGATTTCATGAACAGGGCATCTCTCAATGTAATCGTCTCCACACCTGATTGGATTTTGGATACATCGATTTTCGGCATGAAACTGATGACGGGTTTGTCGAGATCGTCCATGCTCATTAGGCCTAAGTGGATGGCTCGGGCCAAAGCGACTGAAGTCAGCGTCTTCGTGACGGACATAGCGTAGTGCGGTCCATTCACGCGCCCTCGCCGATTGTACATCTCGAATAGCAGTTTTCCGTCTTTCCAGATTAGGATGCTGTCCAGATTTGAATACTTGCCGGCTTTGTCATCTGCGATGAGAGCTTCGATAGCCTGATTGCTTCCTGGTCGATCCAATATGCCGACCTGCAATCCATCGTCTAGGTTCTCCGGTGACGCGCTAACGTATGGCTCGGTTAGGTAGGTTAGTTTCTTCTGTTCGTTGAAGAACTGCTTTTCCGGATCCAATCCATCGGCTAGTCTAGGGAGCTCTTGAGCTAGGAGACCGATGCTTAATGTCGCGGCGATTGCCCACGCGATGAGAAGGTTACGTATATTCATGGAACTACTGTTATTTTTTCCCGCGAAGGGCACTAAGAAACAAGGGGGTTAGAGCTCATTAATCTTTTAGTTAACAGTGATTTTTCCGCTGCCTAATCTGTAGGAGCGGGACCGCTAAGCGTGGACCGCGATAATGCGTGTCTATACCATGGAAATGAAAAATCGCGGGATAAACCCGCTCCTACACCGACTTATTTAACAGCCTCTAAGGTGCCGTCTACGCACTGATCTCTCCAGGTGGCGTTCGGGAAATGAGGCGGACCTATTTCAGGTAGTTTTCGTTGAGCCTTTTGCAGGTCCAGAGCAGTCCGCGAGTGACGAGGTCGAGGTAGCGGTCGTCGGCGACGGTTTCGTCGTAGTGCCCGATAGTCGTGCTGAAAACGCGTGTGTCATGGTACTCGTTGGTCCATACAACGACTGCTTCGGCATCTTGAGCAGGTACCGTCTGACCGGCTTTTTTCCGTTCTTTCTGATGTTGGAAGCCTTTGGCGAGCGCATTCGCGGTTGGGAATATTTGTACGTTGTTGTAAAGCTCTTCGTTGACGGTTGCCCAGTTGCTGAGCGTCTTGGTGATTTGATGTTTCTTTTTGGTGATCTCGATCGCAATGGGCTCTTTCGGGCCGTGACCGCTGGATTGAATGCCGAGGTAGTCGAACCACAGGCTGTTACTGGTGCCGGGGTTGGAAGCGACCTTGTGGTCTCCTGTGCGGTAGCTGTGCATGGCGCAATGTAAGTTAACGCCTGGGATACCGTTGCGGTGCGGAGCGAGGACGCCTTTGACTGTTTCGGCGTCTGCCATTTTTGCGGCACACTCGTCATGGATAACGACGTCGTAACCCTTGGCGTAGTCGGGATCGCCGTAGATGGCAAGCGGTGGGTTGGCGGTCGAGTCGTCGGTGTGGACTTGAGTGACGATAACGTTAGCCCGAGCTTCGAGTCCTTCTTTGAGGATGCCTTTTTGGCTGGCGTAGGCGTGACAGCAACCTCCGGTGATCAAGAGCGCCTTTAGGGGCCTAGGCGATTTTTGCGCCTGAGTGGATAGAGTAGCTCCGAAGAGCAAGGAAGCTGCGAGCAGCGATTGGAGTAGGGAGCGAGAAATAGTTTTCATCATAGGTTTAAGGGTTACATGGAATTTACGGCGCAAAGCGCTCATGTGGACAAGCTTTGTTGTTACGATGTTCTGACGGGCCTATTATGATGAGAGCAAAATGGTAGGGTTCGCTGTTCCAGCGAACCGCTGCAGCGCGATTGGCGTGCGCGGCTGCTTGGGACAAGCAGTCCGATCCACGCGGCGCTCTATTGGGATAATCCAGCTTCCGAATACACAGGTAGGTTGACTATCAATCGGGCTCCTACGGATTTCGGGTTTTCGGCGTGGATTGTACCACTGTGTTTCTCCACGATTTTGCGCGAGATAGACAGTCCCAGACCGAGGCCAAAGGATCCGCCGTGCTTCTTGGTGGTGAAGTTGGTTTCGAATATGCTTTTGCCGGCTTCGAATGTCTGCGAGGCGAGATCGAGGGCAATCTCATCGGAGCTTTGATTGCAGGCGATTTCTCTTAGGTCTTCGGGTAGCGAGGATATGCGGCGAGCGAGACTGCGTCGAAGCAGCCGTTTTTTATGCAGGTTTCTTATTACGCAAATCACCTGGAGTTTAAGTCGAGTCAAGAGACTTTGGAGAAGTATAAAGCGCTTCCTTCAGGCGAAAGGCATTCCGATCCCATACTTGCGGGGATGAATGAAGACTTGGATACGGGAGTTGGTCGGATTCTCGATACGCTTGATCGGCTTGGGCTTGCGATTGAAGGCTAAGAGCAATGCGCGGGGGGGTATTGCCGCGATGCGAGGAATGAGGCGGGGGTGGAATGAGAGACGAACGCAAACGCATTTCTCCCCTTCTCGTTTCTTGGATTTCCTAGAGAATCGAAAGGAGGTCAACGGCGCCATTGGCGTCTTCTCCTAACAAGGAAAAACCAACTTCACAGTCGTCCCATGCTCGCCTTCTCCATTTTGCGCCTGCTCCTCGACGGATTCGACGGCCACCGTCCCGCCGCTCAGCTCAACGTATCGCTTGACTAAGGGCATACCGAATCCGGTACCTTTCTCCGAGGACGTTCCTTTGCGTGAAACCTTGGCCTCTCTATCGAAAACAGCATTCAGAATCTCCGGAGGCATTCCGATCCCCGTATCTTTCACTTCGATAATACAGACAGACTCGCCCTTGCGCTTTCCAGAATAGGACCTCAGCGAAACCGTATTTTTCGGATACGAAAACTTGAGGGCATTGGTGAGGAGATTGTTCAAGATGTTCTGAACCAGTATCACCCGCTTGATGCTAAGTTGCGGATTCGCAGCGCAATCGATGACGAGTTCCACATTCTTTTCCTCGAAACGCTGGCCCAATACGTTAGCCGATTCGTTAAAGGCTTCCTCGACCGAAACCAGTTCGCCCTCGAAGGGCTTGTCCTTGCCGACCAGCGGCGCCTCCTCCGCTCGAACATTTACGATAATGTCCAGGGCATTTTGGCAGCAACCGATTACCCTCTCGATGACCATGTCATCTACTTTCCTCGTGTCCCTTCTAAGGCACAAGAGAGAGTGGGCTGCGAAGATGGGATTCACCAAATCGTGGCAGAGTACGTGTAAGAGAGCCTGCTGATCCGATATCCGATCGATATTTTCCAGTTTCAAGCGATGGATTTCAACATGGGTTTTCACCCGCGTCACCAGCTCTTCCGGATAGAATGGCTTATCGATATAATCCACCCCACCTGCCTTGAGGGCGGCCACGCGCTTAGCCGGATCTTTCAAGGTGGAAAGAAAAACGATTGGAATGCCTGAGGTGCGTGGATCCTATTTCAGTTGCCGACATACATCCACGCCATTATTCTTGCCGAGATCGATATCGAGAAGGATGAGATCAGGGGGCAAGGACTTGAACAGCGCGTAGAGCCCCTCGGGAGAAGCGCTGATGCGAACCTCGCACGAAAGATTATTCTCAATAACGATTTTAGCAAGATTCCGAGTCGACCGATTATCGTCGAGAATAGCGATCTGGATGTTTTTTGCCCCACTCATAGCTAGCAGTCTTTCAGACTTTTGTAAATGTCGGCGACATAGTCTGCGGTTTCAGCGATCGCCGACAAAAGCTCTTCTGAGGATTGCGGCTGCTTTATGAGATACGGGTGGGCCCCCTTTTCGCATAGGGAAGCCAAGGCTTCAGAGTCCTCGAGGTTGATCGAAACCAGACGGGCGTAGTCAAGAAGAAGCAGCAATGGATCCGAGTCAATTTTGCTAGGCTTCCTTTGATTCTCTACCCTCTGGTACATTTCCAACGAGAAATCCCAGTTTTTCAAGAGGAGCGACCCCGCAACCTCGCTACTAAAACCGATCGACTCCTTTTCCCAGACATCCGGCGGAATGAAACGGTCCCAATATATTTCGATTTCGCGCTTATGCAGCAACTCATTGATAACGACGCGACCGATACTATGGAGCAGTCCGATCAAGTAGGCGTTGTTTGCTTCAAACCCAAATCGCTTGGCCTGCCCCTCCATGAATACGGCGGTGAAATAACTGTACCGCCAGTAGTTATCCGCAGAAATCCCGTACGCATCGAGATTACGCATGAAAACCTGCTTCGAAAGCGCCAAGCTGACCAACTTGAGGGCTTCATTGAAACCGATATTATACAGGGCCGAGCGGATCGTATCGCATCTGTCTCCGATTCTATAGATAACGCTGTTGCTGATCCTTACGATCGTCGCAGAGAGCGCTCCATCAGACTGAATGAGTTCTTCCGCATCGGATAAATCCGAGTTATAGTCCTTCAGGAGGATATCCAACTTGGAAAGCACGGCCATGTTTCCATGCAGGTCGACGACCTCTTTAATCGCCTTTTCGAATAATTCTTTCTCTGTAGCATTCATCGCCTTACCTATTTTTCTAAACCAAGTATCCCTAGTGGATCGAGTTCTCAAGCGATTGCAAAGACCTTTTTCGAATATTGCCGAATCGCTTTATCAAGCGGAAAGCTTTCGCTTCCAAGGGCTTGGCAAACCTCAGCTAGTGTAGTCCGCTTAAAATAATGTAGCTTACATTATTGACTCGTATCATTTTATTGGTATATATTATACTTCAAATGAGAATGCTCAATAACGATTGAACTTGATCCGCTGGGAGAGGCGAAACTGGTAAAGCTAAGCAAAGGACGTCGAACTTCGGTCAGGTTGGCCGAACGAGCTAAGATCGTACTGTTGACCGCAGAGGGAAGAGACAATCAGGAGATTGGAGAGGCGCTTGGAATCACTCGTCAGAAGGCGGGTAGATGGCGTTTGCGATACTTGGAGAGCGGTTTGGCGGGAATCGAAAAGGACGCCCCTCGGCCAGGGCGACACCCGAAGTACGACGATTCCGTAATTGGGGAAGTCGTGAGAAAAACGCTTCATGAAAAGCCCAGCAACGCCACTCACTGGAGTCGGAGCACTATGGCCAAAGCTAGCGGATTGAGCGATTCTACGATCGGAAAGATCTGGAAGCTGCATGGCTTGAATCCGCATTTGGTGAATAGTCGGTCCTGAATAAAGCATCCCCGGGGCAAGGCCCACAAGAAGTGGGAGTTCGCCCGAAGGATTGCCTCGCCGACCGAGGCTACAGAGGAAGGAAAACCGTAGGGGAAAGGAGGATACACATTCCCGGAAGGCCGAAGAAGGACGCCACCGCCTACCAGAAGAGCCGACAGGAAGAGATTCCGCGCTGACATCGGCCAATGATCCGCAAGGAGAATTCTGGTGATCACTTGCTTCATGATGACGCCTGGTATCGTTACCCTCGCTGTCTCGTCATTTTGACCAAGGTTAAACGCCTCAGGGAAAACGGCGTGCTGCCGACTATAAGAAAGGAATCCCGTTTCGAATGGTCGCGAACTTGAAGAAACGGTTCGGACTAGAGACGGTTTCGGAGCTTTATACTTTGTCTAGGAAGGTTGCTGACTCGCCTGATTTTTATGAGCAAATCGACAATGCCGATGTAGTCTTTATCAGTGGCGGAAATCAGAGCTTTTTGACTGATGCATTTCTCGGTAAGGAAACGCTGGAGGCGCTACGGCGTTTGCTCGCCCGTGGCGGCGTTATCGGTGGTTCGTCGGCTGGCGGTCAAGTCCAGTCTTCATTTATGACGCGTGGCGATTATAATAGGCGTATAATCTTGGGAGATAAAAAACATCAGGTGGGATTTGGGTTTGTTAGAAATTCGGCGTTCGACGTGCACGTCGAGGAGAGAGATCCTCAGAAGGATCTGCTTAGGCTGTTTCGCGCGAAGAAATTACAGCTGGAAATCACAGACCTAGATACGCTTGGGATTCTTGGGATCGGTATAGACCAAGGAACGGCTATTACAGTGGTTAAAAATACCTTCCAAGTTTCGGGAAGGGGAGTGGTCTACATCTTCGATCCTGAGCGTTGGGAAGACGACCTTAAAACGTGGAATTACTACGAACTAGAATCTGGTACCTTCTTTGATATGAAATCCCGCAAAGTGATTAACCAATGAAATTGGTAATACTGGTAGTTGAGAGTTTTAATCACTGATGACACTAAGGGGGAGAGTTGAAGTATGAAGGCGTTAGGAATTAAATTAACCACAGATTACACAGAGATCACAGATGCAAAAACCTCAAGAGCTCTTAGAGCCTGATTAATAAGACTGCATTTTCGATGTAGGGCTGGTGCTTGCGCCATGCCGCGTAGTAAGAGAGCCGTCTTCTGCCGCGGCACAGCGCAAGCGCTGGCCTACTTGTTTCGACCTAGTTAACCCAAGCGTTTCATAAATCGACTGAAATCTGATTGTCAGGATCCGCTTCGCGGATACAGGTTCCAACTACGCCTTTCAGGCTTCGATGGACTGGCTGGCTAATGCCGATAAGGTTTTAAGAGAGTCGAACTGGTCTGAAAATAGCGAACCTGCTGCCGCGGCAGCGACACCTATGTCGCCTTTGGCGACCCTGACCATTCCGTCTGTAGATGAGTCTTACTTAGGACTATTGTAATTTCACTTTAGATGACGTTATGAAAACGGGTTCAATTGTCTCCCAACAAGCACATCGTTAACAAGTTGCGAGATTGTAGTGTTAAGTTTTATGAGACTACGAGGTTAACAGTCTATTAGAAAATCATCTGTGATCTCTGTGTAATCTGTGGTTAAAAATTGCCTTTTTGAAATCCCAATTCCCAGTTTGGAGAGCTATTCGCGAAGTATTGATAGGCTTGCTGAAACTGAGGCCAAAGTTGCTCGCGAAGTCGCCCGTCAGATTGCGAATCGAAATTGAGAATTTTTTGAGTTTTGGGGGTTGAATAGCTCGACTGTTTTGAGGTTCTAGAGAATTATACGACTGAAAATATTATGACCTCAAAACAGTTCTTCGTAACCCTCCTGGTTGTATCTTTTCTACCCGTATGGATTACTGCCGCTGAAAATTGGTATCGCGGTAATACGCATGTTCATACTGCGCTGTCTGGGCACGGGGATTCGTCTCCTGAGTTTGTGGCGAAGTGGTATCACAATTGCGGGTACAATTTTTTGATTCTTAGCGAGCACAACAAGTTCATCGACCCGAAGGGGGTAACGCTGCCGGAGGACAAACGGGAGGATTTCATTCTCATACCCGGACAGGAAATCACCGGCAAACCGGTTGGCGTTCATACGACCGCGATGAATATCGATGGTCTCATTGATTGGACGAACAAGGAAACAGACTCAAAGGGATATGTTATCCAAGACCATATTCGCAAAACGGTGGAGGCGGGCGGCCAGCCGATTCTCAATCATCCTCATGGCGGCTCGTCGATCACATCCGAGGATATTAGGCTCGTACGGGATTTCCACATGATGGAACTCTACAATGCTAACACGAAACGGAATAATCTCTTCAAGCGTCGCTACCTCAACTTGCCTCTGACTTCAGAGAATATCTGGGACGATCTGCTAACGGAGGGCAGGCGTGTCTATGGCGTGGGGTCCGACGATGCGCATATGTTCTTGAAGGTCGGACCCAACGAAACGAATGCCGGCTTGGGTTGGGTGATGGTGCGTTCGGACCGTCTTGATCCTGATTCGATCACGGATGCTATGAAGCGTGGCGATTTTTATGCGAGCAACGGGATTATGTTGAAGACCTGCAAACGGGGACCTAAATTGTATGTTGTAGAAGTGGATGTGGAGAAAACGCGTGACCTGGTGTCAATATTGCCGGAATGGGCGGGACTTGAAACAAGAGAGGCCAAAACGGGTTATCGAATTGAGTTTATCGGACCTGGCGGAAAAACGCTTCAAGCGACGAATGGACCCGAGGACTCCTATTCGCTCAAGAAATTGGATACCTATGCACGAGTTCGCGTCGTGTTTGCTCGAAAGAAAGGCAACGTAATGTACGAAGAATTCTACGCGTGGGGGCAACCTGTTTTCTCGGGAAATTGACGGAGTGCTTTTACTGACGTATGCTAAAAATCAATAAGCCAATGTACGAAGGAAATTGCCTTTGCGGCGGCGTTAAGCTCGAAGTGTCGGGGCCGCCCAAGACCGCTGGAATATGCCATTGCGAGTCCTGCCGATCTTGGCACGCAGCGCCGCTCAATGCGTGGGCTTTGTGGAAGAACGAAAATGTTGAGATCGTGGAAGGCGAAGAATTGCTGTGAGCATAGCTAACTCGAATCAATCAATTTCTCGTCACTCGTTGGAAAATGATAGTCGTAATCAATCCGATAGCGGCAAATGCAGCTACAATCATAAAAACTTGCTGATGGCCTAAGGCACCGGGAGAGCGATCTATCAGGTAACCGAAAAGTGGGCCGGTGAAGATGTCGGGAGTGTATCCAATAAATGATACGAGTCCGATGGCGCAACCTGTGAATTTTACGGGTATACGGGCTTCTTCGAATAATGCGAAGTAGATGCCACGCAAGGCGTATATGCCGACGCTCGTTCCTGCAATTGCGCAAACGATAATCCAGTATATCCCATGGCCAAGCGTACCGAGCGCGATGGCTAGACTGCCCAAAATGACTAGGCCGAAGCTATAGATTATCATACGGGAGGATCCAAATCGATCGCCTAGAAAACCAACGCCAATCGCAGCAAATGGGCGTATCCAAAAAGACACCGTTCCCAATCGAGCGGCCGATACATCGTCATAGCCAAAGGCGTCGCGGGCATAGAGTGAAAAATCCGCAGTACTTTTCATTCCGACGTAAGCGCAAACGACGATGGTGGCTTGCAGCCAAACGGCGGGCAGAACCGATACCTTGCGAATCCCATCCAAGGACAACCGTTTGCGAGTTTCGGAAACGTCACCAGCGTTGGATTCGGGAATGGCGAACCACACTAGCAGGGACACTCCAAAAACCAGGCCGGTAAATATGAGAATAATCTGTTTCAACGCGGCAGCGCGTTCTTCCAGTGTTGCGGAAGCCACATCGGTCGGAAGTAGGGATGCGAAAATCGCTACGGACGCTGTAGCGAGAAGCGCCGCTGTGAGGCCCCGTCCGCCATCGAGTAAACCGTAGGCGCTTCCTTGGCTATCACGTCCACCCCATTCGCGGGTTGCTCGAATCATAGCAGCCCAAAATAGGAATAGGGTCGATAGCCCCCAGAAAGCGTAGAGCATCTTGAGCGCAGTTAAGGATGGTATCGTCGCATAGAAAAGTCCTCCTAGAGCCGTTGAGATCAAGGCGGTCGCCATGAGCCTTCGAGCGGGGAAACGGTCTGCGAGCAATCCTCCGGGGAAATAGCCTAACATGCCAACGGTGCCGATAACCGAAAATACCGTTCCCAATTGCAGGTTGGTTAATCCAAACACATCCAGAACGGTTGGCCGGAAAATTCGAGCTGTGATAAACGGTAGCAGGAATATCGTTTCGCCGGAAACGACCAAAGCCAGCATGACAAGCGGTCGATTATGGCTAGGAGTATTATTGTCCTTAGTGTTGGATGTTTCCATCAGCCTTTCTCTGTAATGACCACAAGTGAATAATTGTTTTCAGATCCAGGGAATAGACGAGCGTTATCTCGGAAACTGTCCAATAAGGGGTCCGATTTAAAGTGCTACCTCTGGTGGGGCTGCTTGTCTCTTTAGCAGCCGTGGAAGTCGTATATACTGCTGCGGTTGCTCAGGGACGAGCAACCCTATCATGTTACGGTTGCTGAATAAGAGGTGACAGGAATAACCGCACCCATGGTTTGAGCCGAGTTCGGTACGGACTTGCGTGCGGGACTTTTGGTCAATTAGATTAGCGTGCTGATTGAAATGGCGGTTATTATGAAAGAATTATGCTTCACGAATCTAGCTCAAAATATTAGATCGATCGCTTTCGCTTTCTTGGCGATGGGTTTAGGTTTAAATCTACTGGCTGGATCGGCGTACCGTTTTCCTGAAGCGAATGAGCTACCTGACAACGCTTATCATCCTGATCCATTTTTGAAACCCGATGGGACCCGGGTTTCGAGTTTGGAGGAATGGCCAGAGCAGCGGGAGTATTTGAAGGCCTTAGTTCAGCGGTATTTGTATGGAACGGTTCCGCCTCGGCCGACAAGCGATGAGCTATCTGTTGAACGCCTTTTCGACACGAAGTACTCGCCGCCGAATTCTACGATCAAGGGGCGGAAGCAGGGATACCGCATTACGATTGAGAGGAATGGCCTGACGCACTCGTTTACGTTCAATCTTTGGCGTCCCGCCGATGAAAAGCGTTATCCAACGCTAATCAATAACGCGCCGGAACACGGACACCCGGACCCGACCTATAGTATGGCAGAAGGGGTTCGACGAGGATATGCTGTGGTGGAGTTCGAAAGAAGCCAGGTGGCTCCGGACGAAAAGTCCAACGTGGGACGGGAATCGGGTATTTTCCCTCTGTATCCGGAGTATGAATTCCAGACAATTGCAGCCTGGGGCTGGGCGTACCAGCCGATTATCGATGCGCTCGACCGATTGGGTCTTGTTGATATGGAGAAAATTATCGTCACTGGTCATTCGCGCGGAGGGCAGGCTGCCATGGCTGGCGGTATATTCGACGAACGCATCGCTATTGTTGCTCCTTCGACGGGAGGACCCTTTTCGCTTGGTTCGACGCGTCAGAGGGATCCAGAAGGGTATCGTGGTACAATGGATTACGCTGAGAATTTTGAGCGAAAGAACACCCATTGGTATCACGCTCACTATTTTGAATTTGTTGGCCAGCAGAATAAGCAACCTTGGGATGCTCCGACCCTGGCCGCTCTTATCGCCCCTCGGCCGCTTATTAATTTCAATGCTCTGGGCGATCGAATCAATAACGCGCTGGCTCATGAAGTGGGTATTCGCGCAGGTATGGAAATCTACGGTTGGATGGGAGCCGAAGATTGGTGCCGTATACATTGGCGCGGTAGTGAAAACGAATACGGTCAAAAAGGTCATGATCAGGGACCTGAGGAGTTTAATGCCATTTACGACTATGCCGACGAGTTTTTCTTCGGTAAGCCGAGTGGTCCTAGTACGTACAACCAGGCTCCTGGCAGTGACACTTGGACATTCGATCCAGAGAAGTATCCGGTTCTTAAGGACTGGAGTGTTCCGGGTAGCGCCGACTAGGTGAAATAGTTTTAGCGGCGCAAGTAATTTTATTATCTTTGGATTTAATACCCCGAAGCTCTTGATGGGCGTAGCCCCTTGTGGGCGAAGACTGTTGCTTCGGCTTTTAAAGCAAGTCCGGAGGCCTTGTTCCACCTTCAATACTTTTTGAGCTAAGGTGGTACGAGGCGTCCCGACTCGTATTCCTAATTTCTCAAAATACCTCGCTGGCGCGAAGCGTCAGTCGACCGACAGGGAGAGGGCTTACTCGGGGGATGCTCTATTTCTAGTTTTAAAATTCTCCTCAATCCGGGCGTTGGAGGAGATGAAAAACGTTATTCTTCTTTGCACAATGTACAGAAGAGCATTGCTCCAGCGATTATCTTTCACGGTACTGAGGATACGACGATCTCGTTATCCCAAATGTATGAATACAAAAAGCGATCGTTAGCGTGGGGGGTGATTGCGAAGTGATCGAATACCCAGGCCAGAAGCACGGATTCTTTAATTACCGTGGACCCGGCAGTCCTTACTATCGCAAAATAGTGGGAGACATGCTTATCTTCTTGGTTAAGTATGAGCATCTGATGCGTTCGATTTAAATTGGCTCAGTTTTCGCCAATGGCGATCAATGAATGTTGGCTTCTGAAGTAGAGTGTTCCATTGGCGATGGCGGGTGTTGCTAGGCAATTGTCGCCTAGCTCGTTTGTGGCAATTTCGGTGTATTTGGTGTCAGCCTCTACTAGCCAGATTTTTCCGGTTTCACTGGTTATGTATATCGTGTTTCCATCCGATACGGTTGATGCAGTAAATCCGCCTCCGGGTAATCGCTCGCTAAAATGTATTTTGCCGGTCTTGGCATCGAAACAGGTGAAGGTGCCCCTGTCATCGCAACCGTAAAGATTGTCGCCGATCAGAATGGGAGTCTGCATGTAATTGCCTTTGCGAAAGTGTACCCATGCGATGGAGTCATTCGTTTCTTGGATATCAGGAGGAGTGATGTCTCCGCGAGCTTCGAAGCGGATTGCGCGCATTGGTCGGAAAACTCCGTGGGCACTGGTGAAGTAGGCTAAGCCATCTCCGATGATGGGAGTCGGTACTGGGATATCTCCTCCGCCATCGAGTTTCCAAATTTCCTTTCCGGTATGAAAATCGTAAGCGCCTGTGTGGCGCCATCCATTGACTAGGATTTGAGTGTTTCCAGAGAATTCAATTACAGCAGGGGTGCTCCATGTGGGCACGTCGCTCCGAGCGGTTCGCCACATCTCTTCCCCAGTTTTCAGGTCGAAAACTGCGAGGTAGGCATCTTTTTGCACATCGCATTGAACGATGACGTTTCCGTCGTGGATAATTGGCGAGCTAGCGAAACCCCATTGAGCCGTTGGCATTTTGAAATAGCCGGAATCCATTTCGCCAAGATCTTTTTTCCATACAACCTTACCATTCATATCGAAGCAGAAAAGACCTTCGGATCCGAAAATCGTGACGATATGCTCTCCGTCGGTGGCCGGAGTAGAATTGCAGTGAGTTCCTTTTGTGTGACGAAGGCTTCTGGGAATACCTTCGTGAGCAAGTGAATCGAAAATGGGATCGCCCGTTTTTCGATTGAATGCCAGCAAGCGCCATTCGTGGTGTCCACTATCTTCCGCGGCTCCAATATCTCCATACAACCCGACTTTTAGTTCCGAGTTGCCTGGGCCTACGGCTGTTGTGATATAAATGCGGTCGTTCCAAATAATAGGAGCGGAATGCGCTAGCCCAGGAATAGAAGCTTTCCAAAGTACATTTTTTCCTGTCTCGGTATTCCAGGTAGTAGGCGTTGGGCCGCTCGTATCCAGCCCGCTGGCACGTGAACCTCGAAATTGATTCCATTCGCCGGCGAAGAGAAGGGGCGTTGCGAATGTTAGCAAAATTAAAATGGCTAGTGGTTTGGAAAATAATTTCAAGCGAATGTACGTTGGAGGGCTAAAGCAGACTGCTTAGCCAGTGCATTGTGTTTAGAAGAAATTGGTAGTTCTGAGGGGCCTCTGGGGAGCTCATGCCCATGCGCTGATTTCCTTTGCTGGATATCTGAGCAGTGAACATAGCAGCCTCTCCGAAAATGGCGAGTCGACCTTTGCCTATTTCCATAATCGCTCCCTGGCACCATCCGTCGATCTTGAGGCCTGGAGTGTCCTTTGTGAAATCCCATGCTTTATGAGGCTCAAGAGAAATTGACCCATCCCCAAAGATCAAAAGCGGTGTTGCTTCTTTTGGAGGTTTGAATGCGGATCCAGTAAAGGTCGTGACTCGGGTAACGCGTTCGTCTTCGTTTCGTCCTTGGGTAATTACATTTTTCTTAAGTCCTTTTCCGAATCTGAAAATGTCACGTTGTCCTTTTACTTGGTTCCCTGGGTAAGCAAACCCGTTGCTGAAATGTATTCCAAAGGAAGAAGCTAGATCTCCTGCTCCGCCTGGGAAGGGCATGTGGTCGGCGATCAATAAAAGCGACCCACCATTTTCGACCCAGTCATGCAGAACGTGTATTTCCTTTTTTGAAAAGGCGGATGGTGTCGGAAGTGTCCAATTTTTTTGGTTACGCTTATTGATCGGATTGGCGATGACCACGATGTC
>JAPKDW010000371.1 GCA_028822375.1 Opitutaceae bacterium | reverse complement strand
CTCTGACGAGGATGCAGCGGCGAGCTTTGTAGCAATGAAGAACGGGACAAGCCCATCGATCCTGAACGATGAAACGATGGGGCAAACCGTCTGGATAATCGAAGGATACGAGCCGGCACCCGTCAACGAGCCAGTACTCGCGGCGATTGAGATGGGTACGCGTCGCTGGCCGGCGACCCCGTATATGGGGATAATGAACGTAGCTGCGGGAAAAGAAATTGCGGACTTCATCACCGGAAAGCAAGATGCGGCGGCAACACTGGCTGACATAGAAGCAGCATATGAGGCCTCAGCCAGAGAAAAGGGCTTCCTAGAGTAAAAAAATGTTTTGTCGGTTGACCATTGCGGCCAACCGACAAAACCAATGACGTGATTTCACGTAAGTTAATTAATATCCTTAGTAGTGACTGAAAACTAACATGAAACACAAAACATTTTTCTGGTTTTTTTTTCCTGCAGCTATTGCACTCATTTCCTTCAAAGTATTTCCGATCACCTCGGTCATAGTTCAGTCGGTCCATGCCCCCCACCAACAAGTCCTTGTGGAAGTCAAAATATGCGACGCCTTCGGTTGTGCCGCGACGACAAAGGTGGATCGGTCGGCCACAGAAGAACTGAGGCGGGAAATGCCTTTGGGCCGATACAACGGCGCTGCCGTCTTTGCAGATCGCAATCATCTCGCGATTGAGGAAGTTGGATCAGCATGGAAAAGCCAGACAAGCTTCGCGGACTTCAGAGCTAAAGTTTTCAACCTTCCCTTCTACCGGGCGCTTGCATTTACCCTGACATACACCATCGTTGTGACCCCTTTTGCATTAATTCTCGGGTTTTCGGTAGCGGTTGCCGTCAATGCTATACCTCGATTCTTCCGCGGCGCGATGATTTTTGCTTCGCTGCTTCCCATGATTGTAACCCCGCTCGTTGGCGCACTGTTATTGGCATGGATGATCGATTCTCGTGGCATCCTCGGGAATACACTTCAATATCTGCTCGACGACCCCGACCTGTCTATCAGAGCGTCGACACCACTTACTTGGGTCATGCTTATGGTTTATGGAATCTGGTCCAGCACACCATTCGCCTTCGTTATCTACTATGCAGGGCTTCAAACTGTGCCTCACGACACGCTTGAGGCTGCGATGATCGATGGTGCAAACCGATGGGAAAGAATCCGCTACATCGTACTTCCGCATCTAATGCCACTGACTGTCTTCATGGTACTGATCAAGATAATGGATAACTTCAGAGTATTCGAACCCATTATCAGCTTCGAAGCGGCTGCACATGCACAATCACTGTCTTATTATATATTTACGGATTTAGATCCAGATTCAGGTTTACTGTCGTCTGCAGCAGCAACATCTATACTTACCATCCTCGGCGTGTTGGTTCTTCTTTCACCGGCCCTAGTTCAAACGTGGAAGACTTTTGGAAAAGGTCAGGCATGATGAGCAAAGCAACAAGAATTCCACCAATGCTTCGTTTCGTGCTAATCTGCTTCTCGCTCATCTGGCTAGTAATCGTCACCTTTCCGTTCCTCTGGACCTTTTGGGGTAGCTTTAAGGTTGAAGGTGATTTTTTCTCCAAAGTTGATTGGACCCGAGTTTTGACGGGACCGATGACTATACGGGAAACAGGAGACACCTTCACCGGGCAGGGGTACTATGGCGCCTGGATCGAAGAGGAGTTCTGGCGCTCCACTCTTAATACTGTCATCGTGGTTGTCAGCGTTGTCAGCGTGTCTTTAACGATCGCTACGTTAGGTGGATATGCCTTGGCTCGCTCCAAACATAACTATGCATTCTGGATACTCATGCTTGCACTTGTGTTCCGGGCGATGCCGCCGATTACGTTGCTCTCGGGCTTCTTGTTGCCAGCCTATCAATGGAATCTTTGGGGCCATCTTCCAACAGCCATCATTGTCCTTGCTGCGAGCAATCAACCCTTCACGCTTTGGATGATGACGGCCTTTTTCCGCAACATTCCCACGGAGCTGGATGAAAGCGCGCGGATTGACGGTTGCACGCCGTTTCAGGCCTTCCGGCTTGTTATCATTCCGGTGATGTGGCCGGGCGTTATTACCGCTGGACTGTTTGCGTTCCTGCTCGCCTATAACGATTATGCAACCACAGCGATGCTTCTGACGCGGGAAAACCTCACGATGATCCCCAAGATTGCAAGCTTCCTTGGGACGATACAAACGGAAGGGAATGTGATGCTCGCTGTTGCTGCTGTCGTTTCAGTCACGGTCCCCCTTTTCTTCCTGATTGCGTTCTTTCAGAGGCAGTTCGTTTCGGGGTTAACCGCAGGTGCAGTGAAAGGATAGGCAATGGTAGAAATTCAACTTCGAAATCTCGGCAAACGCTGGGGGTCTTTCGTTGGAGTTCAAAACTTCGATCTGACGATTGCCGACAAGGAGTTTCTTGTGCTCCTTGGGCCGTCGGGTTGTGGAAAAACAACAACAATGAGGATGATTGCTGGTTTGGAGGACCCAACCGAAGGCGATATTCTACTTGATGGGAAGAGAGTGAATGATCTGGACCCAAAGGATCGCGATGTCGCGATGGTGTTCCAGTCCTACGCTCTTTATCCCAACATGAACGTTTACGAAAATATCCGGTTTCCGCTGAAGGTCCGAGGTATCGACCATGCGACCCACGATGAAAGGGTTCGCCGTGCATCCGCTATGGTTGAACTGGATGAATTCCTGCATCGCAAACCCGCCGAGCTTTCGGGAGGTCAGCGCCAGCGTGTCGCACTTGCCCGCGCAATTGTTCGCGAACCGAATGTGTTTTTGATGGATGAACCGCTCTCGAACTTGGATGCGAAACTCAGGGTTTCGACCCGAGCGCAGATCAAAAACCTGTCTCACGAACTGGCCGTCACTACGATATATGTGACGCATGATCAGGTCGAGGCAATGACGCTTGCAGATCGCGTGGTCGTTATGAAGCAAGGAGTCGTACAACAGATCGGCACCCCGACCGAAATCTATGATACGCCCGCTAACGCCTTTGTCGCCAGCTTCATCGGCAACCCAGCGATGAACCTGATAGATGGTCGTATCGAAGAAGACGCATTCCTTTCGGATGGTATTAAGATCGGCAATCTGGGCCTGCCGGATGGCCCTATCACCATCGGGTTCCGGGCAGAGGATGCGAGTGTTGTGGGGGTCGGAGGTGATCTCAGCAAGCCCATATACTCGATTGAACTTCTTGGCGACGCCACCATGGTCACCGTTCGTGTTGCAGGAGCGTTGGTCAGCGTGAAGGCAGGCAAGAATTTT
>JAPKDW010000370.1 GCA_028822375.1 Opitutaceae bacterium | reverse complement strand
CATCGCGGGGTAAACCCGCTCCTACATTGATTTTGTTTGGGTCTAATACCTTGAAACCTGATTCGTTTCTAATATTGGTAGCGGCCACTGAACGATGAAATCGTTTAGACGTCGTCCCCGACTTGTCGTAATAAACACAATTTCGAACAACGCTCGTTCCTTTCCCGCTGAGCGCATACGCGTCAACTTAACTCTATTTGAAAGAATTATTGCAGACTCCACACCGAATTCTCGGTGTAGCTACCTCGACACGTCGGGGTGGTTTTTAGACGATTTCAGTTAAGTTGACGCCAATGCGCTGAGCGGGATCAGGAAATAGGTGTCTCTTCGAGACAATAGGTTCGAATTGATTGGAGCGAATTCGATTGGGTCTAATCCTTTGGCGTATTTAGCGGACAAACAAACTTCTGAGTGTACATAGTCCACGCCGAGCGGGGAACTGGCCCATACGGTCTTGGGGCTTGAAAGGCTGATGAGCCGCGCACAGCCAAATTTGACTCCGCGGTTCGTTGGGATAACGAACCCTACCATCTTGATATTGAGGAGCAAAATATGACATAAATAATCAGGCCCGTTAGCTTTCCTGCTCGGTATTGATAATCGCCTTTATGAGCTTAGGCTCAGCAATCGTGGTTTCGAATTTGTCGGGAACATCTAAGAGGTCTAGGCGATGAGTAATCCAAGGCTCCGTGTCGATGGCGCCGCTCTCGACTGCAGCGATGACTTTTTTGAAGGTGTCGGGCGTGGCATTGCGGCTAGCCATGAGCGTCAGCTCGCGTTTGTGGAAATTGGGATCGTCGAAAGCTATGTTGCCCATAAGCAGTCCAACGAATACGATGCGGCCTCCGTGCGCTGCGAGTGTAAATGCGCGTTGCATCGAAAAGCGATTACCGGTTGCGTCGAGGACGACTTGAGGCAGGTGTCCGTTGCAGGCCGATCGTAGTTGGTTTTCGAATTCCGGATCATCGGCCTTGAGGACGTGGTCGACTTTTATATCGTCACGGCAAAATGCCAATCGTTCCTCGCTGATGTCCGCGACGATGACTTTACTACCGAGGCTCATTGCGAATTGGATCGCTCCTAGACCAATCGGGCCGGTGCCAATGACGAGGATATTTTCACCGTCTTTGAGCATCGAACGTTCGATTCCGTGGGCTCCGATGCAAATGGTTTCTATGAGGGCGAGTTGCTCGTAACTGAGGGCGTTGGATTTGTGCAGCTTTTGAACTGGAACGGTGATGAATGGGCGCATACCTCCGTCGCTATGAACGCCGATTACGCTGAGGCTTTCGCAGCAATTCGATTTCCCGCTTATCGATGCAGGACTGTCGACATCGTTCATGTACGGTTCGACTGAGCAACGATCGCCTGCTTGCAAGCCTTGTTCGTTGTCGTCGATTTCAAGGATTTCGACACCGAGTTCGTGTCCGAGGATACGAGGGTATTCGAAAAAGGGCTGACGCCCGTGGAATGCGTGTATGTCTGTACCGCATACGCCGATACGATGGACGCGCACGAGCGCTTCGCCTGGCTGGCGTTGGGGTTCAGCTTCTTCGATTTCCCGGAATTTTCCAGGGGTTTCCAATTGGATCGTTTTCATGATGATTGCGAATTATCGTAATGAGTCGGCGAAAGAGGAAAGAAAAATCGAGGCAGTTTGCATCGAACACGTTCAATTTGCTAAAGAATCGAAACTATGGAGTTGTTTTTGAATGCAATTGCGGGCAGGGTCCGCGTTTCGTTTTTAATCCCTAACTCCTTCTATTTCAATCCCTATGGCTGATTCCTCTTCGCATCAATCAAGCAACCGGCTTTTTGTCTGGGCGCTGACTTCCGCATTGGCGGGGTTTATTTTCGGTTTCGATACCGTTGTCATATCAGGAGCAGAGCAACGCATACAGGACCTTTGGGGCTTGGGCGCAGGCATGCACGGCCTCGCGATGAGCATGGCTTTGTGGGGAACAGTGCTGGGCGCCCTTCTGGGAGCTTGGCCGACGGATAAATTCGGTCGGAGGCAAACCCTGCTGTGGATTGGGGTGTTGTATTTCGTTTCGGCAGTCGGTTCGGCGGTGGCTACGGATGCCTACACGTTCATGATTGCTCGATTCATCGGAGGGGTAGGCATCGGCATTTCGACTGTGGCGGCTCCCTTGTACATTTCGGAAATTGCGCCTGCGGGTAAACGCGGTCGTTTGGCCGGGATGTTTCAATTCAATATCGTATTCGGAATCTTGGTAGCATTTTTATCGAATTTTCTTCTTGGAGGAGTTGGGGAAAATGCGTGGCGTTGGATGATGGGAGTAGAGGCCATTCCTGCTTTAATCTACACGTTAATGTGTTTCGGGATTCCTGAAAGTCCTCGTTGGCTTATTGGAAAAGGAGGGGACCGAGCAGAAGGCCTGAAGGTGCTTGCAATGATCCGGCCTAATGATTCGCAGGAAGCGTTAGAAGCTAAAGCAGATGAGATTGCCGACGCCTCGAATGTCACTCCGGGTAAATCGAAGTTCTGGACGAAACGTCTCAAAATACCAATCGCCCTGGCGTTTTTTATCGCCTTCTTTAATCAGCTTTCAGGCATCAATGCGGTGCTATATTTTGCACCACGCATATTCGAAATGACGGGGCTAGGCGAAAAAGCTGCCTTGTTGCAGTCGATTGGAATCGGAGTAACGAACCTGGTATTCACATTCGTAGGACTTTGGTTGATTGATAAATTGGGTCGCCGTACATTGCTGTATATTGGTTCGTTTGGTTATATCGCTTCGTTAGGACTTTGCTCGTGGGCTTTCTTCACTGAAAACTTCGCCATCGTGCCGATTTGCATATTTGCGTTCATTGGAGCGCATGCTGTCGGGCAGGGAGCTGTGATTTGGGTATTTATTTCGGAGATCTTTCCGAATGCCAATCGAGCGAATGGTCAAGCGCTGGGCAGCTCGACCCACTGGGTGTTCGCGGCATTGTTGACGCTTATTTTCCCAAAGCTCGTGACCGCTTTTCCAGCTGGCGCTGTATTCTTGTTTTTCTGCCTGATGATGGTCTTACAACTTGTTTGGGTAAAACTCTATGTTCCGGAAACCAAAGGCGTTTCTCTCGAGAAAATCGAAGAGCAATTGGGAGTTAAGTGAAGTCTTTGTTCTTTTCGAGTAAATACCTCGAAGCTTGTCGAAGGTCATGACTTTGGTAGCGGCCGATCTCCGAGCGGCCATTATTGTTGAAGATGCCGATCCCGCTGAGCGCATTGGCGTCAACTTAACTCTATTTGAAAGAATTATTGCAGATCCCACGCCGAAGTCTCGGCG
>JAPKDW010000369.1 GCA_028822375.1 Opitutaceae bacterium | reverse complement strand
GGCCCCGCTAAGCGAGACCCTTTTAACCTATCAAACTACAAACTAGATATGAAAATGAACAAACCCAACTGTTCACCTTAAGATAGACGGGGTAGGGAGCGAAGCGTTCAAAATCAGCGGTATATTCGCTTTAGGTCGAAATGTCTGTTTGCCTTCTGTTCAGAAAACGGCTGATTTTGCGTCGTTAAGAATGCCCTGATTCTCGTTTTACAGCGCAAATTCCCCTAACCCCATGTTCCGATACTCTCAATCGACTGCCGCGCTTTTACTACTGATCTCTGGTTCGGTTGCTCTTGCTGAGGAGAAAATCGATTTCAATCGCGATATTCGTCCGATTCTTTCGGAAAATTGTATCCTTTGTCATGGTCCTGATCCGAGCGAACGCAAAGGGGGACGCCGGAATTCGGGAGGTCTGCGACTTGATACGGAAGCGGGATCGCAAAAGGATATCGATGGTTATGCGGCTCTCGCGCCTGGCGACCCTGAAGATAGCGAACTGTTCTTTCTCGTCACCTCGGACGATGAAGATGAGCGAATGCCTCCGTCGAAGCATGGAGATCGGCTGGACGAACGCGAGATTGCCTTGCTCGAGCAATGGATCATCGAAGGCGGGAAATACGATCGCCATTGGTCTTATAAAAAACCAGAGCGTCCTGGAATTCCGGATATAGATGATTCGAATTTCGACCTTCGCAATCCGATTGATCATTTCGCCGCTCGTCGTCTTGTATCCGAAAACTTGACTCAAAGTCCCCAAGCGGATCGATATGCATTGGCAAGGCGAGTGTCGCTTGACTTGACCGGACTACCGGCCTCGTTCGAGGAAGTGAACGCGTTTGTCGCTGACCAGCGTTCCGATGCCTACGAGCGCTTTGTTCAGCAGCAGTTGAGTAAACCGAGTTATGGGGAGAATTGGGCGCGCATGTGGCTGGACCTGGCTCGATATGCGGATTCCGCTGGATACGCAGATGATCCTCCGCGCGAGATTTGGGGATTTCGGGATTACGTCATTCATTCGTTTAATGAAAACAAATCCTTCGACGAATTTACCATCGAGCAGATCGCAGGTGATTTGTTGGAGAACGCGTCTACGAATCAACGCGTAGCCACGGCATTTCATCGGAATACGATGACTAACAGCGAGGGCGGCACGGACGACGAGGAGTTTCGCAACGAAGCGATTGTAGATCGTGTCAATACCACCATGAGCGTCTGGATGGGCACCACAATGGCTTGCGCTCAATGCCACACTCACAAATACGATCCGATCACCCAAGAGGAGTATTTCAAGGTGTTTGCGATCTTCAATAGTAGCTTGGACGAAGACCGAAAGGATGAGGCTCCATTGGTATCCATATTTACCGAGGAACAGGAGATCGAACGAGGCAAGGCAAGCGCTGAGGTCGTTACTCTGACGAAAGCTCTTGAAGCGGATCTATCGTCAAAATCTCCTCGAAAGCGTCGCGCCGAATGGGAAGAGCGTTTGAAGGCCGGAGAAGGGTGGCGAGTCATGAAACCTTTGACAGAGGATTTGAAAGTGAACTCCGAGGCGCCCGTAGTCGTTCAAGCGGACGGAACGATTGAGATCAGTAAGAACACGGCCCCGAGGGACAATTATACGGTTACGACTGCAGCTCCCGATGGTTTGAGGTCGATCACGGGGATTAAACTAGAAGTGTTTCCTAGCGATCGCGATAACTTGGCCTGGGTGCTTAATGAGCTGGAAGTAAGAGTGAAGTTGCCCAAAGCGACCACGGAGAATTCGGAAGTCGAATCGGATGAAAAGACCGAGACCGCGGAAAAGAAAAAGGCAGACAAGGCGCTCGGCTTGAAGAACGCCAGCGTCACTTTTGAGGAAGCTGCTTATTCTGTAGTCGGAGCATTTGATAAAGATCGGAACGATCGCTTTTCAGGCTGGGCGGTCGACGGAAATCTCAGTGAGACGAACGAAGCTGTTTTCGAGTTCACGGAAGCAATTGATTTACCTGAAGGGGCTGAGCTTGAAGTAAAAATTTATCATAACTTCCCGAATCGGAAATTCCATAAATTCAGGCTTTCCGTGAGCGACGAAGTTAAGCCGATGCCTGCTGTTTCTCAGAAGCTCGCTGCTGCGCTTGCCAAAAAGGTTAGGGCTCGAAGCAAATCGGAGAAAAATGATTTGCTAGAGTTCTTTGCCCGATACGATCCGGAGTCAGTCGATGCCCATTTGGAGATTGAGAAGGCTGAGATGGCATACGACGCGATCAAACCATTTACGACCGTTCCTGTCATGGGTGAAGTACCCGAAAGTCGACTACGGAAATCGCATATCCAAATTCGCGGTAGTTTTATGGACAAGGACAAGGAGGTCACTCCTGGAGTGCCGTCAACTTTCCAGCCATTGCCCAAAGGAACTGAGCCGAACCGACTCGGACTCGCGCAATGGCTGGTCGATAGCGAAAATCCATTGACCGCTCGAGTAGTGGCCAATCGTTATTGGGAAGCGCTATTTGGTGTTGGTATCGTGTTGACGAGCGAAGATTTCGGTTCGCAAGGCGATCTCCCGACTCATCCCGATCTTCTCGATTGGCTTGCGGTCGAGCTGATCGAAAGCGGTTGGGACCTTAAGCATCTTCTAAATGTTATCGTTACATCCGCAACCTATCGGCAGTCGTCGAAGGTAACCCAAGAGTCGTTCGATCGCGACCCGGTAAATCGTCTCTTCGCCCGTGGACCTCGTTTTCGTATATCCGCAGAAATGATACGCGATCAGGCGCTTGCCGTAAGTGGGCTCCTAAGCGACAAAATGTACGGACCTTCGGTAAATCCGCCTCAGCCGGACTTTGGACTAAAAGCGGCGGTTGGTGGAGAAACTGACTGGAAGACCAGTGAAGGCAACGATCGGTATCGACGTGGCATCTATACGTCTTGGCGTCGTTCGAATCCGTATCCTTCGATGGCGACCTTCGACGCGCCTAATCGAGAAGTCTGTATAGTCCGTCGCGAACGAACGAATACGCCGCTACAGGCTTTGGTCACTTTAAATGATCCCGTTTATATTGAAACTGCCCAAGCTCTCGGTCGACGCATGCTCGCTTTCGAGGGAGATGTCACCGCGAAGGCGACCTATGGTTTTCAGCTGTGCTTGACCCGAACGCCCTCTAGCAAGGTGGTTGCCGCTTTGAGTGCTTTGTTCGAATCGGTCGAGGCGCGTTATTCAGGCGACCCGGACGGAGCGGTCGAAATGGCAACCAATCCTTTAGGTCCGCTACCTGACGAGAGCGATGCATCTGTATATGCCGCCTGGACCGTTGTTGCCAACGCCATGCTTAACCTCGA
>JAPKDW010000368.1 GCA_028822375.1 Opitutaceae bacterium | reverse complement strand
GATCCATCAACGTCTGACACTGACTACCCTGCAGTCTAACGGGCGTATCAAACCAGAACATAAACAAATCATCGTATTGCGCGGCTAACTCACGAACTTGCGGAACAACTTTTCTATCGAAATACGCGTTAAACTCTTCTTTAGTTGGTTTAGAATAATCCCAGTCATTACCGACCCCTCCTTTTTCATGCCAATCCTGACTCTGAGAATAATAGACCCCAAAGCCCATTCCGTCCTCGTTGCATGCGTCCGAAAGTTCACCAATCAAATCACGTCCAAATGGACCAAAATCAACAATATTATAGGGATGCTCAGAATCGAACATGGCAAAGCCGTCATGATGCTTAGAAGTGACGACCATAAAATTCATTCCACCCTTTCGCGCCACTTCAACCCAATCCTTCGCATTAAAATTAACCGGATTCAATTTACGAGCAGCTTCACGCTCATAATCAGGAATTGAAATCGGCGCACGTTTCATGATCCATTCCGCGGAAACTCGCTTTCCTTCCCACATCCCCTCCAACTGAGCATACGGGCCGAAATGAACAAATAGTCCGATTTTATCATGATACAGTTGCTTCATGTTTTCTCGTATTTCGGGAGTATACGCATCAATGCTTGTTTTCCCGAAATCAGATTCCCGACTTGTTGCTCTCACAAAGTCCTGGGCATGCGAACTCCCAAATCCCAAAAGCACAAAAACCATTCCGACAAGAAGCTTCCCTTGTATCAGTTTATTATGAATATTCATTCTTATATTATTTTCTAGAAACTCACTTCGACTGCAAATCCGTTCGCATCGGTCGTCACTGCTTGCAGATCGATTTCAAGTGCATCCGCCGTTTGCTTCCATTCGATATCTTTTTGGCTACCGAGTAGACGGACCTCTTGTTGATAGGAAATTCAATTGTTCCGATTTGATTCGGAGGGGAGGTTGATAGGAAATTCAATTGTTCCGATTTGATTCGGAGGGGAGGTTGATAGGGTAACTTTTTGATTCCCTTGGAGCCAGGCAATGCTGCTGGCGCCATTGTCAGATAGGTAGAGCTTCCCGTGATTATAAAAAGAGGCGCTGATCCGTCCAATCTCATCCACAGCCACCGTAATCTTGCCGCTCTTGGGTGAATAGCGATAGAGCTTTCCGCCTTTGACGTCCGGGAACCACAGATTCGAACCGTCCCAGGCATGTCCTCAGGGAGAGCTTCGAACTCCGTGGAAATGGTTTCCAGTTCAGCACCCGGTGCAATGAGGGAGTCAGCAAAGGTACTGGAATGGAGGGTAACCATAACGGCTACGAGCAAGGCGGCTAAGTTGTGTTTTAAAGAGTAGGGCATGGGAGGATCATTGCTTGATACTAGGTTCGGACAAGAGCGATTTCATCTCACCCTGACCCGGGGCTTGGTGGGGTCTGAGTAGGGAAGGTAATCAAAGCTGTCCGTTAGCCTTGGATCGCTGGTGGCCAGCATTACGGAATCAATTTTCTGTCTCAGGTCTTTCAATACGGAGGCCTTGGATGGATCTTCAGCCCATTCGTCGCTATGCGAGCTATGCAGGGCAAGCAGGTTGTGTAATTGGTCGGGATCGTTTTTAATATCGTAGAGCTCTTCCATCGGCCGTTTGCCGAGGGTGAGTTCAAAGTGATCATCACGATGGGTGAACATGTAGGCCTTGGTGAGGCTTGCGTCCAGGTCGGTCGTTGTAACGGCCGTTTGAGTATGCAGCTCATCGTAAGTAGGCTTCTGATCTGTGTTCCAGTTATGGGGATCTCCCATAGGCCAGCGATCGGGTTTAAAGTTTTTGATATAGAGGTAGTCTTTATTTCGAACGGCTCGCATGGGGTAAGGTAAGTTACCTGCTCGCGCACTGTGGTAGTGGCGCTCCCGGCCGACGATGA
Source organism: Opitutaceae bacterium (assembly GCA_028822375.1). Taxonomy (GTDB): domain Bacteria; phylum Verrucomicrobiota; class Verrucomicrobiia; order Opitutales; family Opitutaceae; genus Pelagisphaera. The sequence goes on along the minus strand of JAPKDW010000368.1, from coordinate 1,423 downwards.
CATGGTCTCGTGTGGAATCAATCCAGCCACTCTGCTTGCTCTTGATTTGTTCGAGAAAACTACGCCCAACCATACCATCTGGGATTTCTGCTTCCGCGAGTTCAAGTAGGGTAGGTCCCAGGTCCATCAGATTGACAAAGTCGTCTACGGTTCGGCCAGGCTGTATGTGTCCTGGCCATCTCATGAGCAACGGTGCCTGGATCGCTAGATCGTAACAGTTGGTTTTACCTCGTGGAACTCCAGGTATGCCATGGTCGCCTGAGAGGATGACGAGTGTGTTGTCCAACTCTCCGGAGGCTTCCAGCTCCTCTAGCATAACGCCAAGCATCAGGTCGAGTGCGAGGATTTCTCCGAGGTAGTCTGCAAAGTCGCGCCTGACGTCTTCAACATCGGGCAGAAATTTGGGAATGAGACCTTTCAAATCGTCTGGGTTTATTCCCCACAAATTTTCCCCTGAATCGGCTACATAGGGGCGATGCACATTGATCGGACCGAAAACGAAGAAGAAGGGTTTTCCATCGGGTGTACCCAAGAGTGCTTTTTTAATTTCGTTGCGGGCGCGTTCGATCACATAGTTGTGACGCTCAAGACGTTCAGTTTCATCGGTGGCTTCGCCGACATATAAACCGTAGCGGGGAAACTTGTCCTTGTAAACTGGCAGTGCTCGTTCTTTTCCAGAGGTCTTGGTGGGAGTGAAAGCAAAGGTCTTTCCTGAACGTGCGGTATGGTATCTTGAATCAGCTAAGCCATCTACAAATTTAGGCAGCCTATTGAAAGGATTGTTGTCTTTCGTCCAGCTGCTGCCGCCTGGATTAAGGAAAGCACCTGAACCGCAATTCCAAAAGTAACGGCCCGTTGCCAATGAAGACCGGCATGGGGTACAGGAAGCGACAGGGACAAACGCGTTTTTAAATACCACTCCTTCACGCCCAATTCGATCAATGTTGGGTGTTTGGATTACGTCATTCATCGAGGGACTTTTCGGATCGGCGTAAATACTTGCGTAACGTCCCCAATCATCGGCGAAAAAGAACAGGATGTTGGGAGGCTCAGAGCCACTTAATTGAAAAGTGGAAAATGATAAACTGAAGGCGAGAAGTAGGAGGAATGAGCGTTTCATCGTTGCTAATGTGGGTCGTCTTATATCTGCGGGTTTGATTAGGATTAGGATTAGGATCAAGATCAGGATTACGATTATTTTCTTCCTTTGGGCAGAGATAGTTCGTTATTAATTGAGACGTTGTTTGGGAGATCTTCTACCTTTTGCTTCCTCTCAGCCTGCTTCTCTACCCATGTTCGAATCCCTTAAGTGTTTTTTGTTTGTAACCGTAGCCTGCGGTGTGACCTTGTCTGTTGTGCAGCCGTTATCCGGCGAGGACCAAACGGCAGACTTGCAGAGGACCTTTCCTGAGAAAGCTGTGAT
>JAPKDW010000367.1 GCA_028822375.1 Opitutaceae bacterium | reverse complement strand
AACAATGTCATACACATATTGCAAGTTTAGTTTTGAAAATATTAAATTTTAAAATGCAAAATAGAACCCAACGAAACAGAGCCTATCTTTACCCCAAAACCCCTTTCCATTTTGCAATTATCATTTTGCAATTTGCACTATTGGCTTCCGCATTTTCCCAAAGAACGCAAAAACCAAACATCCTTATCATCATGGCCGATGACCTTGGAGCGGAGAACCTGGCTTGCTACGGTAATACGGTTTACAGCACGCCCAATCTAGATCGGATGGCCGACGAAGGGGCTCGTTTCGAAAATGCTTTCTCCACACCGGTGTGCACTTCCACTCGAGCGATGATCCTCACAAGTCTCTATCCCAATCGAAGTGGATTCCTCGAACGCCTCGACAGTCCACTGGACCCGGAGCAAACCAATCGCCTACCCCTTCACCTCAAAACCTTTGGGCAGGTGTTCCACGACGCTGGATACGCCACCGCGATCGCTGGCAAGTGGCATTTGGGAGATTTTCAAAAACATCCCGACCAACCCACCTCCCACGGCTTCGACGAACATTGCCTTTGGGTTCAGTACTTGAACGGAGAGCGCCCTAGTCGCTACTACGGCCCTCACATTATCGAAAACGGTAAGTACACCGCCCACCCTAAAGAGGTTTTCGGCCCTGATTACTACAGCAATTTCCTCATCGATTTCATGGAGCGCAATCAGGACGGCCCCTTTCTAGCCTACTTCCCTATGAATCTCATCCACGGACCTTTAATCGTTCCTCCCAAACATAAAGCGCTCGCGGAATCAAAATTCCCTGACGACTTAGGAAGGAACGAACGCAAAGCGGGGCACATGACCACCCACATGGACGCCATCGTCGGCAAAATGCTGGATAAGCTCAAAGAGCTCGGGCTCGACGAAAACACCCTCGTCATATTTACCGGCGACAACGGCACCGGCGGCAACCTCACAAGCCAGCTAGGAGACTTCCACCTCAAAGGTGGCAAGCGCACGATGAACGAAGCCGGAACGCGCGTCCCCTTCATCGCCCGCTGGCCAGGCAAAATTCCGCCGGGAACCCGAAAAGCATTCTTCACCCTTATGGATATCATGCCCACCATCGCATCGATGACCGACATTCCGATCGCCCATGAAATCGACGGCATGAACCTAGCCCACAATTTCCTCGTTAAACCCGGCAAGGACCGCGAACGCTTTTTCATGGCATTCGAAGGCGATGTCTACTTCGTGCGCGACCACCGTTTTCGACTCCACGAAGACGGGCGACTCTACGATGTATCCGTATCCGAAAATAAAACACGCTACAACATGGAAGCCCTAAAACCAGGCCAATTCCCCGAAACGCGTCAAGAACTCCAGAAGCACCTCGACACCTTCATGAAAATCCGGCAAACCGATACCAGCTACTCGATCATCCCCTTCGGGACCAACGGCGACAATTTCAAAAACGCTCAAGACAAGAAAGCAAGGCAAGCCACATTCAATCCATAGTTACCATTTCCTGAAGCCTTGCTTTCAATTGCAAATTGAAAAATGATAAACGCAAAATGGAATTCAACGGATTGGAGATGGAAGAACGGCTATTAGAATTTGCGGTTCGGGTCGGCAAACTAGTCAACGCCTTACCTGAGACGCCTTTAGGTCGTCATATATGCAGTCAACTAATTCGATCAGGAACCTCTCCTGTTGCGAACTATTCTGAAACCTGTGCAGCTGAGAGCAAAAAGGACTTTATTTATAAACTGGGAATTGTCCTGAAAGAACTAAGAGAAACTCGAACCTGGATTAGGCTCATTGTAAGGTCCGACTTACTCCCCGAAAACCGAATCTCAACTATACTCGACGAGTGCGAACAACTCGGAAGAATTATAGGAAAATCTATCGTAACCTCAAAGCAGAGTATCAAGAAATCCTAAATTTGATACAATTAAATCACTCCAATGAAACTCCCATTAACAGTTCTTCAATTTTCAATTTTCAATTTAATATTTTCAATTGTCGCAGGCAGCTTCGTTGCCGCTGACAAACCCAATGTTTTGATCCTCTTCACCGACGACCAAGGCACGCTAGACCTAAACTGCTACGGGGCGACCGATCTTCAGACGCCCAATATGGACAAGCTCGCCGAAACCGGCATGCGCTTTACCCAGGCATACGCTCACACGGTTTGCTGTCCTTCACGAGCCGCTCTCCTCACGGGCCGTCACCCCAATCGAGGGGGCGTCCAAAGCTGGCTGCAAGGCGACCGAAATGGAAGCGACGCCCAGCTCGCAAACATGTTTCCTTCGGAGGTCACCATGGCCGAGATCCTCAAAGATTCTGGCTATCAGACTGCCCTGTTCGGCAAATGGCACCTCGGCGCCAAAGTCGGTCACGGTCCTCTCGACCAAGGATTCGACAAGCACTTCGGCCATCTTTCCGGTTTCATCGACAATTACCGGCACTATTTCCTTCACGGGAAAGGGTATCACGATCTCTATGACAATAACCAAGAGATCTTTCGCCGCGAAGAATACTACCCTGACATGATCATCGACGAGGCGGTCGACTATATCGGAACCAAACGAGAAGAGCCATTCTTCATGATAGTTGCCTTCAACCTTCCACACTATCCCGAGCAACCAATGGGCGATTTCAAAAACGCCTACCCAGACCTCGAAATGCCTCGCCGATCCTACGCTCGCGTCGTCTCCACCGTGGATGCCCAAATCGGCCGCGTTCTCGACGAGCTCGAAAAAACAGGTCAGCGCGAAAACACGATCATCATTTTCAGCAGCGACAACGGACACTCCGAAGAGAACAACAAAGGCATCTCCGTCAACGATCACTCAAGTGGGTACCCACTCGGCCACTACTACCTCGCCAATGGAGGCGGAGGTTATACCGGCAAATGGATCGGCCACAAAGGCGAATACTTCGAAGGCGGCCTACGTGTCCCCGCGATCATCAATTACCCGAAGATGATCCCTCAAGGCGAAGTCCGCAATCAAGCGATTACCGTCATGGACTGGCTCCCCACATTGATCGATCTAATCGGTTTGCCCAAACCCGAAGCTCCTCTCGACGGCCGGAGTTTGATCTCAATAATCAACAACCCGACCGCCCCGACTCAACACCCAGTCCTACACTTCGACTGGCGAGACAACTGGGCCGTGCGCGAAGGCGACTGGAAACTCCTTGGCACATTAAATAAGAAAACAAAGGAACTCGTCTACTCGCTCCACAATCTCGCCGAAGCGAACCCCGAGGTCAAAGATCACGCAAACGAAAATCCCCAGTTGGTTGCTCATCTAACGAAACTCCACGAAAACTGGGCA
>JAPKDW010000366.1 GCA_028822375.1 Opitutaceae bacterium | reverse complement strand
GCCACCGCCTGGAGGTCCGCCACCGCCCGGAGGCCCGCCGCCGCCACCGATGGCAAAGGTCTCGTTCGCATCGTAGGGCAAGATATGGAACTGTCCGTGCGCATCCTGGTAGAGACTGTAGTCACTCGCTCGAACCCAGAAACCGTCGTTGTTTACCAGCACGTTGTCCAAGGCGAGGAATCTAAGCACGCCGTCCACATCGAGAATCGGAGCAAGAGCGCTTTCAAGCAACTCGATTGGCGTCTTGTTTAGAGTCTGGCAAAGTAGTATGAGACTCACCCAGCTTTTAGGATTCTCTTTCGACTTTAGTTGGAAAATCTGGCGGTATGGATCGATCTCGTCTCCGAGATAGGCAAGGCCACCTTGTCCTGCTGGGCTGCCGGGCACCTTCCAACGGACGCCCTTCGGAGTACCGAAGAAGTCCCTGGAGAATTTCGAGTCAAACTGTTGTACGTTGGCGTAGACGCCCCAACTCTCGCCATTGATAACCACCCGCATGAAATTCGCCTTGAAAGCCGGGATGTATTGCCGGGCGATTTCATAGTAGAGGACTGATCGGAGCATGCTTGCGTCCCCATTGGCGTTTAGCAGATTCAGTGTGCTATATCCACCGATATCCTGTTTCGGATGCACCATATCAAGGGTGAGATTTAGCGGTCTCTTCCGACCGCTCCCTACCATCGAGTAGGAAGTGTTCCCCCTAAATCGAACGCCCACGTGACGCAGCGTTTGGCCATCCACTTTGAGATTCGCCGGCACATCGACATCGGTGTCGTGAAACGATTCGAGCTCTTTCTCCCAATCGTCGTTGTCGAATTCGAGGAACAAGGTACGGAGCGTAAACGGATCATACAGCGGCGCGTCGGGATGGGAGACCACATCCGTCGGAGTGATCCGAGGACCGGGTTCGGGTTCGCTCTGTTCTCCTCCACCTCTAGGCCCGCCACGAAAGCCGCCACCGCCTCGAGGACCCCGTCCTCCGCCAGCAGCGCCGTTGCCACCCTGAGTTTTCAAATGGGCGAGGGCTGCCTGTCGTTCCGTCGCGTTGAGCCAGCCATTGCGATTCTCGTCAAACTGCTCGAGGACCTTGGTGGGCTCACGATTGGGTCCTCTAGGACCCCCGGGTCCGCCGCGACCTCCTGGGCCTCCAGCTCCTGGCCCGCCGAAAGCCGGTGGGCTACCTAAGTTCGATTGCCTGCCATTCTCCGCCTCTGCGATTTCGTCATCAGATGAGGGTCCCGATTGGGTTACCGTGACCAGGATGCCTACCACGAATCCAACGGCCAGCACTCCAAAGATCAGATCCAGCAACGAAGAGTGAGGGTGTTTGAAAAGGTGACGCTTCATGGTTTGTTCGGGATTTGGATTTATGGTCAGGCGCGACTAATAGCTTCAATGCCCAGCACGTATTTGGAGCAGCGCGCGATGCGGCAGGGAAACCAGTTGGCAATGTCAGCGGCGTACTCGGAGTTGGTTGGCCCGTACTTGAGTTCGATTACCACGGCGTATTCTGCTGGCGCTCGGCTGGATAGCGCTGCAGCGGTGCGGTCAGGCGCATAGAATGCGAGATCAGAGTCCACGGTCAGGCGGACACGGCCATCACCGCTCAGATAGTAGTGACGATGATATCGGTTGATGAGAGTAGGGTGCCGTTCGTCAATACAGCGCGTCAAAGGATTCTCCATGCCGAGGTCGCTCAGCATCGCTCGCAACGTTTGTTCGTTCAAACTACCGTTGAGGACCAGCGGTGGCACAGCGCTCGTACGCTTTCCACTCAGCGTGCCTCGCTTGAGCTTTTGTTCGAACACCGGTTTTGAAATCGATCCCCGCAGGTCGCCGTACCAACGGATGCGGCTCTTGCTTCTTTGCGCAAGGCCGGTGACGTGGTCATGATAATCGTCTAGACCGGGTGAATCGAGGTAGAGGTTGTTCACCCAGCGGGGCGGATAGGCCTCGTGGAATCCGGATGGATGCTGGCGGATCAATGCCAACACCTCTGGCTGAGCGTAGCCGGCAGGAAGCAGCTTGCGCTCGTAGCGAAAATCATCAGTTGCCGAGTTCACAGCGAGGTCGCGGGTTGATTCAATGGTTTAGGCCACCATCCTCAAGGCAGGTTATTTCTACCGACGGGCTGAGTTTGCGCATGGTCTCGCTAAACGTTTCAATGCCTTGAGCGTCGACAAAACCGACACGGAACGAGGCTCGCATTAATTCAGGTCCATCATCAATTCGCTTCAAGCTGGCCGTGGCCCCGACGCTGGAGAGGGCCTCCAGAATCTGCTTCGTAGTCAGTTGGCCTGGAGCCGGGCTGTTAATGGTAAGGAACAGATTCCCCGAATCAGTCTTTGGATGGGAGAGACTTCGCAGCGCAATGAGTCCAAGGATCAATACAAAGGCCACCACGGTAACGAGCCCTTGTCCTGCTCCCATGCCCAAGCCAACTGAGATAGCCAGGAAAAGAAATGCGAGTTCTTCGGGCTCCTTGATCGCCGCTCTGAAACGTACAATCGAAAGCGCGCCCACCAAGCCAAGCGATAGCGCAAGCGACGACTTGACGATGCTGATGATCAGGGCCGTGGTCACGGTCAGCAGCAGGAAGTTCCGTGCGAACTGACGCCGGTTTGAAAGGGCTGTGCCGAACCTGATGTAGGCTTGACCTAGTATCCAGCCCAGTAGGGCAGCCGTAAGCAGGCTAAGGGCTAAGGTCGGCAGTGACTCGATGGTCACCGGGTTCCAGAACAATTCAGTGAAGCTATTTTGCAGTTGCATGGGTTTGTTGTGTTTTTCGATTTACGGATAGAAATTGGTTTTTTGTGGCACAGCCATTCGACAGAGCTTCCGCCGTTGTTTCTCAAACTATGGCGAGACAAGGCAGGGGAGGATGTCGATGTGTGGATTTTTCAGTGCAAAGTACCCAGCCGCATTAGGGCTGGTTCAACGAGAGTTTTTGTGAGTGGGTGAAGAAGAACGTTTTTTGTGTGGAGTGGTTAATCTAATAACCTCTGGAAGTGTGAAATGGTTACCATGAACTTTGTTTTAATAATAAGAATGGGATCATTCCAATCTGAACGAGTGCAGTTGACAAGCGAGTAGCTCCGAAAGGAGAACTCGTTTTGATCGTTGGCGCCGAACCATTCTGGGTGGCTTTGGCCGAAACGGTTGGTCGAGAGGCCGCCGGCCGTGTAGAAGAAAATACTGGCGAGAGCGGCGATGCCCAAGAGACCAGGGATGGCGTGCAAGTGTATAAATAGGGACAGGCTAATTATATGAAATGCTATCCGAACGGTTCGCGGGGAACGGTTTCGTTTGATCTGGAATTTGAATCCAAC
>JAPKDW010000365.1 GCA_028822375.1 Opitutaceae bacterium | reverse complement strand
AGATCTGCTAGAGCAGGCACATTTCTCCGATATCCTATATAGGACCAGAATGCTGCGTTCGCTATGATCGCTACGACTAGGATCATCAAATTCAAAAGCGGTGCCGCTACGCCTAGATGTCTCATCGAGGGAACAATGGACACCACTGCTGCTACAAGCCCAATGCCCATGCCCCAACTGACAAGAGAACGGAGTTCGGAAAATACAATCTTACCACGGACATCCGACGACACGCCGATCGCATCGAGCAACGCGAATTCATGTCGTCGCTCTGACAGGTTACGCGCGACGACAACCCCCAAACCAGCGCTCCCGAGAATCACTCCCAATCCTCCAAGCACATGGAATATCGCGATGTACGTGTTCTCTACTTCATGGAACGCCTGGAGCCGATCTTCCGAAAGCTCAACCTGCCCGCCCCACTGATTAAGTCCAAACTCGATGTCCGCTCGTTTCGCCATCAGATCGTCATTCCACTCATCCAACAGAAAAAGCCGATAACCTTCGTGCTGCGGATACTTTTCCAGAAACGCCTTCTCGTCGATCAACAGATTTCCCTGGAACACTGTGTCACTCAAAGCCGCAACCAACTCCACTTCAAACGGATTTCCCCACGCATCCAAATATTCAAGACGGTCGCCCAATTTCTTCTTCAACGCCCACTGCATTGTCGCGCTGTCGATAAAGGCTCGAAGAACGTTCGGATCTTCCGATTCGCCCAGTAACTGCCAACCCTTTTTTGCATCCAAACCATCTCGGATCGAATGAAACGTAAACGCTTCCCGTTCGGCCAAGCCTTCCCCGTTCAAAGCCAACAAGCGCGGGTTTTCCGTGTAATTCAGATTAAAACAACTCGCGTCATCCCCTTGCCCAATACGAATTGGCAAAACCGAGGCATCTCCCTCTACTCCGAATACATTATCCGTCCCACCTAGATCATTCGGGTCGCTCAACGGCATCGATGTTTCCGCCCAATAAGTATACCCACCGTATCCATTTTTAGGATCGTTTCCACTCGTATCGCGTTCTTTCCGAAATGCAGCCACCGACACCACAAGAAATACTCCACAAGCAAGCGTACCAACAACAACGAGGCTACGCATCGGACGGCGTCCATTGTTCAAACGCCCTACGAAAGTCGGATCCATAACGCGACTATTCGCTACACGAGCATGAATCAGTCGAAACGAACAAATGCCTAAACCGCCGACCAACCAGCAGAATCCCACCAAAAAATAACCAATCTGTATTGGCAGTTTTCCAAAAAGCGAAAGCCCTAGCAATGCGATACCTGCAGCGAGTCCCGCGCTTCCGATAATTCTCGACCAACGCCCTCTCTCTCCTTTTCCAGCGGGAACGTCTTCCGAACCTTGCTGCAGTCGAAAACTCGCTTGCGTCTTACCTTGCTTGCGAAGCACCAACCAAATCGTTCCCAATACCAAAATGATATTACCCGCAACTCCGCCAGCAATCGTTGCGCCGCTCCAGTGAAATCCAAAGAGCGTATCAACGGAATCCTTACTCCAAATCGTTTCCAGAAAACGTAAAATCCCCCAGGTGTAACCTGCCGCGAGAGGCAAAGCGATCAGACTGCCCAAACCAACGAGAAGCAACGAACTGATCAATCGCCAGCGCAAGATGAGTTTCTCTCCAATTCCCAACGAGGATAAAAGCGCATTCTCGCGATTAACCTGCTGCATCGAGAAACTAAACAACATGCCGATCAAGCTCAGTGAAGCAACAATGAGGAAGAAACTCATTCCAATAAAAAGACCGCCTATATCCACCGGTGAATTCGCCGACCTCAATGCGCTGTCCCGAAACGACAACGCTTGAATCCCCACGATAGCTGGATCCAGTATCGACTTCAGGCTCGTCTCCAAATCTTCAAGACTCGATTCACTTAGCGGCACTCGAAACGCCGTATGGCTACCCCATCGATTCGTCCACTGCTCAACGCCAGATTCGAGAGCGATAAATGCCTTGGGAGTTCCACGATAATCGTCCCAATAGTCTTCGTCTTGATCCCGTATTCGATCAAGATCCAGAGGCATTCCTGGCTCCCAATCAGCAGAATTATCTACACCCGAAACGCCCGGAAAATCCGGCATCCAAAGGGGATCCGCTGCCAGTCCTTCCATTGGAGCAATCGAGCGAATCGTAAATGACCGCGATTCTTCGACCAGCTCATTTGATTCATCGACCATGTAGTAATCGATCTGCAAATCGTCGCCAACCTGGGCTCCGATATCATCAGCCAACCACTGATTGATTACCGTTTCATCGCTCTTCAAATCGCCGCCAACAAAAGGCGCGCTTTGCCCCTTAACGCCCGCAACCATCGAATAGGGCGTTTCCCGATCGCCGCTCCTGAGCGTATTAGCCAAATACGTAACGACCGGCTCCGATTGAGGAAATTGCTGCTGAATAATTCGAGAAACAAAGTCATCGATAAACACCCGTTCGCTTCGAATTTCAGTAGACTGAGCCAAAGGAATATCGACCAAGGACAAACCGTAATCCTCCAAGTCCATCAAAGGACCCAATGCATCGGTCAATTCTGCCGAACCAATCGGAGTCGTCCGGCTCGATTTCGCTTTCAGCAATATCAAATTCGCGCGATCCGGATATTCGATTTGCTCTTGTATCCATTCGATCGGCGCAAAAATAGTGAACGGCGCTATTTGGTTAGCTTGTAAGCTAAAGCGCCCGAACTGATCGTCACCTACCACGGACGCAACTTTCGCCCTAATACCCACGACGTTGTCCTTGCTTCCCGACATCGGAGCGTCCCGCGACAACAAACCCGGCTTTTCAATTCGAAACACGAACGAATCCCCGACTTTCAATTCCAATCGTTCGGCCAAACGTCGATTGACCGCAACCGAACCTCGGTCCATCTCCAAAGCAGCCAAACCCGAATCCGGAGCAAAGCTCCAAAACGCTTCGTCCACCCCCAAAGCCTGTACCTGCGGAGCGAGCAGTTTCAACTCGGAACGAGCCGCGCTTCCTCGGAGCATCAAAATGGGAGCCGCATCCAGTTCCAGTTCCGATTCGATTCTCTCAGCAAGCCCCTGGGTAACAAAGCGATCACCTGCTGTTAAAACATACTCCGCCTGTCCCACCCTAAGACTGGCAAGACGTTTCAAGGCGCTACTCACGGAATCTCCCGCAAACAAGGCTCCGAGCAAAACCGTAGCGCCTACAATAGTACCCGCCACGACGCCCAAGTGAGAGCGACGGTAATGCCATAAACTGCGGAGAAGGAATTTAAACTGCATTACGAACCTCCTTCACTGAATCGGGTAGCGGCCGATCTCCGAGCGGCCATATAACT
>JAPKDW010000364.1 GCA_028822375.1 Opitutaceae bacterium | reverse complement strand
GCAAGATATAGCTCGCCGCAAGCGGCGGGGAATGAACCCAGTTGCGATTCAATCAGTTCAGATGCAAACCGAACAGCGTCCGCCTTACATAGATAAAAAATATTCAAAATAGTATGCCATGCAACCGCCGCTTAACCCGGGTGGCTCTCCTCGCAATCAAGGGATCAATTGTAAGCGATAATCGATTTTCCATGCGCATACACTAAGATCATGCGCGTCAATTAGTAAAAAAGGACGGGGAATGCGCTTAAGCTCGAATCGGGGCTGCGTTCAAATATCGCAGAAGGCGATGCGCGAAATAGCCAGAATGACTCTATTCGCTTTTTTCAAATCGCGCTGGGGAGCCTTGCGGAATTCGCGACCCAAACTGAAATCGCTTTCGAGATAGGTTACTTCGAGAAAGACATTCCCAAAGAGCTGCAGGGAAAAGCAACAGTCCTTGAGAACAGCTTGGGTGCACTTGTAAAGAAACGACGAGCCACACACTCCCCAAAACCTAAGGCCACAACGCGGGCCCTGTATTATACCGCCCAACGGTAGCATCCTGACAAATCAACTCATCCTGATCAACTTTGGATCACCAAGACTTCAAACCAAGTGCTACCTACTCGATTAGAGCCAGATCCATTTTGCAAATTTTTGTGCCTTTTTGTGACGTGCCAAAACCCGTAAACCTCGACTGCAAAATATAGGTTGCAAGGGGCAATTCTGACTTTTTTTGCGTGGTTTTGACTTTGACACCCTGAAGGAAGTTGGCAATTTACCATCACAGTTAAAACGCAAGTCCAAATACCGGATCACCTCTTCAAGGAGACCAAAAGAGTAGCGAAGGAATATGAAATGAGCTTTGCTGAGGTTGTACGTCGAGGGCTTGAACGGGTGATAGTATCCTATCCGAAACGTGCTAATTCCGATTCTTCATGGTCTCTCCCAATCTTGAATACCAAGTTAATCGCTCCCCTTGAAAGCATCCACACAATCTCCGCTGACAGCGAAAGCGACAGAAGTCTCGAGCATCGATAAATGATATCCATCGACACGAACCTATTGATCGCCGCTCTCGCCCCAGGACATGCAATGCATGAAAAAGCGAGAGTATGGCTGGAAGCGCAATCAAACCGAAACGATGTAGTCATTTCGGAGTTCGTTCTCGTCGAACTTTCACTCTGCTCTGCAATCCGGTTGTTTTATCGCCACCCCTCATCGCAAAGGATGCCGTAACCGTTTGCCAGAGCTTTCGCCTTCATCCCAATTGGCGTCTATTCGGATTTTGTCCCGATAGCTCAACGATACACAACGCCTTGTGGGGAAAAGCATCTTCCACGAATTTCGCGAGAAGGAGAATCTACGACGTGCGCCTAGCTCTCACTCTCTTGGAATTCGGGGTTACGGAATTCGCAACCGTTAACACCAAATATTTCAAAACCCTTGGCTTTAAAAAGGTTTGGAATCCTCTTTCAGAATAGGGAACTGGTGACTGGGAAGCGGTGTTGGGTTGATTGATTAGAAGATTGTAAGATTCAAAAATCAGAAGATTGCTCTTGTTGATACTTACGAAGGCCAATACCTAACTCCACACTAGCATAACCAACGGCACCCTGGCTAAATAGGTATCGTCAGGATTCGCGTTGCGAATGTAGGTCGGCTGTTTGAAGGGCACAAAAACAACACTCCGCGCACTCTGCTATTAAGCAGATTTTTAAATTTTCGCATTTTTCTCCATGAAACCTGATACTAAAATCTATGTTGCCGGACACACCGGCATGGTGGGCTCTGCTGTCGTTCGACGACTTCAAACGCTCGGCTTCGAAAACATCGTTACGCGCCGCAGCGCAGAGCTTGATCTGACTAACCAAGCAGCTGTCAATGCGTTCTTTGCAGACCAGAAACCGGGTGCCGTTATTATGGCAGCAGCAAAAGTCGGAGGTATCCATGCCAACAATACTTATCCAGCAGAGTTCATTTATGACAATCTTGCGATCGCATCCAACACGATCCACGCAGCATACGAATCGGGCACGCAACGGTTTCTTTTCCTAGGAAGTTCGTGCATCTACCCCACTCTTGTTCCGCAACCGATGAAGGAGAGCTGTTTACTAACGAGCGAGCTCGAACCTACGAACGAAGCCTATGCCATAGCCAAGATCGCTGGTCTCAAACTTTGCGAGTATTACCGAAAGCAATACGGCGTCACTTATCACTCATTGATGCCGACCAATCTCTACGGACCGGGCGACAACTACCATCCTGACAATTCCCACCTTTTACCTGCCTTGATACGACGCTTTCATGAAGCCAAAGAGCAGAAATTGGATACGGTTACGATTTGGGGAACGGGCACGCCCTTACGTGAGTTGATGTTTGCCGATGATTTAGCTGATGCGGTCGTGCATGTGCTTCGACTGGAAGATCCCCCCAACCTTATAAACGCGGGAACCGGAGTTGATCATACCATTCGGGAAATTGCCGAAATGGTCAAAGCGACGGTAGGCTTCGAAGGTGCAATCGAAACGGACCCCGGCAAACCCGATGGCACTCCGCGAAAACTGATGGATGTCAGCTTGCTCGAAGAACAAGGATGGGCGTCCAAGATACCTCTGAAGCAAGGGATTGAAATGACTTACAAGCTATTCCTCGAAGAGCTAGAAAAAGGGAATCTACGGGAACGGTAGCAGCAACGCGAAGCGTTGTATTGGAAGATTGGATTAACCGCTGTTCGACAACCGAGATCGCGGAGTCTAGAATTTGGTTGTGAGGAATTGGGTGATGGGGAAATTGATGATTAGTGATTAGTGATTAGTTATTGGAAGATTGGAAGATTGGAAGATTGGAAGATTGGAAGATTGGAAGATTGGAAGATTGCTCTTGTTGACACTGACGAAGGCCAATATCCAATTTGCAACTAAAACTGGTAACCTTACCAAAAAGAGTTGCAGCCGCTTACCGAGCGACCACGATTCCCCCACTCCACCCCTCTTGGTATCCCAAACCTAAGGCCGCGGAGCGGGCCCTGTATGATACCGCCCAGCGGTAGCTGTCCTGACAAATCATCTACCATATCATCTTTGGTCAGGGTTCGCATTCGCGAACATAGGTCGGCTTTCAGCCGATTAGGTTTCAATTTGCCTGCAACAATAGTTGTTTTCTCTGATTAATTCAGTTGGACAATTTCTATCTATTGATTTCGTTGGGTCAGGTTGCTAAAGCACTGAGCTACGGGTAGAATAAGGCAAATCTCTCGTTTAAAGACCCTCTTTTTTATGAAAAAGCCAACTCTCATAACCCTGGCCCTTTTCGCGGTCTCCGTGACTTCCGCTTCACCGCGTATCGATTCGAACTC
>JAPKDW010000363.1 GCA_028822375.1 Opitutaceae bacterium | reverse complement strand
GTTTCGGAGCTTTGTTTCTCAAGGGTCGCTTTGCTCGGTACTAAATCTGAGTCGGGTCTGCTGAGAAAGACGATTGGGGTTGAAGGCATGGGAGCGCAGGGAGAGATTCCGATGACCACCCGTATGACGGTGTACGAAGCCTATGGGGATCTGATGCTACCGGCTTTACTTGAGGTGGATATGATGGGGATGGGCATGAAAATGCAGATCGAATCATTCGAGCCGAATGTGGATGTCGATCCTGCGGTTTTCAAAATGCCGGAGTGAATCAGTTTCTTAGTGGAGCACGATTGATTGTTGAATGAGACTCAATCTGCTTTACCCGATCTCGAATTGGGGCATGCTCTCACAATACGTAGGCGTCGCGTCCATGGCTCCACGTTAACGAACTCTCTTCATCCGACTCCCAAGACAGCTATTGGCTGAAACGTTTAATCTATTCCAAAATCATGAAAGCCTTATTATCCGTTCTGATTCTCTCTATCGCTCTGTCGCCGTTGTTCGCTGCAGATACGCTTCCTAAAACACCGTCTCCCAAAGGGGCGAAGGTTTACATCATTTCGCCGAGAAATGGAGCTACGGTGAAGTCTCCCGTTCGTGTTCGATTTGGTTTGGTGGGCATGGGAGTGGCTCCGGCTGGCGTGGATGTTCCGGATACAGGCCATCACCATTTGATTATCGATACGAAGGATTTGCCAAATTTGGATATGCCGCTTCCCGCTTCGGATAAGCTGATGCATTTCGGAAAAGGCCAAACGGAAGACAAGATCAAACTGGCTCCGGGAAAGCATACGCTTCGACTCGTATTGGGAGACAAAATACACCTTCCCCATTCTCCTGCCGTGATTTCTTCGGAAATCACGATTACCGTAGAGTAGGCGGGGTTGCATCGTAGTAGATCGTGGTGCAGCTTAGTAGGGAAACGCTGTACGCTGCGTTCGTGGGCGAGCACCAATTGGCGCAGTTGAATTGATTCGGTTTTTACGCATTAGGAGGCCGTAAAATTACGGACTTGATTTTAAGGTGATTGAGCGCCTTGATGGCATGCTCTTATTAACCCCCTCATTTTGGATTTGCGATTGTTTTCGCGATTTTGGGCCTTTGGTCCCAATGTACGAAATTATGGATGCCGATCAACCCAACTCAGAAGATAACGCTCATTCCGAAGAGGCTCAACCTGCTTCGCCTACGGATCGTCCAACGACAGAGGAATCGCCTACAGCTCCATTGAGGCCTGTAGGTTTCGAGTTTACTGGAGCTACTGGCGAATATTTTAGAATTTGGATAGTCAATCTCCTACTGTCCGTAGTAACGCTTGGCTGTTACTGGCCCTGGGCTGCGGTACGTTCACGACGATATTTCCATGCGAACACTCGACTGGAGGGGCATTCGTTCGATTATTTAGCAAAGCCTAAAAGCCTGTTGATTGGGTACTTGGTTGCTCTTGTGTTCTTTGCGCTTTACTTAGGGGCAGGATTTTTCAATCCCTTTTTCGTCTACCCCGTTTTAATTTTATATGGGGTCGCCGCTCCTTGGATGGTTTATAAGACGCTTCGATTTAGATCGAGGAATACGGCTTATCGAAATGTGCGTTTCAAGTTTTCGGGCCACTTGAGCGACTCTTATACGACGTATCTTGGGTGGGCGTTTGTCGTGCCGTTTACGCTGGGATTGATTATCCCGTATTGGGCAATGAAGAAGAAGGAGTATTTCATGGACAATCTTCAGTTTGGGAAGGGCTATTTTAATTTCAAGCCGCTTGCTGGAGAGTACTATAAATACTATATGTTATTTGGAGCTATCGTGTTTGGTTTGTATTTAGGAATAGCTCTATTGGCCTTTGGAGTTGCGGCTCTTTTTGGCGGTGGTTTCGGGGCAGCGCCGATTGAGGGTGATCTTTCGCCTGGAATGATGACGAGTATGGTCGCTGGCTATTTCTTGGTTATTGTGTTTGCCACAGGCCTTCAACAAGGCCTGTGGATGTTGTTGTTCAATTATAATTTGTCGGTTTGGTCGATAGGAAAATTCCGATTTGAGTCGAAGATGAAGCTCTTCAAATTTCTTGGGATCGCGGTTAGCAATGTCTTGGCCAGCGTGTTAACGTTGGGCCTGTTGGTCCCGTGGGCTAAGGTTCGAATGGCTAAATACCGATTTGAAAATTTGTATGTACTCGCCCCTAATGGAGAACTCGGAGAACATTTTGCCGCGGAGCATGAAGATGAAGGTGCGTTTGGCGAAGCGGCGACGGATTTCATGGATTTCGAAATTGGGTTGTGATCGAATTTTGCGGCATCGCATATCGAAGGAGCTCTTCTCGATCTTTTGATGCGAAGGTTCGTGTCTCTGAGCGAGGAGAAGTGATTTTGGCGATCGAAGATGAGCTTATCGAGTACTCTAAAAGCGAGTATGAAGTTGAGCCAAAGCTTGGCGTAGCGAGTCGAGTTATTCGATTTGCGGATGGCGTCCGATTTGAGACGGATGATCATGCAGCTTTGGGAAGGTGCGAGGCTTTCGTTTCGCAAAGCAGGCTTATGCGATTGGTCGACTGGATGGAATCCCGATGGCTCGTTGCATTGGGAAGTCTTGTTGGAGTGTTTGCGTTCACCTTTCTATTTTTGACGTATGGCGTTCCTGTATTGGCGAAATACGTAGCGTTTGAAGTACCTCAGAGTATCCGTCGAACGATTACGGAAAGCAGCATTGATGCGATGGAAGCGTATGGTTCGTTCGAGGAAAGCTATTCGATGAAAGTTCATCGTAAGGCGGAGGGCGCCTTTGAGAGAGCTTTGGGACTACTCGGGGAGGAGAGGCGTGAGGAATTTGAATATGAACTCCGCATCTACGATGCTCCTGAAGTAGGGCCGAATGCGTTTGCCTTGCCTTCAGGAGTGGTGATTGCGACCGAGGATTTCGTAGAGCTCTGCGAGACTGAAGAACAGATGGTCGCTGTTTTCCTTCATGAGTTCGCCCATGTGGAGCTTCAGCACGGAGTACGGTCGCTTATTCAAGATGGCGGTGTTTTTCTAATCGCATCATTGGCTTTGGGCGATTTGTCCTCCTTGGGAGGTATGGCTGCGTCCTTACCGGCTTTAGCTATTGAATCGCGATACTCTCGCTCCTTCGAGACTGAAGCCGATCTGTTCTCTGGTAGGATTCTTGAGAAGGGCGGAATTGGGGTGGAGGCAATGAAGGAAGCTCTTGTCCTGCTCCATATGGATACGGTGGAGATTGGATTTACTCAGTTTCTTTCTACTCACCCAGATATTGAGGAACGTCTCGAAGCCCTGGATGGGCTAGGAGAGGATTAGACGGGTTCAGATATTCTGACCGATGGTTACAGGCC
>JAPKDW010000362.1 GCA_028822375.1 Opitutaceae bacterium | reverse complement strand
CTATTTGATAGCCGTCTCGACGAAGAAGCTTTGCAAACGCGCTGTAGCGTCCATTGGCAGTGTGATAATTCTCATGAGCCTCATCTATGCCGACGATCGGGCCCTTGTTTTCGGCATAGGCTTGACTCATTATAGGAGGCTCGAATTCCAGATCGGCTCTTTGCTGAGCTGAGCAGAGGCATCCTCCTAGGATTGCGGAAATTAGGGTTATTTTCAGTTTCATGGAACGGGGCGATTAGAGAAATTCGAATAGTACGCATCTACGGAAATTGTTCAATCTCCAATATTGTAGCATTCTTTTTTCGAATTTGGTCGGGATCTTAACCTCGTAGTCTCATCAAATGAAACGCCGAGACCGAAAAACCTATTATCGCCCAATCACTTACTTATCCTGCTGAGCACATTGGCGGAAACTTAAAAAAATACGAAAGAAAGTTCGGAAGGGGACTCACGCGAAACCGCGAAGAGACTGTTAAATAAATCGGAGGGAACACCACAATTGAAAACCAATACGGTTAATTTTGAAAAGTTCGAATTTGTTGGTCGTCTCGCTGAGGCGATATCTCATCCTAGTCGGCGGGTCGGCGACCCATCCTACAGTTGCGGGCATTGCAGGCTCCACGCCGAGGTCTCGTCGTCGCTACATCGTAAAGCGGCGTGGTTTTAGGTGATTTCAGTTAAGTTGACGCGTATGGGCCATTGCGGGATCAGCACCTTCAACAATGATGACCGCTCGGAGATCGGTCGCTACCTTAACAATACCTCGGGAGTGGTCTTATTCTTCTTCGGGTATGGTGTCGACGAGTTCGAGCTCACCGAGCTTTACCCGCGATTTATCGGTTACGCGCTTTTTGATGATATCGTCGAGGTGCTTTCCGAAATAGTTGGATCCAACCAAATTCATGTCCTGGATGGCTTGATCGAATGATTGTCCGACTGTGTTTGCTATTCGACGTCTAAATCAAAAGGCGAAGTTTCGTCATTTATTGGTTTACGGATACTTGGGTGGAGTCATGGTTATTCGGTGTTCGAGGATCTTTGCCTCGCGCTTCCCAAAGCTTAGATCCCTTTTTGAATATGAAAGCCTTAGAACTTATTGAGTACGAGAAATTCGAATACAAGGAAATCGATTCTCCTAGCATTAAAGAAAACGAAGTGCTGATTCGCGTAAAAGCGTGTGGCATCTGCGGGAGTGACGTTCATGGAATGGACGGTTCGAGCGGTCGACGCATCCCGCCGATTGTGATGGGACATGAAGCGGCTGGAACGATTGCCGAGGTGGGTTCTTCGGTTGATAGCGAGTGGAAGGCGGGAGATCGCGTAACCTTTGATTCAACGGTTTATTGCGGCGAGTGTTGGCATTGTGGTCGAGGCGAGGTGAACCTTTGCGATAACCGCATGGTGTTGGGAGTTTCGTGCGACGACTATCGGCGCTACGGAGCGTTTGCGGAATACGTAGCGGTTCCAGCTCATATTTTGTATCGATTGCCGGACGCGATTTCCTTCGAGCAAGCGGCTATGGTCGAGGCGGTGTCGGTAGCGGTGCATGCAGTTGCTCGGACACCTTTGCAGTTAGGTGATTCGGCGGTCGTTTTTGGCGGGGGTATGATCGGTTTGCTTTGTTTGCAGGCCTTGAAAGCCGCGGGCTGTGGTTTTACGGCCGTGATTGATCTTGATGCGGGTAAGCTCGAGACGGCGAAGAAATTGGGCGCGGATTTAGCGCTTGATCCTTCTAAGGTGGATGTGACCGCTATGATTAAGGAAGCGACTGGCGGGCGTGGAGCCGATCTTGCGTTCGAAGCGGTTGGGATCGCCCCTACGATTCAGGGAGCCATCGCGTTATTGCGAAAAGGGGGGAGCTGCACGCTTGTCGGCAATCTCGCAAAAACGGTCGATATGCCTTCGCAGGAAATCGTTACACGTCAGTTGACATTGATCGGCACCTGCGCGTCGGCGGGCGAGTATCCAGCGTGTTTAGATTTAATCGCTCGGGGAATGATAGACGTTGATTGTTTGATTAGCGAAGTGAAGCCGCTCGCGGATGGAGCGGAATGGTTCGCTCGATTGCATAAGGGAGAGGAAGGCCTGACTAAGGTTATTCTGACGCCTTAGACGGAATACGGATAAGCGATCGATCATGAACCTTGCCGGTTCGATTGATGATTTTAGAATTTTGGTATGCGAAAAATTAAGACAGGAATTATTGGAGCTGGAAAGGTCGGGCATTTGCATGCTGCTGCGCTTGCGTCTAATTCGAAGAGCGAGTTTACGGCCGTGCTTGGTCGGACGGAAGAGAAGACGCAGAAATTTGCGGATCAGTATGGCGTAAAGGCGTATACGGATTTGGATGCCTTTCTTAAGGAATCTGGAGTCGAGGCGGTTTGCATCTGTACGCCACACCCCGTTCATCGGGATCCTTCGATCGCTGCGGCTGAAGCTGGCGTGCATATTCTGGTTGAGAAACCTTTGGCGTCATCGTTGGAAGATTGCGATGCGATCTTGGAAGTGGTTCAGAAAAGCGGGGTGAAGCTTAGCATGGTTTGCCAGCGTCGATTTTACGAACCGTGCGCTCGTATTCATGATGCGATCGAGGCGGGAAAAATTGGTAAGCCTATTTTGGGTACGGTTACCGTACTTGGTTGGCGGGATCAGGCCTATTACGATAGCGATCCATGGCGCGGAACGTGGAAGAACGAAGGAGGCGGAGTGTTGGTGAATCAGGCGGTTCATCAATTGGATCTTTTGCTTTGGTACATGGGTCCGGTCGCGGAAGTGAGCAGCTATTGGGCTAATTTAAATCATCCGAATATCGAGGTTGAGGATACGGCGGTGGCGTCGATTCGATTTAAATCCGGAGCTCTGGGTCAGGTGATGGTGAGCAATTCCTACAATCCTGCGATTCACGGCAAAGTGAGCGTGCTTGGTTCGAACGGAGCAATGCTTGGAGTGCAAACCGATGGAGGCGCGATGTTCATCGCAGGGATGTCTAATATCGAAGAGCCGCCGTTAAACGATTTTTGGACCGTTCCCGGCGAAGAGGGTAAATTGGCGGAGTGGGCCAAGGAGGATACCGAACGATTTAGAACGACCAATGCAATGGAGCGTTACCACGCTCTGCAAATAGATGACTTCTTGGAAGCGATAATCGATGAGCGAGAGCCGAGTGTAACGGGACTGGCTGGTCGAGAAACGGTTGAGCTATTTACCGCAATCTATCGGAGCGGACGCGATGGAAAGTCGATTCAGTACCCGTTAGCGCCTGAATCGGATCGCGACGATTACGACGGTAGATTGGGGGGGTAATTATGGTAGGGCGGCATCGCCGAGGCCGCAGCAGAATTAGG
>JAPKDW010000361.1 GCA_028822375.1 Opitutaceae bacterium | reverse complement strand
CTTTATCTGGAGGCGAATCAAGCGATGCGAGATAAGACGCGCCTCCGCTTCCGATAGATTCCCCTACCACGCAAACGGGAATCTCCGGATACAGCCGTCTCAATTCAAAATAACCTTCCTCCGCGGCTTCATTAAACGTTTTTCGCGAAGGCTTCCCAGAACGAGTGCCATAACCAGGGTATTCAAGAATGAATACCGAGTCCTCGTCCGAGAAACAATGAACCGCATATGCGCGATCCGCCGCCTGTCCTCCGTTTCCATGGATCAATAGCCAAACATTCTTCGGTGACTCAACTATCCGCGAAAAACCAATAAGCCGATTATCCTTCAACCATGGCTGCAGTCCCTGGAAATCCGTCCCATGGCTTGGATAGAATAGCAACTTACGCTCAATCGACGCCCACCCATAACTGAGGAACACCACAACAACGACAACAACCGCCGCAATAAGCGTAAGTCTAATCAACATTGAAAAAACCGGTTTCCCTTAATCTCAAACAACAACATACTTCCCCTAGGCTCCCTTCTTCTCGTCTGGCTTCTTTCCAGCAGGCAAAAGTTTCAGGATTGCTTGCTGCTTGAGGTACCATTCGCGCAAAGAACGCGAGAGCATCGAATCCTCGAATTTCTTAAAATGTCCGATATTCAATGATTCCTCGACTGACTTCTTTAAACTTTCGTGGAGCTTTTCCTTCGCCTCCTTCGACCAGGCTTGGAATGAACCCGTCTTATCATTCAATGCCTTGGCCGCTGCTAAACGCGTTTCCTGTTTGTATTTGAAATCAACTACTTCGACAAATGCCTTGTCTACCTTCCCCCGAATTCTCGAGGTCTTGTCCTTCGCTTCGAGAACGGCCTTCGCCAGCTCCACGATTCGAGTCTCGAGTTTCGAAACCACATCCTCATCACTCAATCCTCCAGTCGCCTTAACTGCTAAATCGCGCGGCGCCTTTTCCAGAATCTCGAATATCTTGAGCAAGACAGCCTCTTCCAGCTCGGCAAACAACGCCTTGCCTTGCTTCAGAATAATCACCTTTTCCTCATCCGTCCATTCGTAGATTTCTTCATCTAGTCCCACGAAGCTCGAATAGGTGTCGGACTCGAGGAGCTTTTCGAGTTTCTCTGAAAGCTCCTTCGCATCGATTTTCGGAGCAGCAACCACTCCCTCAGGATCCTCTTTCAACTCCAATTTCATATCAACTGGCAGATAGGAGAATCCCACTCGGTCGATTCCTCCAAGGCTCTTGAGTTGCTCATTCAAATAGTCCCAATGGGCCTCCCAACGTTCGTCCTCATTCAACTCTCCAATAAAATCGAAAGCGTTTTCGACGCGACGCGATCGCGTCTTCGATTCAAACCAAGAAAGGATACCTTTAAACGAAGCGCCTATACGATTAGCGTATCCCGAGACACTCAAATTCACCGTTTCCAGCGGCCGACGATCCCGTGGATCCTGAGGCGCTCGCGCTCGTATGAAGGTTTCA
Organism: Opitutaceae bacterium; assembly: GCA_028822375.1. GTDB lineage: Bacteria > Verrucomicrobiota > Verrucomicrobiia > Opitutales > Opitutaceae > Pelagisphaera. Next base: position 1,874 of record JAPKDW010000361.1, on the reverse strand, counting down.
ATGACACTATTGGGAAGCATTCGAACCTGACTAGATAGCTTCTGGTAGCGAGCCAACAAAGGATCCTTTCCGTAGTCGAAGCGAATTACATCGCCGAAGATATTCGCATCTGGATCCGTACCGAAAAGCATCTTATCCTCCACTACGGATTTATCGTCAAAATAGCCCCAACGAATCGTCGCTTTGTCGTGAGCCAATGCTTCATCTTGAGTTTTCATTTGCCAACCCACGAATACCGCAGCCTTAAACTCGGAGTACTCCATGCTCGAACTCGACGTCGACTTATCCGCGTATTTTTCAAGATCTTCGCCAGCGATATAATCTTTAATAAATTCATCCAGTTCCTTGGGACTCAAAGTCGCATCCAAGCTTCCTGCGAAATTATGACGCAGACCAATGACATGCCCTACTTCGTGAGCGACAACTTCCCTCACATAATCCTGTGAGAGCTTAAGCACCGCTTCATCAGTAAGCTCAGGATCCGCTAGCAATTCTTCCAAACCAGCTGACAATTGCTTAGCGAATTCGACCGGATCGATGCTGCAGGCCGAATGAAAACCAAAGAATGAATGATTCGATTCATCATCGTCCGAATCATCGTCCTCCGACTCTTCCGCTTCTTTCACAATATCAGCCATCGCGCGAATCAACGCGCGAGCGCGAGCTTTTCCTGAAATTCCGAATACGCTCGTCATGAAAGCCTGGCCATGCATCGCCTCACCGGTACGCGGATCCAATAAAATATCCGCATAGGCGAACCCAGCATTATCCCACGGTACCCACTGAACAACATTGTATTGAGCATCTGGAGCCGTAACGCCATCAGGAGCTTTCTCAACTTTCACGATCTCTTTCCCAAATGCTCGATTCCAATAAAGTATGCCTTCCTTCACCGCATCTTCGTACTCCTCTGGTGTATTCGCGCTGTAGTGAAACACGATAGGTTTCGAATCATCAAATCGCCCCATTTTAACGGTTTGTCGACCTGTTGATAATTCGAGCTGCGGTTGAGTCTCCCAGAAACGAGCATACCGTGTCTCAGCCGGATTCATTTCCTTAGCCTCGAAATCGCTTTCGACATAGGGAGCGATGAAATAGCGTATCTCAAGACGTGTCTCACGATTTTGATCCCTCGCCCGGTTGCGCGCTTGAACCGTCTGCCGCACTACTAATCGCCCATCCTCTAATTCTACACCAAAGACACGCGCTTGCGGCAATTCGGCAGTACGTTCAAAGACCCCTGGATCGAATTTCTTACTAACCGAATACCATCCTTGAAAAAGCAATCGCCGCATTCCTTGGTTGAAATCGATAATCGTTTCATTGCCGCTTTTGGAAACTACCGGAAACGTAGCTAATAATCGACGAGCTGGAAGATCATCCGTCACTACCTGACCACGAGTTGATTCGTAGAGATCCACCTCATTCTCATAAGCTTCGAAGATCACGATCCGACCAGCCAATCCAGTTCCTGTCGCTGCTCCCGCTTGAGGGATGACCGATGTCGACATCAAATACTCCTTACCGAAAGCCGCACTTGGGATGGCAATGTGCGTATCGCCCGAAGGCTTCAATGCCGGAGCTGCTTTTTGGGCATAGGCGAGACTATTTAATAGCAAGAACGCCAGGGTAAGAAGTCGGAGTATTTTCATAGGAGCAAATAGTTGCTCCAAATCGCCAAGAAATCACGACCAAAATGCTAAAGGTTTCTTCAAACCACTGACAAGAATTTCGTAAAAAGACCTCAGCCGTCGAATAAGTCCGTATTTTCGATGAAGGGCTGGTCCCGCTTAGCGCATACGCGTCAACTTAAGTTCTATTTGAGAGAATTATTGCAGACTCCACACCGAATTCTCGGTGTAGCTACCTCGACA
>JAPKDW010000360.1 GCA_028822375.1 Opitutaceae bacterium | reverse complement strand
CATGCTTCCCGAAGGCAAACGTCAACCAAGCGATTCCCAGATCGCTCTTCTAGAATGGTGGGTAGAAAACGGCGCTCCTGATGCCGGTTTACTCTCGGAACTCGAACTTCCCGAAACGATCGAAAGCGCGATGATCGCTCAACTCGAACAACCAGCATTCGTAGCCGAAGAAGAAGCCATGGTCGCCGAATTGGACGTTCCTAGCTGGGAAGAGATCGCAGGCGCGGTTGCCGAACTTCAAGAAGATCCACGCATCAATTTGCAGCCTATTGCCCTGGACTCTCCTTTAATACGCGTTAAGGCGCCCTATGGCGAAAGCAAATTCGATGACGAAGCCCTCGCCATGCTTGCCCCAGTCGCAGCGAATATCGCAGAGCTCGAAATTGGATTCAGCAACATCACGAATGACGGGCTAGCCGCCCTTTCCGGAATGGTGAACTTGGAGCGTCTCTATCTACAAAAAACAGCGATTTCCGACGAAGGTCTCGAACATGTCGCGAACCTTGAAAAACTTCGCTATTTGAACCTTTACGGTACCCAGGTAAGCGACAGCGGTCTCGAACGCCTCGAAGACCTCGACAATTTGCAAAGCCTCTACCTTTGGGAAACTCAAGTAACTCCCGCAGGAGCCAAAGCTTTTCAAGCGAACACGCTCGACCAATCCCAGATCGATACCTGGGAAGACGAAATCAAAGCTCTCAAGCAGAAGATCAATCAATCTGGCATCCTCGTGGAAACCGGTGCAGAAGAAGGTCCAAGCTCTTAATTACTTTCTCTCGAGAAGTGACCCTAAGCTCCATGAGATTAGGGTCATGCAAACGGAAAACCTTACCCTAAGTTCATCCGTGTTCTCTGTGTGATCTGTGGTTAAACCCTCACTCGAGAATAGAAACTTTAGCGTACTCCAAAACCGAAACGCCTCAGAGGCTTGATCCCCGAGGCGTGCGCTAAATAAGACGTGTCCAGTAATTACTTAATCACCTTCATGACGCCTCGCATTATAATATGATGTCCAGGGAAGGTGCATACGAATTGATAATCGCCCGGCTTTTTAGGAGCCACGAATTCGAAAACTTGCTCTTCTTTGTTCTCGAGCAATTTGGAAGCGAATAAAATCTTGTCGCTTACGGGGACGTATCCCGTTTCGAAACCTTTCGCGCCCATAGATAAGGCAGCCATCCCGACTTCGTCCGCCGCGCCAGGCTGAACCATGACGAGATTGTGATTCATGAAATCAGAATTGAAAAAGGTCAGTTTAACCTTCTTGCCCGCTTTCACGACAAACTCCTTCACGTCGAACTGCATCTTCTCGACGATCGTGCCAATACGTACCTCCGTTAGCTCTGCGGTATCTGCGACCACACCGGACTTCAGCTTCGGCTCCTTCTTCGGCGCCTTAACGACGACAAGCCCCTCTCCTCCGGTTGTATTAACGGTATACCAAAGGTGTTCTACCGTTTTCGCGGCATTGCGAGCATGAGGTTCGGGAGATGCGAGAACGATGTTCAGCAGATCGTCGTTGATCACGTTATGCTGTTGGTGAGTCCAAAGAGCTTCCAGAAAGTGATGAGCATCTTCTTTGCTCTTCGGATCGAATTGCCCGACCCATTTGTTGGCCGCTGAGATTACCTTATCGGTTTCTCTCGCGCTTAGTTCGACGCGAGTTCGGTGACGTACGCCATCAATTGGATGTTCCAAGTTTTCCATCAACTGAGCCAAGGACGCGCCTGTTATCTTAACCGGTTTTTGCAACGGCTTCTCGGTCGATACCATGCGATAGATTCGACCATGCTTGTGATCGCGATTCGGGTCGCGAATATTATGCTGCATATGACCAATGATGACATTCTGCCAATCCGAGATGTACAATGCTCCATCTTCTCCGAAAACCGCGTCGGAAGGACGAAAATTCTTATCCGCGCTATAGAGTAAATCAGTAGCAGGTTCACCCCAAACTTCGCCAGACTGAGGACCGCGCTCGAGAGCGTATTGCTTCAGGCCGAGATAGCCGATCGTATTGCAAACGAGAATATTGCCTTGCATCGAATCCGGGAAATTCGAACTGGAAATAATCGCATTGGCCGCTACGGGACGAACCTCCTTTTTGAAGAGTTCATGCATTTTGAATGAATTCGCTTCCGGCCGCACTTGATAAGTCCGCCCCGAAGTCCCATCAGTCGCGTAGTGATACCCCCAACGATCAAAAGTGATGCCGTGCGAGTTTGGTCGATTTTCCGCGTGAAAGCTAATCGCATGACGACGAGGATCAAATCGGTACATGCCCGAAGATGCCGTAGACAAAGGAGCTCCCCAAGGATGCTCGAATGCATTGCGAAGAAAGATCCCGCTTTGCCAGTAGATCGATCCATCAGGGCCGTACACGAAGTTATTGGCAGAGTGATGCGTATCCGCCGATCCAGTACCTTGTAACAACACGATACGTTCGTCGGCCACGTCATCTCCATCAGTATCCTTTAGGAAAAGGATCTCCGGTTGGCTAGCGACGATGACGCCTCCGTTCCAGAATTCGAAGGCAATCGGATTATGCACCTTGGCAAAGGTGACCATCTTGTCTGCCGAGCCATCGTTGTCTTCGTCGGAGAAAATCAAAATACTGTCGCCCATTTCCTTGAGCGGCTCCCACTTGGGATAGGTCTGCCAAGCTGCCGCCCAGATGCGGCCCTTGCCATCTACCTGCATTTGAACCGGATTAATCAGCTCAGGAAATCGGGATTCGTCCGCATAGAGATTCACCTTAAAGCCATCCGCGACCTTCATGCTAGAGATGGCGGCATCTCCCATCTGGTAATTCGTAGAGCCTTCCTTCTCCGCATTCGAACTCTTGCTGCCACCGCCAACATTCGAAATGACTCCGATAGGCTGAGGAACATTGCGATCGTCCACAACGGATTGCTCGACATCGCCTTTCGAAACAGCCCAAATACGCTGGTCGCGATTGGCAGTCATTACGTCGAGCATTTTCAATTCGCGCTTCAGAATCTCCGCGTTCGATTGCTCGTTCACGAAAGTCAGCGTCGAACGCCCACCCCAAACATCGTTGCCGTCAGTCGCTCGGAAACGATTGTACCAATGCCAATTCTTATCCAGTACGGCTTCGTGCAATTGCTCCAACGAACGATTCGCGCTGACCCGTTTTCCAAGTAATTCTCGGGCGATCACTTCGGCTACCTGTCGATTTCCCTCTTCGTTCAAATGAACGCCATTAATCGTCAAAGGCTCGGAGCTGCTTGCGTAAAGCTCTTGCGTCGCTGAAAAGAGATTAACGAACATTGCGCCTCTCGAGTCCGCGATCTCGCTAATCGCTGCGGTGTACAAAGCCAAGCGAGCTTTGTTTTCCG
>JAPKDW010000359.1 GCA_028822375.1 Opitutaceae bacterium | reverse complement strand
GCGTAATCTGTGGGGAAAAATTTCAATACCGCTCCCATTCCTTTCGCCTGATCACAGGATTGTGATCCGGATAAACGCTATCGAATTCAGTCTGTACGATCCCCGCGTTCCCGCGATTTTGAAATGCTCGCAATAGCGGATCTCCGCTAGCTTCCATACGACTCTCCATTTGTCCCCGCATGGAATCGAGAATACTTCGATATTCGGGCGACTCCGCCAAATTCACCAAACAACCGGGATCGTTTTCCAAGTCGTAGAGTTCCTCTAGGCTACGATAGCGATACTGCATGATTCGGGCCAAAATCGCCGGATTGCTTTCAGCCGCCTCTTCCATCGCTTTCATCACATCGACCTCATTATTGTTTCGATAATAATAATCGTCCCGATGCCACATATTATACATGTATCCAAATTTCTTATTCTGTACGCAGCGCATAGGAATTGCCGCTCCATCCACTTTCGAATCCACTTGAGTGAAAACAAACGACTTCCCGGAGTCTCTAGTCGAGTTTTTGAACAAGGACACAAGCGACCGTCCATCCGCCTGCGGAAGCGCCGCCAATCCGAGAGCTTCCAGTATTGTTGGGGCAAAATCAACTGACGAGATCAGACTGTCGTTAATCGACCCTGGTTTCACTACTACCGGCCATTGAACAAGAAACGGTGTTCGCGTGCTTGCCAAGAACGTGTTGCACTTGGAAAATGGCGTCGCAATTCCATTATCGGATAAATACACGATCAGTGTATTCTCGCGCATTCCAGACTCGTCCAGGGCTTGCATTACCTTACCGAATGTATCGTCCATACGCTTGGTCGAATTATAATAATTGGCCAGAGCCTTACGCACTCCTGGAATATCCGGCAGGTGATCGGGTACGGGGAACTCGTCTGGCGAATACAAACGCGTTGGCGCTTCTGCTCCTCTAATGGGTCCGATTTCCGGATCGTACCACGGAAGATGCGGGTCCTCGGAATTCGCCATGAAATAGAACGGCTTCCCCGCTTTCTTGCACATTTCGAAAAAAGCCAGACTGCGTTCGTAGTAGATGGTAGGATTCCGACCATCCCCCATGCCTTTCCGACCAAAGGCGTAGTCCCACTCATAAGACACTTTGGGCGTTGAATGTCTCAGTTTGCCAATAACGCCAGTCAAGTAGCCTGCTTCACCCAAGGTGTCATGAATTATTGGCACGTTCTCCCGCACCTTCATGAAGCCCATCGATCCGCTATTGAAACCGTACAATCCACTCGCGAGAATCTTGCGGCTCGGCTCGCAAATGGCTGTATTCACATGAGCATTATCAAATCGCATCCCTTCTCGAGCGAAGCGATCCAAATTCGGCGTTATTGCCTCTACAGGCGAACCATAGCAACCCAAAGAATCACGATGTAGGTCATCCGCCGTAAAGAGGAGAATATTCAGTGGAGCCGATTCGGCTAGACACGTCATCCCAGAAAACGATACGGCCAATAGAACAGCTCGAGGTTTGCTTATAAAATCTTTGAGTTTCATATTGAGGAAGTATCGGAGTAATGCTTTTTAACCACGGATTTCACAGAAGGCACAGATGATCTGGTTGTGGGGTTTTTATAACCATATCCGTGTTATCCGTGCAATCTGTGGTTAGAATAATTAGTATCACTTCTTATTCACGTAAACGTAATAAGCTCCAGTGATCCCAACACGAGGGCTCTTTTCAAACCAAGTATAAAGCCGTGTTGGCCCCGCTTCTAATTCATAAGTAAATGTAACGGATTTATCCTTTGGCTTGACCTGCTTGCTCTGCGACTCCCTTCCGATTTGAATTCGAGCAGACTTGATGGGTAGGGCTGCTCCGGGACCACGATCTCCCGCCGTCAATTGAATCGCAGGCAATCCGTCTACGATCGCCGTATCCGCTTCACGGGGCCAACGTCGTAATTCGAACTCATACGTTCCAGATTCGGCCACTTCTAATTCCCACCAACCATTCTTTTCCACGCCTCGACGAATCTGTCCCTGTTGATCCACAAACACATCCAACCACTCGCAGGCAGTTAGCATTGAAGGGTTCTCGGCCTCATGACCGATAATTGTCAGTTGCGGTTCGTTTGCGATATCCCCGACCTCGTCCCACCAAGCATCGAGGAACGCGCTCATTTTTGCCGCCACTTCGGGGTGCTTCTTGATCACATCGTTTTTCTGCCCAGGATCGTTTTCCAGGTTATAAAGCTCCTTGTCCTCCAGCAATCGCCAAGGCCCCCACATGACCCCTGCACCTTCTCGATGCATGACCGAGGGTGAATCAGGCCCAGCAAACTCAAAGCCAAATGGCATACGGCTGTAGTTGATAACTACCATACGATCTGCTGGAGCCGAATCCGATTGCCCCTGAAACACCGGAGCCAAACTGATTCCGTCGAATTTAGGCGCCTCGGAAGGAACCAAACCGCAGAGATCCATCAAGGTCGGCAGCACATCTTGAACTTGAGTTACGCCATCAATATCGCGTGGATTGCCTAAATCGCCGCCTGGCCAGCGCAAAAAGAACGGAACCCGATGCCCGCCTTCCCATAGCTGCGTCTTTCGACCACGCATGCCCGCATTGAAGTACCGTTCTCCAAACGTACTGCCATTATCGGTTTGATAAATCAAGATCGTATCATCGGCCAGGCCTTCCTTTTCGAGAAACTCCATCAAACGACCCATGTTATTGTCGACATTCAGGATCATGCCCAAATAGCCGGCAAACGACTCACGACCCGCTTCCCCAATCTGTGGTAGTGCGTGCCCTTCCATGGCTTTTCTAGCCTGATTCAACTCTTTCTCTGGCGCCCAGAACGGTCCATGCGGCGCGTTCGTTGGAATGTATGTTAAAAACGATTCCCCGGCATTGGACTTTTTCTTCATCCATTTCATCGCTTCTTCGAAATACACATCCGTACAATAGCCAGGCATGACCTTCCGTTTTCCGTTCACCATGAAGGTGTCATCGAAATAATCGTTGTTCCAATAATCCGGTACCGAATTAATATGAGACGAAGGAAACCAAAGGGTTTCTTCGAATCCGCGATCTTGCGGACGAAATGGATAATTATCGCCTAGATGCCATTTCCCAAAAATGCCGGTTCGGTAGCCATTACTCTTAAAGAAGTCCGCCATGGTCGGAAGACTCGCCCGCAGCATAGTACGTCCAGCGCTGACGTTAATCGCTGCATTGCGAGCCGCATCTACTCCTGTGAGCAATTGACCCCGCGTCGGAGTACACATCGGAGCCACGTGAAAATCGGTGAGCCTCAAACTCTGGCTATGCAGTCGGTCCAAGTGAGGCGTTTTTAAGATAGGATTTCCATGTACGGAAAGTTCCCCGTATCCTTGATCGTCCGTCATCACCA
>JAPKDW010000358.1 GCA_028822375.1 Opitutaceae bacterium | reverse complement strand
GTCTTGGACCTGGACCTAACGACCAGCGAAAACGATTCCTTTGAGCTCGCAAACGGAGACGTCTTAAAAATCTACTCAACTTTAGAACGAGCCGAAAACGTAGTAACGCTGACAGGCATGGTAGAGCGTCCAGGGATATTTCAATGGTTCGATGGCATGAGAGTGACTGACGTCATTGAAAGCGTAGATGAGGTTCTGCCCACCGCAGACATGAGATACGTCGTCATCGAAAGACAAATACGGAATTCTGGGCGCATAACGGTTTTTTCCACAAATCTAATGGACGCGTTTGAAAACCCCAACTCCAACGCTAACTCCATTCTTCATGCTAAGGACCGCGTTCTGATAATGAACGATAATAGGATCAAGTACCGCGACGAACTGACCGGGATAATATCGAAACTTCGCAATCAAGCGAATTTCGATAACCCTGCTGAGGTCATTGAAATAAGCGGCAGCGTAAGACACCCAGGTAACTTCCCTCTCGAAGCAAACATGAGCATCAGCAAGCTCATTAGGGCTGCCGGCGATTTCACTACAAATGCCTATACACTGTATTCAATCGTTGAGCGGCGCGATCCAATCACTGGTCATATTTCCGTATTTTCAACTGACCTGCGAGAAGCCCTCAATAACCCGCAATCCGAAGAAAACCATACGCTCCAATCGGAAGACAAGGTATACGTGCTCAATGATGACTCGGAATCCTATCGAACGACGGTTCAAAATATCGTCGGACGCCTTCGAGCCCAAGCCAACTCCAAGCAACGAGAAGCGATCATTAGGATATCGGGATACGTGAGACACCCTGGAGAATATCCTCTTGAGAGCGGTATGCAAGTGAGCGATTTAATTCAAGCCGCAGGCGGTTACTCTCAAGAAGCCTATACCTTGGGAGCGGAACTTCTTCGCTATATAGAAAATGGGAAAGAACTAAGGGAAACCGTTCTAATACCCATCGACCTTACTGGATCAATCAACAGCTCTTCCAACATCCATCTCGAGAGTTTCGACCGAATCCTAATCAAACGCATACCCGAATGGAATGAGCAAAAGACGATTGAGATAAGCGGCGAAGTTCGCTTCCCTGGCACTTACACCATCGAACGAGGAGAATCGCTCGAACACGTCGTTCAACGCGCCGGTGGACTCACCAACCTCGCTCACCCCGAAGGCGCAGTATTTTTAAGAGAAAGCATACGCCAAGCTGAAGCCAAACAGATCGAGAGACTGAGTGAGCGCCTAAAGGAAGACGTGAGCGCTGCCACGCTTCAAGAAGGTGAATTTGCAAACAATTCTATCGCGACGGCTGAAGGTTTACTTGACCAATTGGAAAATACTCAAGCGACTGGCCGATTGGTCATCGATTTGCCAAAAACCCTCAATCAGGATACCGATTATCGAGTGACAATCGAAGGAGGTGACCGACTACTGGTTCCACAAAAGCCTCAATCGGTCACGATTATCGGCAGCGTCAACTACCCAACGTCTCATTTCTACAAAGCCGGTCTCGGGCGAGATGATTACATCAATCTCTCCGGTGGAATCCTCAAACGAGCGGATAAACGACAAATCTATATCGTTCGCTCCAATGGACAGGTAAATACAGATATACGTTCGCGTTTCTTCCCTAGAGGCCGTTTGGAAATTCGCCCAGGAGATACGATCGTAGTGCCAGTCGACGTCGATCGAATGAAGCCACTCAAATTCTGGGGGGAGATAAGCCAAATCATCTACCAAATCGCCCTCGGGGCGGCAGCGGTTAATTCGTTCAAGTAAATCGAAGATTTGCTAGAATTCAAAAATTGTTAACCGCAGAGGACGCAAAGATCGCAGAGGATGATTCTAAAAGAACTTACAGCCGAAATAATTCGTGCCGCGATAGAGGTTCATAAAGAGCTCGGTCCTGACCTTTTGGAATCAACTTACGAGCGTTGCCTTCTCGATGAACTAACGCTTCGATGTATAAAAGCTGAACGACAAAAAGTTCAACCGTTTTACTCCTCAAAGACGGATTGCGCAGAATTGTTAATAACGTTTCTGAATAACCCTCTGCGTCCTTCGCGAACTCCGCGGTTTAGTAATTACATTAGACTGCCAAACTGGCTTTCAATCTTTCAATCTTCCAATCTTCCAATCCAATGAGTGAAACGAATCCTCCTCCCCCTCAATATAGTCATCCAGAAGAAGATGAGCTCAGCCTCATCGACTTGTGGAATATCGTTTGGAAACGGAAATGGCTTTGGCTTACACTCGGCCCCCTAGCAGGAATCATAGGAATCATCGTCGCTCTTAGTTCCACTGATATCTATCGTTCGCAAGTCTTACTCGCTCCTGCCGGTGAAAACGAGTCTGGAGGCGGACTAGCGGCCTTAGCGGGGCAATTGGGCGGTCTCGCATCAATGGCAGGAGTCAATATCGGCGGCGGTAGCGATACCGCAACAGCGATCGCCACGCTAAAGTCCCGCAAATTCCTACTGCCCTACCTCGCCGACAAAGAATTGATTAAGACGCTATTCAGGGACGAATGGGATGCTGAGAGCAAAACGTGGATCGGCGCGAGCGAGCGACGCGGCCTCGAAGGGAAACCCACCGAGGTCGAACTCTATAAGCGATTTAGTGAAAATATTCTTAAAATTTCCGAAGACAAGAAAACGGGTATGGTTACGCTTGGCATCGAATGGGAAGAGCCAGAACTAACGACTCAGTGGGCAAATGAACTTTCCGAGCGAATTAATAAGCACCTGCGAGAAAAGGCCAAAGCTGAAACCGAGAAGAATCTCACCTATTTGAAGAAACAGCTCACGGAAACACAAGTAATCGAAATCCGAGATTCCCTCTATACCCTAATCGAATCGCAAACGCAAAACGCCATGTTGGCCAATGCCAAAGAAGAATATGCTTTTCGAATTATCGACCCTGCGTTTGTACCTGAAGTGAGAATACGGCCCAAACGATCGCTGATCGTGCTAGCATCCGGAATGCTAGGCGGCTTTCTGGGGATCTTTTTATGCTTTGTGTTCCATTTTATGGATACAGCTAGGAAATTGAAGATTGACGGCGCTTTAGCGTAGATGGCGAAGCAAAATTGCGGGTTGCGGATAATTCAGGAAGCGCCAGCGATTATAAAATAATATTCGTCAAGGTTGCCGGAGGCAACGTAGGCGTAGCCAAAGGCGACATTAGGTTCGGCTCGCTGGGCGTCTTCGTTCCGGGCCCTCGTTCGACCATTGAAGGGCGCATTAAACCTATTCGGCCTTCAGCCGACCTATATTGGCAACGCCAATCCTGACAAAACCTGATGTTTTTAAGCTATAGGAGAGGTCCGCGATATTTAGTTTTCACGTAATCCTAAACGACACCATAAATCTTATTG
>JAPKDW010000357.1 GCA_028822375.1 Opitutaceae bacterium | reverse complement strand
CCGCAAAGCAAAGTCATAAACAGACAGACTCCGACCGTGCGTATTACTGATAGAAGTTTTCGTTTTAGCACTATAACCTTGGGGTTCGAAATTTCGTTTCCGCAGCAAGAGCTGCGGCGAGAGACATAGGTATTGGGGGAGGAAAGAAACCTCGCAGCAACGCAGAGAGGTCTATTTCAGCGCTTCCGCTTCTCGAATTTCTCGCCATAGCTTGCTGGTCTTTTTGGTGCGTTCCGATCCATTCAGTTCGGTTTCCCATCCGAGATCGCCCTGATCTCCCATCCAGCGATCGAGTCCCAGAGAGAGTTCGTTTTTTACCCCCGAGAGCTCCTCCCTATCGATGAGGTTGTCGAGACAGAACGGATCGGCGTTGATATCGTAAAGCTCTTCAGCAGGCCGATAGACCATTTTGTTTATATAATCCTTCGCGCTCTGGTCGCCAGATTGGGCCATGCGGACAATCTCCCCCCGCCAGCCTGCGCTCTCCGGCTTTAGCTTCGGAGTAAAACCTCCAGTTTGCGAATACGTGATCGGCACGCTGGGTTTGAGGTTTCGGATGTATCGATAATTCCGATTCACAATCGTGCGCATTCCGTAAGGCTCTTTATTCCCGTTAACGCCGCTGAATGTTTGGCTGGCGTAGGCGTAGGTCTTATGATTCGTCGCTTTCCCCGTGAGAATATCCAGGAAGGACTTTCCATCAATTTCGCTCACGAGTCTCGCCCCCGCAGCTTCCACGAAAGTCGGAACGACATCTCCATACTCGACGATGGCATCGGACTGACTACCTGCCGCAACCTTCCCCGGCCAACGAGCGATGAGTCCGCTATGCACACTCGTTTCGTAGTTGTTCCATTTCCCGAATGGGAAAGAACTTCCCTGCTCGGTCGCCACCAGAACCAGCGTAGAATTCTCAACCTCGAATTCACGCAAATAGGAAAGGCATTCCCCTACTTGGCTATCGAAAAACGTGCATTCCGCGAGATACTTACTGTAATTTTCACGATGGTTCGGGGTGTCGAAAATGTTTGGCGGCAAGGAGAGTTCGCTTGGCTTATATACTGAAGAGTCTCCCCGCGTGTAGGGGCCATGAGGATCGTAAGAGGCTGCAAACACGCAAAAAGGAGTTCCGCTTTCGGTGCATTCCTCAATGAACCGCTTGAGATTCGGATTTCGGATAACGGCCGATCCTTCAGGCGTTTTCTGATTATCATCATAGCCGTATTCCATGCCTTCGAGGTATTCGAATGGGAACACGCTCTTGGGCTCGATATGCGTTTTCCCAAGCAAGGCCACGCGATAGCCAGCTGTTTTCAGGTGATGAACGATACTCTTAGCGCCTGGATTCGCAAAAGTGTGATTCGGGTATGAGCCACTATGAATCGGATAGATCCCGGTATAGAGATTGTGCCTGGTGGGCGAACACATGGAGGCCGCCTCATAACAGCGATTGAACGTCATGCCTTCGCTCGCAAGCTTGTTAAGATTCGGGGTCTTAGCCTGCCCGCCATAAACCTCGAGATCGAGGTAGGTGCAGTCATCTGCTAGGACGAACAAGAAATTCGGTTTATCAGACTGCCCAAAGACGCAGCAACTAAACGAGAAATACAACAAACAAGGGATAAGTGCACGCATGGGTAAGAAGTCCTTTCGAGATGAGAGATTCAACGGAGTTAAGTGCAAGATCATCAACTTACCCTACAACCTGTAGCAACTTGAATCGCTATCGCGTTAAATCTCCGAAACGTTGATCGAAAGCAGATGCCCATGCCTAGAAGGCTTTTCTCGTCGCGGAAGTTAACTTCGATCTGCCAGCGCCAGAGATCGTGTTGCAGCAGGGATCGGATATCCTGATCCGCGTCGGCGCAGATCAGATACGCGGGTTGGCGGTAGAGCGTTCTGGAGTTATTGGGCAGGCGGTAGGCTAGCGGAGCGATGCGGAGTTTTTTTTACCGCGACAGGATTATCGGGGACATTGGATCTGGATAGGATTAGATTGGGGGATTTTGGAATCTGAGGCACCAAAGCCGACGCATGGACAATTTTTAGGTCTTAAAATCTTAGAATTTCCCAATGCAACGCTCTGCAAAGCGGCCACCTTGACAAAGGGGCTTCAATCGACTCAATTTTCGTCAGGGTTCACAGACCGAACGATCCGCTCGGCAGTTTTTTTATCACGCCCCTAGCCTCATTTCGCCTCCCCCTCAGACCGTTTCACCAATCCCCTCGAAAAACAAAACCTTCCCGCTCCAGCAATCCTTGCAATCTTCCGATTTTCCAATCTTCTAATCTTCTAATCTTCTAATCTTCTAATCTTTCGATAATAAACGCGTCCCACATCGCATGAAATTCCTAATTACTCTCTCGCTCTGCCTCGGTTCTCTGCTTGGCACCCCAGCGTTCGCCCAAACGCTCTCTGCCGAGCAGCAGGCAAAACTGAACGCCCTGCCACCCTCCCTGCGTGCTCAAGCAATGGCGGAATTCGAGAAATTCAAGGCCTCCCAAGGATCGATCAACGTTCAGCCCGTCGAGCGCCCAGAAGTGGTCAAGCCCAATACTGCTCCAAGCAACGAAGAGATCGAAGCCGAATTCGAAATGGCTACCGATATCGTCACTACCGCCGAGGTCCCCGTTGCTAAGAAAATCAAAAAAGATCTCAAACAATTCGGCTACGACCTCTTCGCCGGTACTCCCACTACATTCGCCCCTGCTACCGAGATCCCAGTGCCCGCTGACTACATCATCGGTCCTGGCGATCAAATTCGTATCCAATTTTTCGGAAAAAACGCGGCATCCTACGACCTCTACGTAACTCGTGACGGTCTGCTCCAAATACCCGAGCTCGGGCCAATCTCTGTGGCAGGACAGCACTTTACCGAACTAAAGAGCGAAATCGCTCGACGGGTGAGCGAGCAGATGATCGGCATCAAAGCTTTCGTCTCCCTCGGCGAACTCCGCTCAATACGCGTCTTCATCCTCGGCGATGTCAACCGCCCCGGGTCCTACACGGTCAGCGCTCTCTCCACCATGACCAACGCGCTCTTCGTAAGCGGTGGCATCACGCCCATTGGTTCGCTTCGGAACATTCAATTGAAACGAGCTGGAGACGTCATATCCGAATTCGATCTATACGATCTCTTACTGCGCGGCGACACGTCCAAAGACGTGAGAATTCAACCAGGCGACGTAATTTTCGTCCCTCCCGTCGGCTCATTGGTCGGCATATCAGGCGAGGTCAAACGTCCCGCCATTTACGAATTAAAGGGAGGATCCACGGCTATGCAATCGATCGATATCGCCGGAGGCTTTACCGCAAAAGCATTTCCTTCTCTTTCTCAAATCGAACGCATTACTCGCGATGGAATAAAAGAAGTCTTGGA
>JAPKDW010000075.1 GCA_028822375.1 Opitutaceae bacterium | reverse complement strand
TTGCCACAATCCGAATATCCTCAAAGGAGACTTTTCGATGGCGACGCGGGCTGACATCATTGGCGCGGGCGAAGACATTTTGATTCCGGGCAATGCAGAGGAAAGCATGCTGCATTGGATCACTTTGGCGTTCGGGCCTGACGAACCTGCTGAGATGCCGGAGAAGGGTGAGCCTTTGACCGAAGCGGAGGCAGCGAAGCTGGAAGCTTGGATTAACGAAGGCGCGGTTTGGCCGGAAACGATTGTTCTTAAAGAAGTATCTAAGGCGGATAAATCGTGGTGGGCGTATCAGCCGATAGAAGAATCGATATTGGTTAGCGTTGACGCATTTGTCGAAGAGACGCTGGGTAAAGCGGGTCTGTCGCTCAATCCGGAAGCAGATCGTCGCGTTCTGATTCGACGCGCGACTTACGATTTGATCGGGCTCCCGCCAACTCCGGAAGAAGTTGAAGCGTTCGTCGCTGACACTGATTCGAATGCATATGACGCTTTAATCGATCGTTTGCTGGGGTCGCCGCATTATGGCGAGCGTTGGGGACGCCACTGGCTTGATGTGGTGCGATTTGGCGAAAGTGTAGGTTTCGAGCAAAATTGGATTATCAAGGACCTTTGGCCGTTTCGGGATTACGTGATTCGATCGATAAACGAAGACAAGCCATTCGATACGCTGATTCGCGAGCACTTGGCTGGGGATGTGATTGGAGCGGGCGATCCGGATGTGGAAATCGGTTCTGCCTTTTTGGTGGCTGGGCCGCATGATACGGTGAGAAATCAGGACGCGGCTCAAGCGGCTCAGATCCGAGCGAATACGCTAGATGAAATGATCAACGCATCCGGAGGCGCTTTTCTGGGCATGACCATAAGTTGCGCTCGGTGTCACGACCACAAATTCGATCCGATTAGCCAGGCCGATTACTATCGAGCGTATGCAACGTTCTCGGGAATAAGGCATGGATCCGTTCCTTGGGCCACTTCCGAGTCGAAGCGCGAGCGAGCTGAGAAACTAAATCCGTTGAATCGAAAACGATCGGCTCTAGAGAAAAAGATCGAAATTCTGGATACGGATATTTTGAAAAGGGCTCGAGAGAAGCTCTCGGATTACCAAACCTTCTGGACGCGTCCGCCGGTCGATAGACGGGGTGTGGAAGAAATCTTCTCAACCGTATCCGCTAAATACGTTCGCTTGATCTGCGAAGCCCAAGATTTGGACCCGAGAAGCAAAACCGGATTTCGAATCGACGAATTCGAAGTGTGGTCGGATGCCTCGGTTCCGCGCAATGTGGCCCTTTCGGCGAACGGAGGAATTGCGAGTGGCCCGGCTCGAATTATCGAGGATTTTCCGAATGCATACGGCACGCAGCATACGAACGACGGCAAGGTGGACCAACGATTTATCGCTACTTCGGATCACTTGATTATAGAATTGGCCGAAACAACGCCCATCAATCGCGTCTTGTTTTCAAGCGCTCGATTGGAACAAGTTCCTGAATTGTTTACCTTTGCGTTTGTTGCGGATTACCGAATCGAAGTTTCGCTCGATGGAGAGAATTGGCGGGAAGTGGCTCATGGGCGCGATCGGAAGCCGATCGATGTTAAATCCCTTAACCCGGCTCGTAATTCCGAGAACACCAATCCAAGTCACCTCGATCACCGACTGGCTCAACTCGGAGTAACTCTAGAGGAACGTGACCAGAAGCGGGAATGGACGGTTTCCTTGGGTCGATTGAAAAAGGAAATAGGCCGTGTCCCCCAGCTCCCAACCGCTTGGATTGGCAAGCGCGACAAGACTGATGCTGAGGGGCCGTTTCATGTTTTCATCGGAGGAAGTCCTCAGCGACCAGGAGAGGTAGTGAAACCGGGGAGCCTTTCTACGTTGAGCGATGCTCTCGAAGGTTACGAATTAGATGAAGATTCTTCGGAATCGGAACGGCGTTTGAAGTATGCCGAGTGGATTACCCACCCGGACAATCCGTTGACGCCTCGCGTATTGGCAAACCGGTTGTGGCATTACCATTTTGGATCGGGGATCGTGAATACGCCTAATGATTTTGGATACATGGGAAGTTTGCCGACGCATCCGGAATTGCTCGATTTTCTGGCTGCTAAGCTAAAGGAGAACGACTGGCGTATCAAGCCGTTGCATAGGATGATTATGACTTCGAAAACGTATCGACAGTCATCCGATTGGGATTCCGCTTCGGCTAAAGTGGATGCGGATAGTCGTTTATTGTGGCGCTTCCCGCCTCGAAGACTATCTGCCGAAGAAATTCGCGATACGATCCTTCAGGTTACTGGAAAACTGGATATGAGGATGGGAGGACCTGGTTACCGACTGTACCATTATATGCGAGACAACGTGTCGACCTACGAGCCCTTGGACGAACATGGTCCTGAGACTTATCGGCGGGCAGTGTATCATCAGAATGCTCGAGCGTCGGTGGTGGATCTGATGACGGAGTTCGATCAGGCGGATTGTACGCTTCCGACGCCCAAGCGTTCCCAGACGACGACGCCTTTGCAGGCTCTTACGTTGATGAATCACCCGTTTACTTTGGATATGGCGGAGGGCCTCGCGGAGAACGCTCAGTCGAAAGGAGGCGACGATTTGGGTTCTCGGATTGATGCAATTTATCGTTTGGTTTATCAACGATCTCCGGAGCGAACGGAACGGAAGAAGTCTATTGCCCTGGCGAAACAGCATGGCCTGAGAGCTCTGTGTCGGGCGATTCTCAATTCAAGCGAACTTATATACTTAGATTAGATGAACGATCCTTTGAACAGTTATTCTCGCCGCCGATTCTTGGGCGATGTCACCACTGGTCTCATGGGGGTGGGGTTGAGCCAGTTGCTGGATCGAGACCTCTTTGCGGCTAAGGCTAAGGCATTGGGTTCTTGGGAGCCGGGAAAAAGCATGACGCATCTCAAGCCGAGAGCGAAGCGGGTATTGCAGATCTTTTGCCCGGGCGCGGCATCCCATATGGATCTGTGGGAGCATAAGCCGATGCTGGAGAAGTATGATGGCAAGCCGCTGCCGGGCGAAGAGAATTTGGTGTCTTTTCAGGGAAAGAACGGACCGCTCATGCGGAGTCCTTGGGATTTCAAACCTGCAGGGCAGAGTGGGAAGATGATTTCTTCGATGCTTCCCCATATGGCGCAGCACGTTGACGACATCGCTTTTTTCCATGGCATGCAGTCTAAGACAAATACGCATGGGCCTGGATGCGTATTCGTGAACACAGGACACCCTACGGAAGGGTTTCCGAGCGCGGGAGCTTGGGTTAGCTATGCGCTCGGAAGCATGGCGGATAATTTGCCGACCTATGTGGCGATTCCGGATATTCGAGGCGAACCGCCCAACGGGAAAGCGAATTGGAGCAACGGGTTTCTGCCAGCCAAGCACCAAGCGATTTCCATGGCGGCCCATAAGCCAATCCGAAATTTGGATACGCCTCGTTCGATTGGTTCCAAGGAAGAGCAGCGCACTCGAGAAATGACGCGGTTTCTCAATGAGCAGCACGCTTCGATACGACCGGAGGAGAGCGAACTTCAGGCAAGAATGAGCGCTTACGAACTTGCGGCTAAGATGCAGCTTTCGGCTCCGGAGGCGAGCGACTTTAAAAGCGAGCCGCAACATATTCACAGCTTGTACGGAACGGATTCTTCGAATCGATTGAAGGCGTCCTATGCCGAAAACTGTTTGCTGGCCCGTCGACTGCTCGAGCGAGGCGTCCGGTACGTGAATCTCTACTGCGCCTCGAGGGCTAGCGGAGTGGACGGGCTTTTGAATTGGGATGCTCACAAGACCCTTAAGGATGACTACGAGCGTCATCTGCCCGTATTCGATCAGCCGACGGCAGCGCTCTTGGCGGATCTGAAGCAACGGGGTTTGATGGAGGATACGTTGGTTATTTGGACGACTGAATTCGGTCGCATGCCAACGCGGCAGAATGGCACGGTCGGACGTGATCACAACCCCGATGGTTTCACGCTTTGGATGATGGGAGGCGGCGTCAAGGGCGGGACGAGCTATGGAGCGACGGACGACTTTGGGCGGCGGGCTGAAGTGAACCCGACGAGCATTTGGGAATTCTATTCAACGGTGCTCCACATTCTGGGCCTCGATTACAACCAGCTCTCCTGGTATCACAATGGCTTGGATCGACGTCTGACCGATGTTCACGGGCGCGTGATAAAGGATGTGCTGGCGTAGGGGGCACCTATAAGAACCATGTCGAGTTCTCGGTGTAGCTACTCTGAGAAATCGGGGTGTTTTTCTGTGCTGCGGCCTCGGCGATGCCGCCCTACCTGTTGGCCTGAACGTAGTCTTCAGCCCGTGGACGAAGACGTTTTTGTCTAATCGAACGAGTCGTCTCGTTGAGCGGGACGGAGTAGAATGGTACCGGAAGGACAAAGTATCGCCTCGACCTCAGGAGTTCCCACGGGTAGCTGTATGAACGGTTGCTGACAGGAGCCGATTGAAATTTTTCCCTAGATTTATGATCCCCCTTAAGATTATTGTTTTGTTGTTTTCGATGGCGATGCCCGTGTTAGGGAACGCTCAAAACTTGGTGGATGCTCGATCACCGGATCAATTGGTTTCGGTGGGTGTCGGGGCCATTGACATCACTCCGAGCGAACCGATTCGAATGAGTGGGTACGGTGGGCGCAGATTGCTTTCGGAAGGCGCTGCCGGTCCGTTGTACGCCAAGGCTCTCGTTTTTGGGGAGGGTGATGAGGCGTGCTTGCTGGTGACGGCTGATTTGGTGGGGATCCCCGCGTGGTTGACGAAGGCGGTAGCAGAGCAGCTCGGGATTCCTTTGGAGCGCTTGGCGATTTGCGCGACGCACACGCATTCTGGGCCGCAGTTGAGAGGCCTTTTGGAGCCGATATTCATGGAGGAGATTCCTTCAGAAGAAATGGCGACGGTTGGGCGGTATTCGGATGGGCTGATCGACAAAATAGTCGCGGTTTGCGAGACAGCCTTGGCGAACCGGAGCCCGAGTCGTTTGGATTGGGGAATCGGGGAAGTGGGTTTCGCGAGCAACCGCCGCGTTCTTGAAGAAGGAAAATGGACGGGCTTCGGAGTGCAGGCTGACGGGCCGGTGGATCACAGTTTGCCAGTGATGCGAGTGGTCGGAAAAGAAGGCGCGCTGCGAGCCGTTCTGGCTAACTATGCTTGTCATTGTACGACGCTTGGCGGCGATATGCATTCGATTCACGGTGACTGGGCAGGCGAGGCCCAACGGCTGCTGGAAGAACGGCATCCGGGGGTCATGGCGATGATTGCGATTGGCTGCGGAGCAGACGCGAATCCGAATCCGCGCGGAAACATGGAAGCGGTGTTGCAAAATGGTAAGGCTCTCGCGGACGAAGTGGATCGAGTGATGGGGACGACGCTTACCGCTTTACAGTCTTTGCCTGTCAGTCGTATCGAACGGATTGAGCTTCCCTTGGACCCTTTGCCTTCACGAGAATATTGGGAAAAGCATGCGGCCTCGACTGATAAGACGGCGTACTATGGTCGGTTGATCTTGGATCGATTGGATCGGGGCGTTTCTCTGCCGACGTTGATAGACTACCCGGTTCAGACGTGGACTTTCGGCTCGGACCTGGCTATGGTCTTTTTACCGGGCGAGGTTGTGGTTGATTACTCGATTAAGCTCAAGGAGATGTTCGACTCAGATCGAATTTGGATCAATGCCTACGCGAATGCAGCTCCTTCCTATATCCCGTCGCGTCGATTGTATGACGAAGGTGGGTACGAGGTCGATCGGTCTATGCATTATTACGATAAACCGACTCGTTTGACGCCGGACACGGAAGAGCTCGTTTTGGATGCGGTTCTCAAGCAGGTTCCCCATGCCTTTTTCTCGGAACGTACTTTGCAGAGAATTCCTGCGCCAAAACAGGCTGAGGCGGCCTTGGAAACATTGCGGGTTCATGAAGATCTACAGGTGGAACGGGTCGCTGCGGAACCGTTGGTGATGGATCCAATTGATATTGCATGGGGAGCGGATGGGCGCATGTGGGTAGTTGAAATGGCGGACTATCCACTTGGCCTCGATGGAGAGGGCCAGGCGGGAGGGCGTATTCGGATCTTGGAGGATGAGAACGGCGATGGCGTTTACGACCATTCTACGCTTTTTATGGATGGGATCGGGTTCCCCACTTCGGTTCTTCCTTGGCGAGATGGCGTTTTAGTGACGGCGGCACCCGACATTCTTTTTGCGAGAGATACCGATGGAGACGGGAAGGCAGACGATGTCGAGCGACTCTACACGGGATTCAACTTGGGGAATCAGCAACACCTAGTTAATGGCCTTCAGTGGGGGTTGGATGGGTGGGTGTATTTGGCGAATGGCGATAGTGGAGGAATTGTTCGATCAGTGGGTTCCGAAAATTGGGTCAATATTAGCGGTCGTGATTTGAGGATTAAGCCGGAGGAGGGATTGATCGAGGCGATTGCTGGGCGAAGTCAATACGGGCGAAATCGGGATGGCTGGGGGAATTGGTTTGGTAATAACAATTCATGGCCTGGCTGGCATTTCGCCTTGGACGATGCTTATCAGCAACGGAATCCTCATGTTCGATATTCAAATGGAAGATCATTTCTGCCTCGCGAACCGCAGGCAGGTCCTGTGTATCCAATTAGTCCAACGCTTAGTCGTTATAATGATTACGAAAAAGCGAATCGCTTCACAAGCGCGAGCGGGTTTATGCTTTATGAAGACGACGCTTTGGGCGGCGCGTTTGTCGGAAATTCGTTTGTCGCCGAAAGTGTCCACAATTTGGTTTCTCGAGCGATCGTATACCCTAAAGAAACGACGTTTAAGAGTCGCCGAGCTCCGGAAGAGCTTCGTTCCGAGTTTCTCGCATCGACGGATAATTGGTTTCGCCCGACTGCTCTGCGTAGCGGACCGGATGGGGCGCTGTATGTAGTGGATATGTATCGTCTTGTGATTGAGCATCCCACTTGGGTTCCGGAAGATTGGCAGCGGAAGCTTGATTTGCGTGATGGACACGACAAAGGGCGGATCTATCGCGTATCGGGAAAAGAATTCGATAGGGAGGCAGTCGTTAAAATCGACAAATTGGATACGGCTGGTCTCGTGAATGCACTGGACTCATCGAACCGCTGGCAGCGGGATCAGGCGCATCAATTACTTGTTTGGAAACGGCCGGAGAAGGCGATTGAACCCCTGAGACGGATTGTAGTTGATGGACGGAATGATCAAGGGCGTGGGCAGGCGTTGAGAGTCCTGGAGCAACTGGGAGGTTTGGATGACGCGACTTTGTTGTCGGCTCTGAGCGATGCAGTCGGCGGTGTTCGGCGGCAAGCAGTTTTGTTGGCGGAAGTTCGTTTGGATGAGGCTCCTCGAGTAACACAACGCGTTTGGGAACTTGCAAGGGACTCGGATGCTCAAACGCGGATGCAAGTCGCTTACGCCTTGGGTCAATCGGTAGATGTCGAATCAGGGAAGGTTTTGGCTAGGATGGCTTTGGCTTATCACGAGGACCCTTTGATGCTGTCGGCGGTTATGAGTTCGGCGGTTCCCCACCAAGAAGTGATCGCGGACGCTTTTCTTCCGCATTGTTTGGATCCTGCATATCGCGGGATGTTTGAGGGCCTTACGCAAACTGCTTTGGGAAGCGGGAATCAGGGCGTATTGGAATCAATTCTGGGAGCGATTGTTGAATCGTCGGATCAGGATGGCCGTCTTGCAGCATTTTCGGATTGGCTGGGTGTAGCGAGACGATCGGGATTTTCTCTGAAACGATTGAGAACGACTGCGGGGCCATCGTTTTTGGAGGTATTGAATGCTACGAATACGTTGTTTCGGATCGCTCGTTCGCGTGTTCTCGATTCGAATCTACCGGTGCTTGTCCGGAGAGTGGCGCTCGATGTATTGCGCTCCGATGTGAACCAGAACTCAGATAGTATTGAGAGCGTGACGGCGATGTTGAGTTCGAGCGAACCTGGCGAGCTTCAGATAGCGGCATTCGATTGTCTTGTCGCATTGTCTGGATCCGAGGGCGCTTCGGAGCTTTTTGAGAGCTGGAGTAGTTATGGTCCTCGATTGCGTAACCATATTGTTGGGACATTGTTGGATCGAAAAGACTCGACGTTGCGTTTGTTGCAGGAGGTTGAGCAGCGTCCGGGAGTTGCGGCGACGTTTTCGGCAGCCCAAATAGCAGGACTTAGGCGCAATGCGGATAATCGTATTCAGAGATTGGCTAACAGCGTGTTCGGTCGGCTTGAGCATTCAGATCGATCTCGCTTAGTTGGCGAATTTGAAAGCTCGCTGGAGTTAGACGGGAACCTGGAAGCGGGCAGGGCGCGATTTGTAGCTCTTTGCGCTGCTTGCCACAAAGTGGGCGATGTTGGGTTCGAGGTGGGTCCGGATTTAATGTCGCTTACAGACAGATCTCCCAAGTCGATGCTGGTGGCGATATTGGACCCTAACCGCGCCGTGGAGGACAAGTATTTGCAATATATCGCGAGTATTCGAGATGGTCGTGCTTTTTCAGGAATCTTGGCGGAGGAAAGCGCAACGAGTCTAACGCTAGTCAATGCGGGCGGATTGAAGCAGGAAATTCTTAGAAAAGAATTGGAGTCGTTAGAAAGTGGTGACGGTTCGTTGATGCCGGAGGGCTTTGAGTTAGGAATAGACGCTCAAGGCTTGGCGGACCTGATTGCGTTTCTCGGCGCCTCGGATATTGGGTCGCGCATTCGGCCCGATGCGGATGGTTCGGTTGGGTTGACCGCTTTTCAAGGAATTGGGGAGGGGGTTTCCGTCAGTTTCAATGCGGAGAGCGGAGCTTTCGAGTGGATGGCGGAAACGGATTCCATTGAATGGACGGTGCATGGGTTGAAGGCAGGGTACTATGACATCTTCTCGGATGCGTCTTTGGCGGCAGGTTACGAGGGTCGACCGTTCACATTGTCGCTCGACGACCATTTTGTTACGGGCGCGGTCTCCACTACTGGCGGGTTCGATCGATTCCGGAAACGGAAGTTCGGCAACATAAGAATCGAATCGGACCTAGAGGTCGCGACGTTCGAATTGCGGCACAGCTTGAAGGACGGACTGTTGAGCCTGAAGGAACTACGCTTGATTCCGGTGGATGCAACCAAGTGAGAATTCGAATGATTGGCTATCTTTTGCGTCAGTGGATTTTCTAGTTGCGGGAGATTGGGCAAAGCAGGATGGTGAATCTCTGCCTCAGATTGCGAAGACGGAAGCGTTGGGCAAATGACTGGAGTGAATGTGATTGCGATATGAATGAATTGGCCTTGAGAAAACGCGCCCTAGATGGCGAACAGCTGGTTGGTACTTTCGTTAATACTGGATCGCCGATGTCCGCCGAGATCGCTGGAAACACGGGATTGGATTGGTGCTTGTTCGATATGGAGCATGGCGTCGGCGGGTGGGAATCGTTGAGTCATCAGGTGGGCGCGCTTAATGGAACACGAACGGCCCCGCTTGTGAGGATGCCGGGACTGGATTCGGTTTATTTTAAAAAGGCGCTCGATTTGGGTGCTCATGGGGTGATGATTCCGTCGGTGAACACGGTCGAAGAGGCGCAGCAGGCGGTGTCGTTTTCTCGGTATCCACCTTATGGAGTCAGAGGCGTATCGGGAATGACGCGTTGCGCCGGATTCGGCAAGAAGCTCGACGAGCGTTTGCAGTCTGCCCATGAGAATACGTTGCTTATCGCTCAAATCGAAACGAAGCCGGGCCTGGAGAACGTAGAAGCGATTGCTGCGGTCGATGGAATAGATATGTTGTTTGTTGGGCCAATGGACTTATCGGTCAGCCTTGGTATTGCCCGTCAATTAGAGCATCCCGATTTTCGGGCTGCGTGCGCGAAAGTGGTTGAAGCGGCCAAGCGTCATGGAAAAGCAAGCGGAGCGTTGGTGATAGATGGCAATAAATTAGGGGAATGCTTCGACGAAGGGTTTACTTTTGTCGGGATTGGCTCCGATGGCAGCATGATTGCCGCAGGAATGAACGCGGTCCTGCAACATAAGGTGAACGCGCGGGGACAATAGGGTCTTCGATACCGGTTGCGGTGTTAGACCATTGCTTTTTGTAAATATCTTTAAGATACGAATATTATGATGATGAAGCATTTTTTTGGATGGACGCTATGCCTGTTATTTGTGGCGACTATGGCCCAGGCCGATTTCACGATTTCGAAGCCGGGTAAGCTGCTCATGAAGGAAAATTTCGATGGAGGTGATTTGCCGGAGTTGTTTACAGTGGGAGTAGGCGATTGGGCGATCGTCGATCATTCGATTCGAGGCCGTCAACAGGCAGCGGACAAGCATACTGCCTTTCGAAAAATTTACTTGGATCACCAAGATGTGATTTACCAATTCGATATGAAGATCGAAGGCGATGCGTTTTCGCAGATTTTGATCAATTACGATTTATCGCATATTGCAAAGTGCGTGACTCGAGTAGATTCGATAAGCGTGTTCAAGATATTCGAAGGCAAAAAGCGGGCTCAGATGGCAAAGGAAAGACACGACCCGGGCAAGGATCCTATGAAAGGTAAATGGGACGAAAAGACCTTTGCGATGGATAGGGATTCGGTGGATCTGAAAAAGGGGAAATGGTATCGCGTGACGATTGAAATGATTGGCGATCAATTGGCAATGGAAGTCGATGGCGTTCGCGTTATAGGGCAGCATATCGGTATCACCGAAAAGAAGACGAATTACGGATTTCAGGCAGGCGGTTTTGAGGGTTACGTTTACTACGACAACATTCGCGTTTGGGAAGCATTACCGCTGAAGCGATAGGCACTTAGCTTTTGAGATTATGACACAGGTTGTTTTAAAAGGATTGGAAAAGATTTATGCTGGCTCGAGGAAGAGCCAGAGCTTTCGGGCGGTCAAAGGCATTGACCTGGAAATTCGAGATAAGGAGTTCATGGTTTTGGTGGGCCCCTCTGGTTGTGGAAAATCAACTACGCTGCGCATGATCGCGGGCTTGGAGGAAATTACCCGCGGGAAGATTGAGATCGATAGTCAAATCGTAAATGATGTTGCTCCAAAAGATCGGGACATTGCGATGGTATTTCAGAACTACGCTCTTTATCCCCATATGACGGTTTTCGAAAATATGGCTTTTGGCCTGAAATTGCGAAAATTCTCGAAGGAGGAAACTGAGCAACGAGTAAATGATGCTGCTAATGTTTTAGGTTTGGATACGCTTCTTGAGCGTAAGCCGAAGGCCCTTTCGGGCGGACAGCGTCAGCGTGTTGCCGTTGGTCGAGCGATTGTCCGTCAACCGAAGGTTTTCTTGTTCGACGAGCCGCTTTCGAATCTCGATGCGAAGATGCGCGTTTCGATGCGAGCCGAGATCTCAAAACTGCACGATCGTTTGCAGGCGACTATGATCTATGTGACGCACGATCAGGTGGAAGCGATGACGATGGGCGATCGTATTTGCGTGATGAATGAGGGCGAGATCATGCAGGTTGATGAGCCGCTCAATCTCTACAATCGCCCGGCGAATTTGTTCGTCGCTAGCTTTATCGGTAGTCCGGGGATGAATCTATTTAAGGGAACAATCGTTTCCAAAGAGGGAAAAAGTTTCTTTGAAGAACTCAATGAAACCGGGAATGGGTTTTCGATTCCTTTAGAAGGAGAACTTTCGGAAAAGGCTAGTGGCCTGGATGGAAAGTCTGTCGTATTGGGTATCCGACCAGAGGATACGTATATTTTGAAACCAGACGATGAAGCTTTGAAGACTTCAATTACTGCCAAAGTCGAGTTAAGCGAGCCAATGGGCTCAGAGACATTGGTTTACCTAGATACGGGAGAGAATGGATTTATCGTAAAAGAAAAAGGCCATTTGAAGATATCCAATGAAATTGAAGTAAGCGTCTCGATCGACCCGGGAAAGATCCATCTGTTCGATCGGGCAACTGGACAGGCTCTTTGAGAGCGGGTGTTTTATTCAATAGTAGGGCCAGCGCTTGCACTGCGCCGCGAAGTTTGAGTGTAGAGCTTCTTACGCAGTCCGGCTCCGTGCATACGCGTCAACTTAGACCTAGATAATTGTCACCGTTGCAGGTCCCACGCCGAAGTCTCGGCGTAGCTACGACGCAAGGCGGCGTGTTCTCTGTGTACCGAGCAACGCGACACATTCAATCTGTGGTTAAGAATTATTCGCGAGTTTCGCCTTGTTCCGCTTGGAGGCCTTTTTCGATGAGTTCGGCTATGCGGTCGGCGTCGTAGATGCAGCCGGCCCAGGAGCCGCCACTAGCATTTTGGAGAGTGGCCCAAAGGCGGGTGTCGGTCGGTACGTTCGGGTCGGCTATTAGGTCGGGGTGCCGGGGTCGATTGTCGAAAGCGTTTTGGTCTTCAGTTATGACGTTTATTGATCCTTCCAGTTTTCGCGTATCGATTTCAATTCGAATGGTATCTCCATTTCGGATACGACCAATAGGACCGTCGGCCCAGGCTTCTGGGCTTATGTGTCCAATACAGGCGCCTGTGGATACGCCGGAGAATCGCCCGTCGGTTATGAGGGCGATTTGTTCGCCGCCTTTCATGTACTTGAGGGCTGAAGTGATTTGGTAGGTTTCGGGCATTCCGCAACCGGGACCAATACCCATTAGGACGAGCGTGTCGCCTGGCTGGACTGTTCCTGATTTGATGGCGTCGATGGCGCTTTTCTCCGAAGTCATCACGCAAGCAGGTCCTTCGTGACGATAGAAGCCGTCGTCGCCGATCCGGTCGGGAGCAATCGCGGTGCTTTTCACTAAAGCGCCTTCGGGGGCGAGATTACCTTGGAGGAACGTTACCGTACTGGCGAGTCCACGCTCACGAGCTTGCTCGGGTGACATGATGACTTCGTCGGGATCTATGCCGTCGAGTTTACGAAGTTTTTCTTTGAGACGCTGGCGCTGTTCGGAGCTTTCCCACCAGTCAAGATTTTCGCCTAATGCGCGGCCTGTCACTGTAAGAGCGTTGAGTTTGAGAAGGCCGAGTTTTCTGAGATGAAGCATCACCTCAGGAGCGCCCCCAGCGAGGAAGACTTGGACGGTTGCGAAATGTTGGGGTCCGTTGGGTAGCGAATCGACGAGCCTAGGAACTGAGCGATTTATGCGGGTCCAGTCTTCGACGGTTGGTTGGCGAAGACCTGCCGCGTGAGCGATTGCGGGGATGTGTAGGACGAGATTGGTAGAGCCGCCGATTGCTGCATGAACGACCATGGCATTGTGAATGGAGTCGTCGGTTAGAATGTCACGGGTGGTGAGACCAGCGGCTTCTAATCCTAGAAGCGCCTGAGCTGAACGGCGAGCCATGTCCTTCCAGATCGGGGCTCCGCTAGGAGAGAGCGCTGCGTGTGGGAGGGTTAGTCCGAGAGCTTCGGCGATGACCTGGCTGGTCGCTGCGGTTCCCATGAATTGGCAGCCTCCGCCGGGGGTGCCGCAGGCTTTGCAGCCCATTTCGGCTGCGTATTCCAAGTTGACTTCGTCGCGAGCGAAACGAGTGGCGAGCGTTTGCACTTTGCCGGCGTCTTCGCCTTCTTCGGCGAGCAGGGTGACGCCCCCTGGAACGAGAATGGTGGGCAGGTCAGGCGAACCAGCCAGCGCCATGAGCATTGCCGGTAGGCCTTTGTCGCAGGTCGCTATACCGAGGACTCCGCGTCGTGTTGGGAGAGAACGTATTTGACGTCTGAACACGATTGCCGCGTCGTTTCGATAGGGCAGGCTGTCGAGCATGCCAACGGTGCCGTTGGTCCGACCGTCGCAAGGGTCGCTGCAGTAGGCGGCGAATGGAATGGCTCCGCTATCGGAAAACGAACGGGCGGCTTCTTCGACGAGCAGACCGATCTCCCAGTGTCCGGTGTGATAACCGAGCGCGATGGGAGAGCCATCGGGAGCTCGGAGTCCGCCTTGGGTGCTGAGAATGAGAAACTGTTTGCCAAGTAGGAGTTTGGGGTCCCAACCCATGCCGGCGTTTTGCGTCCATCCAAAAAGGTCGCCGCTAGACATGCCGCGCAGTTGATCGGCTTCTAGCGGCAAAGCGCCTGAGGGCCCAGCCCCGTGAGTGCGAAGCGTGTAGAGGGCATCGTCTGAGAAATCGAGCAGTTCGTCGAGAGAGGACATGGCTCTATCCGATTTCATTTTCCAGAGAAGGCAATGTTGGAATGGAATTCACTTTCGCATAGTCGTCGTTATCGTGTTTAGTTAATTGTAGGAGCGGGTTTACCCCGCGATTATAGCCTAAACGGCTTCATAAACCACGAAGATACGGAGAATCGTAGGGTCTGCACGCGTAGGCAGCTCAATCATTTTCGCAAGGTGGCAGGAGGCGTCCCGACTCGTGGATTGTAGGAAATGAAAAACGCGTCGGGACGCCACGTTCCACCTTGAAGCGTGTCTGTTAACCCTCCGTTGCTTCGTGCTTAAAAACCTCTGACACGTCTATCCTCATTTTTAGTGGGCTTTGGCGTTGCGAGGTTCTGTATTTAGGTCATTTTACGGGCTTTGAAAATGCCCCGTTTGATTTCCGTGTGTCTGTTGCTGGTGTTGGGCTTTCCCTTCGCGGCTTGGGGGGAGTTGGGAGTCGTGATCGATCATTCGGCTGCGTCGACGAAGCGTTACATTGGTTCGCCAAGTTTAGCCGTGTTGCCGGACGGTAGTTACGTTGCGAGTCATGATATTTTTGGGCCAGGGTCGGAGTATTCGAATACGGTTGTTTTCGTTTCGAAAGATAAGGGCGAGACTTGGGAGCAGATTGCTGAATTGAAGGGGCAGTTTTGGTCGTCGCTGTTTTTTAGTAAGGATACGCTTTGGATTATGGGAGCGAGTCGCGAGTATGGCTCGGCGATCATTCGCCGTTCCGATGATGGAGGGCGAACGTGGACGAGTCCTGATTCTCTGACTTCTGGTTTGTTCTTCGAAGAAGGAGAGTATCATACGGCCCCGATGCCTGTGGTCTTTCATAACGATCGCATTTGGCGGGCGATGGAGGATCGTAATCCGCCGGAAAAATGGGGGGTGAATTTCAGGGCCTTTGTTATGTCGGCACCGATTGAGAGCGATTGGTTGAATCCGAAAAGTTGGACGTCAACGAATCGCCTGAGATTCGATCAGGACGATCCGGGTCGGGCCTGGTTAGAGGGTAATGTAGTGGTCGGGCCGGATGGAGAGTTGTTTAATATCCTACGTCTAGCGCATGAGGATGGAGGGAAGGCAGCTCTATTGAATATCTCGAAAGATGGTAAAACGATAAGCAAAGATTCGGATGATCCGTTTATTGATTTCCCAGGGGGCTCGAAGAAGTTCTCCATTCGAAAGGATGAAAGGACAGGTAAGTATTTTGCCCTTACGAATTGGATACATCCATTCGATGCGGGAGGAAATCCAGAACGGACGCGCAATACGGTTGGATTGATCTCTTCTCGAAATCTTCGAGATTGGAAATTGGATTCGGTTGTCCTGCGAGATCCCGACGTAGCTAAAACCGCTCATCAATATATCGATTGGCTGATCGAGGGAGAGGATATTGTGTTGGTCTCTCGAACCGCCTATCCGGATGGCTTAGGAGGCGCTCATCGCGGTCACGATGCGAACTATATGACGTTTCACCGGATTGAGAATTTCAGGGCTCTTCGTTCTCCTTTTAGGAGTATACCGGAGTCGATGCCGCTTTGGTCCGATTCAATGCCTGGCGACAACGCCGTCGAGGGACCCGAGACGCGGGGTGGGTGCGGGATTAGCAATATCTCTAAACCGACTTTGAATGTTTTTCTTCCCAAGAATCCGATTGGGAAGGCTGTCTTGATTGTACCGGGTGGTGGGTATGGAAATGTCTGCGTCAATGTTGAGGGAACGCCGCAAATCGAAGGGCTGCTTGAGCAAGGCATCGCGGCATTCGTGTTGAAGTATCGCCTGCCGAATGGAAATCGGGACGTGCCGATGTGGGATGGTATGCGGGCGTTGCAAACAATTCGACATAATAGCGAACGATGGGGAATTGATCCATCGAAAGTCGGCGTCTGGGGTTTTTCTGCTGGGGGCCACTTGTCGAGTTTACTCTCGAATGAGGTAGGGAGGCTATATCCGGGGCCGAGAGACTTGATTAGCAAGCAGTCTCCTGTCCCGAATTTCTCGATATTGTTTTACCCGGTTATTTCTATGGATGATTCGATTGCTCACCGAGGCTCCCGGCAACGGTTGTTGGGGAGCGATGAGCCGAGCGATGCGGACATAGCGGAGTTTTCTACGGAAAAGCGAATTACAGCTCAGACTCCTCCGACTTATTTGATTCATTGCAAAGATGACAAGGTGGTTCCGATTGAGAACTCGAAGGTCTATTTTGATAGCTTGCAGGCGGCGGGTGTAGAGTCGGAATTGCGCATTTACGAAAAAGGCGGTCATGGTATCGGAGCGATGAATACGAATCCTGAATGGGAATCGCAGCTGAATGCTTGGTTGGCTAGGCGGTGATGAGTTGCCCACTAAGGGCACGAAAAAGAAGTCTCACGCTAAGCCGCTAAGCCGCTAAGGGGTTGGGCTTAAAGCTACGCGGCACGGCGCAAGCGCCGGCCCTACTTGTAAGTCGATGCTTTCGCATTTCGCTAATTGTAGGAGCGGGTTTACCCCGCGATCGAGCATGTCTGGATCGAATGGGAAA
>JAPKDW010000074.1 GCA_028822375.1 Opitutaceae bacterium | reverse complement strand
GAAGATTGCTGGAAGACATCAAAAAGAGGTGAGAACCCTGTCTAACTCCTCAATCGAGCAAAACGGTGCTGGCAACGGATAAAGCCGAGCCACACCTTCTACGTTGCCCCAAGAGATTGCCACAGAAACGACTCTTTAATATAAACACAACACATGAACCGATTGATATACCAAAATTATATTTCTATTGCCCTGCTACTGACCATCAGTCTTCAAGGCATGGCTGCTAACGAAGCTCCCGTTACTACCCCGGTCTCCACTAGCGATTATGACGTGGTAGTCATCGGCGGGACGCCAGCAGGAATCGCCGCTGCGATCGCTGCGGGTCGTGCGGGGAAGACCGTGGTTTTGATCGAGCAGTCTCCCGTTCTTGGGGGCGTGCTTTCTTCAGGCGTGATTCGGTTGGATGATTTTTATGTGGAATCGAACAGTGGCGTGATGGAGGAATTCCGACAACGCGTGAGAGCGTATCATCGCACCGAGCTGGCAGAAGATCCGCTCGTGAAAGCCCAGCTAAGGCAAGATCCTCGTTTCCCATGGAATACCGCGGAAGGTAGAGCTTGGGAACCACATACAGCAGCTAGGATTTATGCAGAGATGGTCGCTGAGATAGGCACTATCGCCACGCGCTTCAACGAAGTCGCGGTTGATGTGGAAATGATAGAGAACCGGGTGACGGGCGTAATCACGCAGGATCGCAACAATCAAGGAAGATTGGGGAAGCAGCAGGCTTACACTGGCAAAGTGATCATTGACGCGACCTACGAAGCCGACTTGGCGGCCTTCGCCAACGTGCCTTTTCGTATTGGACGAGAAGCCCGTTCCGAGGAAGAGCCACACGCCGGGCGCATCTACACGAATTTCTTTCGCGGTGTCCCAGGAACGTTGAACGCGACAATCCTTCCGGAAAGCACGGGAGAGGCGGACGTTCGATCGCAAGCGTTCACTTACCGTCTCACTGGAAAAGACTATGGCCGGGCGGATCACCCTTACCGCATTAAGGAACCGCCGCCAAACTATGATCCAGCCAAATACGCATGGAATCCAAACAAGAAGCCGATCATTCCTAACAATAAGTTCGACCTGCTGGGAATCAATTGGGGCGGTGATCTGACTGGCTATGGTACGCGTTGGGTGCTGGCAGACTGGGAGGAGCGCTCGGAAATCGAGAGGATTTTTCGCAACTACGACCTTGGTTGGCTCTACTACATCCAAACGGAAGGAGGCTCGCCCAACATTGGACTTCCGGACGATGAATTCACGGACAACCACAACGTCCCCTATCGCCTTTACGTTCGTCAGGGGCGGCGTATCCAGGGACTCTATACATTGACCGAAAGCGATATCCACAAGGACCTTCGGGGCAATGGACTACGAGGACCAATCCATTCGGATTCCGTGGCCATTGGGGTCTATGGGATTGATTCGCACAATGTCCAAGGTCCGAGTTCCAGAAAGGAACCACGATCAGGAGAAGGAGCCGCTGAGGGAACGCTTCACTTGTTCGATGTGACCGGGCCCTATCAGATTCCGTATGGCGTCATGGTTCCCAATCAACATCGAGGGATCCTTTTTCCCGTGGGCATTTCCAGCACGCACGTCGCTATGTGCACCGTCCGCATGGAGCCTGTCTGGTCCTCGCTCGGACAGGCGGCCGGCGTCGCGGCCGCACTCGCAATCGACCATGACCTTGAACTTAGTGACCTACCGGTAAGCAAGATCCAGGATGAGTTGGTAAAACAAGGGGCTGTTCTGTTCTTCTATACCGACCTTCCGAGGGATGCGCCCGCCTTTGAGGCCGTGCAAAAACTGAGCGTGCTAGGTGCAGTGGCTAACGATGATCCGGATCGCTTCCACTCGAGCCAAACAGCGGCAGGCCTATCGGATTCAAACAAAGAGATCTATCGTTTCCGCCCGAGGGAAGCAGTGACGAAGAGCGAGTTTGCCCGAATGGTGGTGAAGGGCTTGCAGATCCCGCTCAGTATCACCGCCGCGCACTTCAGCGATGTGCCGCGCGGACACCCTGCTTTCAAATTCATCGAGACCCTCTACGATTATTCAACGCAATCCCAAGAGCCTTTCTTTGATTACGAGACAGACAAAGAGCCTGGGAAAAGCACCAGAGTACTTGCTCACCCAGATCAGGAGGTAAGTGACTCTGATGCCGCTAAAATCATTTCGGGCCTGCTACAAAAGGTTGTGTCGGCAGGGCCGATGCCTGATGCGAAGCTTACCCGCAGCGAAGCTGCTCAAATGATTTATCAAAATTTTGGGCTATGATAAAACACATAAAGCTACCTTACCTACTCGCAGTTGTTAGTTTGCTACTGCCGCTTCGGGGGGGCAAAATAGACCAAATGTATTGATGATTGCGATTGATGACATGAATGACTGGGTAGGAGCCATGGGCAACCATCCAGATGTTCAAACACCTAATATGGAATACAAATTCTCAATCAAACCAATCGACTCAGACAATTCGTACCGCTGAGCGGTACTACGCCCTGCACACAGGCATCACTACCAAACGACACTTTAGAACACAATGCCTCTCCCTTTCCCTCCAAGATTACAATTTTGTAACTTTTATAGCCATAGTTTCGTAATATACATTAGCTACGCTCCTCCACCTCGCCCTCCTCTTTTCCTGGACGATCGAAATTATGAAACGCCTATCCAATACGCTTCTCCTGCTAGCTGTAACTGCAGGTCCACTCGCCGCCCAGCCGATCGTCACCTCCTGGTACACCGAACAATCCGGTGGCTACGCTCGAATCTACGAAACCACGACCGCGGAATCAGCAGGCACCTCCGTCACCACATGGTCCCGGGGCCGAGGCGTTCAGGCTCAGCCGACCTACGCCGGCGTGCACGAAGTCTCCGTCACCGATACAAACGTCTACATTCGCACTAGCGGTCTCGGTTTCCATGTCATGGGTCCCTGGTATGGAAACGAAGCCAAAACGAATCTCTTCGTCAACTACCCGGCCAACCAAGCCATCATCTACGAACTCCCTCTAGATCCTGGTAGTATCCCGTCCTCTAAGAGCGGCACTGGTCTCGGGGCTACCGGCTACTTCGTCGACGGCATTGCCATGTTCGATTCCCGTGACGCTTTCTCCTACTCAACTTCGAGCGCGACCGATGCCAGACCCAATAACGGAGTCCAAGGCGACGCAGTCTGGAACCGCGATGCATACGTAAACGAAAGCGTCACCTTCGACCCCGCCAACGCGCACCAAGCAGGAGCCAACCATCACTATCACGCCAATCCACCCGCCTTGCGTCACCTCCTTGGCGACGCCGTTTCCTACGACTCTGCCACCAATCGCTACACCGAACAAATTGGTGGAAACAGCACCCACTCACCGATAATCGGCTGGGTTCTCGACGGCCTCCCAATCTACGGTCCCTACGGTTACAACAGCCCCATGGACCCCGCCAGCGACATCCGCAAGATGGTGACAGGATACCAGAAACGCGACGGGGTAAACGGATCTACAAGCCTCACATCCACAGGCCGCACCACCCTTCCGCAATGGATGGCCCGCAACGACTCCTCCGTCAGTTCCACCACCCTAGCCACCAATCGCTACGGTCCAGATGTTAACGCCACCTACACCCTTGGCCACTATCTCGAAGACTACGCCTACAAAGGCGACCTCACCGGTCTCGCTCTCTACGATGGTACCGGCGCGTTCAACGCCATCGTTCACTTCGATCTAAACGAATACAATGTCCGTTACTGCGTGACTCCCGAATTCCCCGAAGGCACCTGGGCCTACTTCACCTGTATCGAAGATGATGGCGCACCTGAATTTCCTTACAACATTGGCCGCTACTACTTCGGCGCTCCGCAGGGCGACCGGGTCAACAGTATCCCAAGCGAAGCGACCATCGTATTCCAAGGCGGTCCCGAAGCCGCCCCGCAGGTAACCAGCTTCACCGCCGATGCCCAAAGCGACACCATAACAATCGCATGGTCCGGCGCCGACGGCGGATCCTATGTGATTAAGCAATCAGCCGACTTCGACCAATGGATACAAATATCCAACCCGGTCGCCGTAGACGCCAATCAGGAAGCATCTACGACCGAAACTGCAGGCCTATCCGAAGCGGACTCTCTGTTCTACCGAGTAGAGCTATCGGAAGTCGCGGATTTCGACGATACCGGATTCGACCTATCAACTCCAACATCGTCCCAAACTCCAAGCGGCGACGCCACTTTCCAGGTGTCCTTCTCCACCACTCCGCCACTTCCTCCGCAGGACGCCGTCGCTATCTCAGTCAACGGAACCGCGGTCACAGTCCTAGCCTACGACCGGACGACCGGAGCCGTAGAATTCGAGATCGATACATCCGCGCTCGACCCAGGTAGTTACAATGCAAGCCTCACCTTCACGCCTCCCAATGGCACAGCGACCACTATCGATTCCACGAATCCCATAATCATCGAAGCCTCCACGGCGAACAACATCCTCCTACTGATCGTAGATGATTGGGCGATCGACTTCAGCCCCTTCGACAACACCTCTCCAGGCGCTAAACTCCCCGTTCTTCCAAACATGGAGAAACTCGCCGATCGCGGTATCCGTTTTTCAAATGCATACGCCCAACCACTCTGCTCGCCCACGCGGGCTAGCATGATAACGGGCCGACTCCCTTTCCGCAACGGCGTAGGCAACCCAAGAACAGACAACACTCTTCCCGATAGCGAAGTCGCGCTCCCAGAACTCCTCGCCAGCGAAGGAGCTCCACACGGACTCGCCTCGTTCGGCAAGTGGCATCTAGGCGGTGGCCGTTCAGGTCCTGCAGACCGAGCCGGCTGGCAAAAATTCGCAGGCATCCTCCAAGGTGGCGTATCCGACTACAACGACTGGAGCAAAGTCGAAGACGGCATCCTCACTTCAAACGTCACCACTTACACCACCACCGACCAAGTCAACGAAGCAGTCGAGTACATCGTAAACCGCGACGAAAACCCCTGGTTCGTCTGGATGGCATTCAACGCGCCGCACACTCCTTTTCACGATCCAGCGCCTTACGTTACACCCGAAAGCGGATACTCCACCAGCGGCACCTCGAACACCGACCTCTACATCAAAACGCTCGAAGCGCTCGACTCCGAGATCGGCCGCCTACTCGAATCCGTTGATCTAGATAAAACGAACATCATCCTGCTCGGCGACAACGGCACTCCCGGCCAAGTTGCCCAAGCTCCCTTTGGCGATGGCCATGCAAAAGGCGATCTCTACGAAGGTGGCATCCACGTACCCATGCTCGCCGCAGGCCCAGATGTCACAGCGACCGCTGGCACCACCGAAGACACCTTCGTTCACTGCGCCGACCTATTCCCTACAATTCTCGAACTCGCGGATATCGATGTAGCCGAGGCAACTACAAACCTCATTCTCGACTCCCAAAGCATCGCGCCCCTCCTTCGAGGAGAGGACATGAGCGATCGATACGTCGTATCCGAAATGTTTGGACATCGTTCAGGAAACGGCCGCTCTATTCGTTCCGAAACCTACCCAGACCTCAAACTCATCATCTTCGGCGACAAAGACAGCACCGCAGACACACCGATCTTCGAATTCTACAACATTGCCTCCGACGAAAACGAGATGTCATCTTTAAGCATCGATTCACTCTCCGGAAGCGACCTCGAAGCCTATAACCACCTCCGCAGCATCGACACCACCCTCGGCGGCGGCTACAGTGATCCACAATTATAACCCCCTATTCCACATCAACCCAAGCATCAGTGCCCATCAGTGTAATCAGTGGTTAAAAAAACCTCATCCCAAGTCCTAATCTTACTCCTTCTAGCGTTTTCCGCAAAAGCGACAATCGCCGCACCCCTCCGTCTCTCTTTCACCCACACCGTCGGAGATCAGCCTTTCCAACTCGACTCGCTACGCTACCAAAACACCGCCGAGGAGCGCTACTCCTTCACCCGCCTAAGTTACCTCATCACCGAAATTACCTTCGAAACAAAAGAGGGCGAATGGCTACCCGCCAGTGATTCATCCGCTTTCATCGATGCAAACAAACATATCCTAGACTTCGACACGGAACTCCCGCCCAACAAATACAGATCCCTCCGTTTCTCGATCGGACTCCCTCCAGAGGCAAACCATTCCGATCCCTCCCAATACCCAGCCAAACACCCTCTCAACCCCGACTTCAACCGACTCCATTGGACCTGGGCGACCGGCTACATCTTCATGGCCCTAGAAGGTCGTTTCTACAAAAACGACAAATCGCTCAGTGCTTACGTTTATCACTTCGCCAACGACCCCAACAAGACAGTTATCAACATACCTATTCAGCTCGAACACGAGCGAGGCTCGCAACTCCAGTTGGAATTCGACCTAGGCAAGCTCCTCGGCTTCCCTTCGCCACTCTCCTTCCAAGAGGACGGCAACTCAACCCACTCGCATACGGACGACAGCATCGCCCAGAAGCTTCAGCAAAACCTTCCGTCATCTTTCAGGTTAAGTAGTATTCAACAAGTCTCGACAATTCCAACGACCGTCAGACCCAAACCAATCGACCTCCCCTCAGAGCAAACTCCGTTTCCTTTTAAAACCAGCCGAACATTCCCGATACCGGATCTCCCAACGGATAACCCTCTTACGGTCGAACGCGTCGAGCTTGGAAAAAAGCTCTTCTTCGATGCGAATCTTTCCCTAAACAAAACCATCTCCTGCGCCAGCTGCCACGAGCCCGACAAAGCATTTTCCGATAGCCGCGCCCTAAGCCAAGGAGTCAGCGAGAACCTAACGCGCCGCCACTCCATGCCGCTCTTCAATCTCGCCTGGAAAGATGAATTCTTCTGGGACGGTCGCGTCTCCACACTTCGAGAGCAAGTATTTAACCCGCTGCAACACCCAGACGAGATGGGGATATCAATCGAGGAACTCGTAGTTCGCCTACAGTCCTCTCCCGAATACCAACAGAACTTTGCAAAAGCATTTACGCCCGGAGAGATCACCCCGGAACACATCGCCCTAGCCTTAGAAAACTACCTTCTCAGCCTGACCTCCTATACCTCGAAATTCGACCAAGCAGCGGCCGGAAAAGCCAGCCTATCCGAACAAGAGAAACGTGGCTTCGAACTGTTCATGACAGAATACGAACCACGCTCCGGTCGATATGGGGCCGACTGCTTTCATTGCCACGGCGGAGCCCTCTTAACCGACAACGAATTCCACAACAACGGCCTCGCGCCCAGCACAGACAAAGGCCGAAACGAGTTCACCGGCAAAAGCTCCGATGAAAACAAGTTCTCCACCCCATCCCTCCGCAACCTCAGCCTAACGGCCCCTTACATGCACGACGGTCGATTCGCCACTCTCGAAGAAGTCGTAGAGCACTACAGCACCGGTATTCGCCAGTCAGATACGCTCGACCCAAATCTCGCCAAACATCCCAAAGCAGGCCTTCAACTCACCATCGAAGACAAAGCCGCCCTCGTCGCTTTTCTGAAATCTCTCTAGGAAACAGAGCGAATTCACTCCAGAATACGGATTGGCAACCTCACTCTCAACATAGAGATCCGAAGGCAATGCAAATGCAGTCCCGACGAGATGCCGGACTAAGGTAGGGCTCGATCGCCGAGCGAGCCGTTGCGGAAAGCGCGGAGGTCTCGGCGATACCTCCCTACCCAAAACAACTACTTCCCTACAGCTTCTACCAATTCCAGATGTCTCAGATAATCTGATACATTTCCTGGAAACAGCGAAAGCCCGTCTTTGCGAATTTCCAAAACTTTCGTCGCCAACGGATCCACAAAGGCCCGATTGTGGGAAACGATCAAATACGCTCCAGTGTATTCCTTGAGCGCTCGTTGAAGCGCATCCTGAGAACGCATATCCAAGTGATTGGTAGGCTCATCGAGAATAAGAAAGTTCGCCGCCCGGGCCAGCATCTTCGCCAACGCCAAACGATTACGCTCCCCACCGGAAAGCACGCTCACGTTTTTGAAAACATCGTCGCCTCGAAAAAGAAAGGTGCCGAGAATCGATCGAATATTCGTCGCATTCTTCCCCTCGGCCGCTTCCTCCATAGTTGCCAATACCGTAACGCTCTTATCCAGCTCATCCGCCTGATGCTGCCCGAAGTAAGAGATGTGAGTGCTCTGACCAATCTCTCGGTCGCCTGACTGATAAGGCTCCACGCCCGCGATAACTTTCGCGATGGTCGTCTTACCCGCTCCATTCACGCCCACGACCACGATACGGTCACCTCGTTCGATTCGAAGATTCGCATCGCGAATAACCGACAAGTCGCCGTACGACTTAGAAATATTCATCAAATTGATAACCGTCTGCCCGCTCCGCGGAGGAGCAGCGAAGGAGAAGGAAACGCTATCCTCCTCTTTATCGATTTGAATACGCTCAATCTTATCGAGCGCTTTGATCCGGCTTTGCGCTTGTTTGGCCTTGGAAGCCTTAGCCTTGAATCGATTGATAAACTGCTCCGCCTGCTGAATCTCCTTTTGCTGGCTCTTGTACGCCTTCATCTGGAGCTCTTTACGTTCTACGCTTTGCCTTTCGTATACGCTGTAGTTGCCGCTGTATACGTGAAGCGAGCCCAGCGACAATTCGAATGTCCGATTGCAAATCTCGTCCAAGAATCCGCGATCGTGAGAGATCATCAGTAAAGAACCTTCATAGCCCAAAAGAAAATCCTCTAACCACTTTTGAGATGTCACATCAAGGTGATTGGTTGGCTCGTCCAACAACAGTAGCGAAGGATTCGCCAATAGAAGCTTGGCCAAAGCGATACGCATCTGCCACCCACCACTGAATTCTTCCGTCTTGCGCTCCATATCGGAACTGGAAAAACCGAGTCCTAGCAAAACCGACTCGATTCGAGAAGGCAGCTTACCCGCATCCAGATCTTCCAAACGATGCTCCCAAGTCCCGATCAATTCGAGCGTCTCGTAAAATTCATCTGACGAAGTATCCATCTCGTCGAGACGCGTTTCCGCCTCATCGACTTTCGCTTGAAGTCCCAACACGTCGGCAAACGCCGTTTCGGTTTCCTTAAACAAGGTCCGCCCGTGCATATTGATGCCATCCTGAGGCAGGTAGCCAAACGTAACGTATTTCGCCTTGTCGACCTTGCCTCCATCGATTTCCTCGAAACCGCAAAGCACCTTGAGCAAGGTACTCTTGCCCGACCCATTGCTCCCAACCAACCCGATCCGATCCTTCGCCCCAATCGTAGCGCTGACATCTTTATAGAGATAGCGTTCTCCGTACTGGAGTTTGATGTTTTGCAATGCGATCATAGGAAGCGAATTTTTAGGCTCGAAAACGAGCGAATCAGGAAAAGGGGCCACTTGTGTTCAGGACCGGGCAAGCCGTCAATGACGGAAATTGGACTTCGCAGTTTTTTAGTCCCCGAGGAAAGACTGTAGCCCTTGCCAATCTCCCTTCCTATCATGAACTCTAAAAATCGCGATCAATTGCCAACTTCGCCCGTTTCTTCGACAACCAGAAACGCATTACTTAAAGGCTTCTCATTAGGCCCATCTTTTACGGGAATAAAAAACAGCCCGGAACACTCCTTCGAATAACGAGCTATGAACCAACGTAAACCCTTTATAACCGTTCCTTTACGGCTGAGGCTTCCTCTTTGCCTGAGTATCGCAGCGATAGCCCTCTCCGATTGCACGTCCGTTCCAGTCTACCAACAGCAGTATGTTTCGAAAGACGGCATGACCTTTTCAGACAACCCTGCCGAAACCGATAGGGTCAATCTTATCTCCCAAATCGAACCGGGAAGCGCCGTCTCAGGAGGAGCTCAAGCAGCTGGTTGCACGGCTTGTCGCTAATTTTCGATCGATGCGCCTTAAATCTCACATTTCCTGCGCGATCGCCGCCGCAGTCGCTCCCATTCTCGCTCAGGCTGGAATCGAACGAACGGACGGCTCACTTGAACTGATCGATTCCTCCGATGTCTCGCTCTTTCAAATGAGCTCGATAATAGCTGCCCCGATAGCCGATTGGGAACTCGATGTCAGCCTCTCCGCTAGCGACTTCACCTTCGACTACAAACCAGTCGATTTTGACTTCAACGGATCGGATATCACCCGCGACGAGCAGAACTACGCCCTGCAACTAAATGGCCGTAAATTGCTCAATGAGCAAACCACTTTGCTACTCGGAGCCGGGACCGACGACGGCTTCTCGAGGTCAACAGATTCTCGTTTTGCGAGAAATAGGTTTTCGAAAACAGTTCAACGAGCACCACTACTTTCATCGCATATCCAGAACCCAACGTATCCAAAAAAAAGACCCCCCGGCCGAAACCGGGGAGCCCTTATGAAACACAACTAACCCTTTAAACTTAGAAATTAAGCGTTGCCGAAGCTGAGATCAAGCGGCCTTCCTGAATACGGTAGAGGAGGCTACCGTCAGGATTAGCAACGAACGGAATCAGACCATTATGGTTCGTGAGATCCTTGACGTTAATCTGGAAGTCGAGGGAACGATCATTCTTCAGCTTATAGGACGTCCGAGCGAACACATCCACTTGTGTTTGCGAGGGAGCATAGAACGGTTTGTCGATGTCCAAAGCGTAGTCACCCAGTACGTTGGTGCCCACTTCGAAGCCAATACCCGTTTGGTCCTGCCAGCGGAGGCCACCACCAAGGGTCAAGGCACCAAACCACTTAGGAATGATATCGCTGTCGGTCCCGAATTGGTAGCTGGTGTTGAAGGCGACGCGCCATTCGGCCTGTTCTTTAGCAGGGTTACCGTCCTGCAGCGCTGCGCGTTGGACGACTTCAACAAGGGAAGTCTGCGCCCGCTCAGAGAGAGTCTGAGTGGCGCCTGCATCGATGTAGTAGTTCTTGGCGAAGCTGCTATTCACCCAATTATCGGTGACGAACTCGCTAACAAAACGCCGCATCTCTGGGTAGGTGTTATCGGCAATCGTTTCTTGCTGACCCGCCGTCAAGAGCAGAGTCCACTCGGCGATCGGATTGTAAGCGATTTCGACTTCCATACCCTTGGCCGTGAAGTCCTGCGTTCCGGTGTCGGAAGAATTTCGATTGGTGGTCGCGGCATCGGGGTTACTCCAGTCAACTTGGAAACCACTGACGCCGATCACACCGGCGGGAGGCAGCACTGCTTGGGCATCCGCGACAGTGAAGCCGGCATTGGCAGGATTACTCAGTTGTTGAGCCAGACCGGCCAGGATTCCGGCTGCTTGATAGAGAGCGCCATTTTCGAAACGATTGTTGACCACGGCGGATTCAAACCAGTTGAACCGGGCGGACAATTTGCCGCCGAGTCCTTCGACGATGAATCCCATTTCTTCGGTGGTGCCGGCAGTGGCGCCGACGGTATCGTTGAAGATGGTTACATTACCGCCCGTGGGCCGGAAGTTGTCGGCTTCACTCTTGTAGACAGAGAGTTCGAAGGGGAGATCATATCGGAGGAACGGGGGTGTATGGACCATGATCGAATACGAAGTCGTTTGGTCGTCAGCTGTGGTCTCGTAAGGCCCTTGAGGCCCGGCTAGGTATACGGAATCGAGGGTGTCTCTGATGTCCCGACGAGTTTTCGTTGTCGAGCGGCCAGCTCCTGTGGCTTTAGTGGCCGTATCGCTACGCCACGTTCCAGTAAGGACCACAGTATTGTCCCAGATCGAATGTTGGCCAATCAACACCTCTGAATCAACCGTGTTGATATTCTTGTTCGCGTGTGACGCGGCGGGCCAACTGTTGGGTTGATAGAGTGTGTTAACGGTGGAGTCGAAGACAACGAATTTTCCGTCGGTGGGATTCCATCCGGTAAAGGTCGCGTCGATGGGCTGAAGCCTCATGTTGCTCCGTTGGCGACCAAAGGAAACACCCTGAATTCCAACTCCACGGAGATCGTTGATGTGGTTGATGCCTAGGAAGTCCACATTATTGTTTGTGACCGGGAGCGCGAATTCTTGGCCACTCCGGGCAGACACCACGTGGTGACCAGGCAGGTTATTGGCCAGATCCAAGTGATTGAGAGGATCGGCCCGGGCCGAATACAGGGTCTCATTGTAGACGGTGCTCGAGTCGAGCAAGCCCGTGAGGGTAAACTTACCCAAGAGCTTGGTCACCCAGCTATCCTCGTCCATGAAGTCGTTGAAGCGGATTTCGGCGTAACCTTGGAGTCGGGTAGCGTCACGATCAGTGTAGATTCGATTACCACCTGAACCACCACCCATGATCGGACGGCCGAAGGTTGGATTCGGGACCAACGGACCTGCGCCTGTTCCATTCGTGGTGGCCAGCATGTATTCATTCATATCAATGTAGATCGTACGCTGCTGAACACCTTGGAGGGAGTTGTTACCCGCACTTTCGAAGGTCT
Organism: Opitutaceae bacterium; assembly: GCA_028822375.1. Classification (GTDB taxonomy): domain Bacteria; phylum Verrucomicrobiota; class Verrucomicrobiia; order Opitutales; family Opitutaceae; genus Pelagisphaera. The sequence goes on along the minus strand of JAPKDW010000074.1, from coordinate 4,329 downwards.
CTTCGTTGCGAGAGAACTCTAAGCCCAAGCGATTATCGAACCAGTTGCCTTCGAGGCTTGCGTTGTAGTTCTCCCAATTGGCGTATTGTTGAGCCATGCCGCCGCTGAATAGATTCTCGCGGTAGTCGAAGATGCTGCGATCTGTGATTTGGCTGGACACAAAACCATTGCTCCAGAAGGGGGCAGATCCCTCTGTAACTCTCGTTCCGTCGGAGCGAAAGCCGCCCGTGCGACGAATGATATTGGTCTCGTCCCAAGTCTTGACTCGCATCCACTGACCCTGAGGGCCAACAGATCCGTCGGTTCTTGTGAAAACGGGACGTTGATCTTCCGGAGCGAGTGCTTTATCGGCAGCCGTCGCGACGAGGTAATTGTGGCCACCGAACGTCGCATTAGGATTGGATGGATCCTGATAGAATCGGTAAAGACCAACGGAAGCTCCATTACCAGAGGAGAGGTGAAACACCTGACTGTTTTTGCGTCCAGGGAAGTAATCCCCGGAGCCGCGGAAGATGGCCGCGCCTTCCGCTGGACTGCTGGAGATGGGCTTACCCAAGTTGATCCAAGGCGTAATACCGTCATTGGGTAGAACGTAGTCAGGGTTGGAGGATTTGCGCTCGGAAATCTCCGCACTCACGCGAGCCGTGAGGTTAAATGGGAGTTTTGCGGTTACGGCCGCAAAGAAGCGGTCATCATCCAAGAACGCCTGCTTCTGTTCGTAGCCTCTGTCTTCGGATAGCGTCGCGATACGGAAGGCTACATGGTCATTAATCACTTTATTGTAACGTAACGAGTGGCGAGTGGCGCCGTATTCATCGGTTTCGACACGAACGCGACCACGGTCGCCGTAGAAGTCGGCGCGGATGGTCTGGGCGTTGATGATACCACCGGGGCTACCCAGACCGTAGAGGGCCGAGTTGGCGCCACGTTGAATTTCAACACGGTCGGTGTTGAAGGTATCAAACGGGATGTTGGTGAGGAAATAATCACGGGTGATGTCGGCGCTAGCCAATCCACGCACGCGGGTCAGACCGCCACTGGGGTCATCACGTTGTTGCTCAGGAATCGGGTTCGCCCCTTGGGAACCGGAGTGATTACCGCCGAGACCACCGATTTCGGTGTTGGGGGTGAAGATGAGAACATCTTCGAGATTGCTGGAACCGGTATCACGAAGGAATTCCTCATTCACGATAGAGATGGAAGAGCCAATATCGCGCATATCAGTGCGCAGACGAGTGCCAGCGAGAGTGGAGGTCGCTCGATAGCCGACATCCGTGCCACCGGTGATCTCGAATGGCGAAAGTTCGATAATCTCTTCATCAGAAGAGGCGGATTGGGCGTGTAATCCCGCAACCGCGAATAGGCTGCACGTGGGCAGCGTCATTCTTAGTAGTTTTTTTAGACTCATGATAGACGTTTTAAGGGGTGTGCTTTGTTAGTATGCAGTTGGCCCGTTATACTCTTACTAATACGTTTCAATTTAGTTAAAAACGAATTTCGAATCAGAAGGAGCGAGCGAGAATTGTTTGATGTTTTGAAACCGTCTCGTTTCGAAAGGGGCGCTGAGAGCGTCATTCCGGGGCGATATGATTTCTCTACGGTGACGAGAAAACCCTATCCCTCTCATTCGAGCTACTTCTTTGGTGTTTTACAGTAATTTCGTTCGTAAAGCGCCATCTTTCCCCATGCTTTTGAGCAGTTTTACTGTAAAGCACGGACAACCCCTGCTTATCCACCGACATCCTGTAAACCAAATCGCCATTGATTACGGCTATCCGCAAAGCAATCAAGCCCCCCTTCATTTAGCTCACTACAATGATTTCAACCAAGCAGCCTATTCGCGTAGCCATTATAGGATACGGAATTAGCGGAGTCCTATCGCATGCAGTGGCAATCCAAGCCAATCCCGCCTTTTCGATAAAGGCTGTATGCGATCTTTCTAGCGAACGCCGAGAACAAGCCCGCAAAGACTTGAACTGCGAAGTTTACGAAAGCCACCAGCAATTGTGCGAGCGACCCGAGGCAATCGATCTTGCCTGCGTCATCACTAGGTCCGACACGCACTGCGCAATTGTAACGGACTGTCTCAAGGCCGGATTTCACACGCTCGTCACCAAACCCTGGGCCCTCAACCGCCAAGAAGCGGACTTAATGCTCGCTGCCCAGAAATCCAGTGGCAAAAGCCTTTTTCCGTGGATGCCCATGTACTGGTCGCCCGAATACCTAAAAATCCAAGAACTGGTTCGCTCTGGAGCAATCGGCGAAGTCTTTCTCGCCCGCCGTTACGTCAACCAGTTTTGGAAACGCTCCGACTGGCAAACCGAACAACGCTTCGGAGGAGGTTACTTGCTCAACTGGGGCATGCACATCGTCCAACCGATTCTCGACCTAGCCGACAGCCCTGTTAAACAGGTGTCCGGACAACTCCAGCGGGCCATAAACCCAGGCGACGCCGACGACAATTTCCAAGCCGCTATCGAATTCGAAAATGGAATGCGCGGCATCGCGGAATTCACCGAAGCGATAGAAGGCCTGCCATCCTTCATGATCCAGGGAACGCGCGGCACCATCCATTCCGACGAAAAAACCGTCACTCTTCTTCAGAAAGAACCCGATCAAAGCCAAGAACCCGTTCGCAGCTCATTTCCCATAGAAGGCAAAGTCTACGGCGACGAAATTGAAATCTACAAAGATCTAGCCGAAACCCTCCTCCACAACACCCGTTTTAGAGCCACGACCGAAGCCGCCTACCAGGGTACTCTCGTGCTAGACGCGCTACGCAATTCCCACCACTCCCGACGCTGGATCGAGGTAAAATAAGATGCTCAAACGTCCTCAATCGATGAATCCCTAAATCTGAGCGGAACAAACCCTGCGAATTCTTGACTTTCTAGTAAAAATAGATACGAATCCATCTTCGAAACTTTCCGTGAAAACGGCCGGAATCGACGGTCGTTTTTTCAAACGAACTACACCTGGAAACACCTATAACCCAATCCCCATCATGAACAAGATTAGACCTTCTTGTAAAACCATAGCCGAAGCTGCAGGCGTCAGTCGCATGACTGTATCCATGGCGCTGCGCGACCACCCGAGAGTCGCCCCCGAAACCCGCAAACGCATCAAAATCATCGCGGATCAACAAGGCTACACCCCGGATCCCAATTTGACCGAGCTTATGCGCTACCTGCGCAAACGGGATATCAGCAAGGAAGAACCCGTCATCGCCATTCTTAACGGACAGAAACGTCCGCTCAAAGAACTGAGCAAAGATACCCTCCTGGTTCGCGAAGGCGCGAAAAAACGGGCCGAAGATCTCGGATTCAAAACAGAGGATTTCTGGCTCCAAGAGCCCGGCATGCGCCTCCAACGCGTCGTTCAAATTCTCCAGACGCGCGGCATTCACGGGCTTGTCGTGCTGCCAGTTGAGAGCCTTAACGACGTATTTTCTCTCCCCCAAGAAGATTTCATGGGAGTCGCCACCTGCGGCGTAGCTGCTCGTCTAGGCTTCAACCAAGTCCACCCGCATTTCTATCAGTCAATGCATGTGGGAATTTCCAATTTGACCGAAAAGGGATTCGAACGAATCGGCCTTTGCCTTACCGAAACCGAAGACGTACGCTCGAACCACCTCTACCAAAGCTACCTGCTTTGGCATCAGCAAAATATCCCTGAAGCCAATCGTGTGCAACCGCTTTACCAAGATAACATAACCAAAGAGGATCTCATCGCTTGGGTTAAGCGCGGAAGCCCCGACGTCGTGCTAAGCCCGAATACCGACCATTATTATTGGCTAAAAGAGGCCGGTTACCGTGTGCCCGACGATATCAGTTTCGCAGCCCTCTCCCCAGCAATGGAAGAAGAAGGCGAAATCGCTCAAGTCCAAGTAGGTTACCGAAAAATTGGGGCCACCGCGATCGACGTTTTGAAAACGAAGCTCGCCCACGAGCAGCTCGGCCCAACCGACAATCCCGCCGTCACTCTAATCCGTGGCGAATGGAAAGACGGCGCAAGCGTACGCAAAACGCGAAAGACCGCAGCGGCTTAGCCTGATAAGAAGAGAAATCGAAATGAACGCACCGATTGAAACCCAATTCGGTAAATCCTGAATAGTTCGATTTTGTAGGTCGTCTCGCTGAGGCGACATCTCATTCCAAGCGGCGGGTCAGCGACCCGCCCTACAGTTGATTTGCTCGAATAAATCGAAAAACCGTAGAGTCAGCCTTGCTATCCGAAATGCCGTTTTTTTTTTAATAGCCTCTAAAGCTGAATGTTAGTGAATATCTGCGCCCTTTGTTTGCCACCCCGGGGCAAGCCCTCGACTCCGTC
>JAPKDW010000356.1 GCA_028822375.1 Opitutaceae bacterium | reverse complement strand
TGCTTTTGGGCATATCGTGTTTAAGGCGAGCGAAGTTTTCTCCATTGATGCGGGATTGCGTATTCAGAGTACGGACACATCGATTGATCGTTTGAAGGTATCTCCTGTTGGGGCTGCGCCAATCGTGGCGAACCGGGATGCGACTTATTTTTCTCCCGATGCGGGATTTCGGTATCAGATGAGCGATCAGTTTTCGTTCTTCGGCCGCACTTCCTTGAGCATTAAGCCAAAGGGTTACAGCGCGTTCACTGATATTCTGGGACTAGCGGCTTTCGAAGACGAATCAGCTCGGTCGAATGAATTGGGATTTGAATACGCGACGACAGACGATGTTTTCAGCGCTCGCGTAACGGCATTCGATATTAGCATAGATGACTATCAGCTCGAGCGTTCGGTGCCACAGGCGACTGACTACATCGTGATCAACGCTGACAAAGTATCCTCTTCGGGCTTGGAAGCGGAAATGGTTTGGAAGCCGATGCCGCAATTCGAGCTAGAAGCAGGAATCGGTACGAATGACGTGACCTTTGATAATCATGTCGATCCGTTCACGAACGCTGTGTTGAACGGTCTCGAGGTTCCATTCACTCCGGAATACACGGTTCGTGGATCCGCTCGTTACCGCTTCGACAATGGAGTCTTTCTTCAAGGAACGTTCCGTAGCATTGGAGAGACATTCTTCGATGAGTCAAATTCTGCGATGTTCCGCCAAGGCAGCTACGAAGTGTACGATGCCCAAGTCGGTTACCGCACCGATAAATATTCAGTGGTGGTATTCGGCAAGAACCTAGGCGATGAGAGATACTACACCTTCATTAATCCGCAGATTTTCGCTGCAACGCCAGGCGATCCAGAGACTTTCGGGATCCGTTTGGATACACGGTTCTAAGGAGAGGAATTAACCGCTCGGTTTTGGGACTGAGCAAGTATTTGCCAATGGTGGCTCGGTGTAAATCGAGCCACCTTTTTGCAGAATGGATGGTCGTTGGGAATGTAAGGGTTCACCATGTTTCCGAAGATGCGTCCAGTACCTCACTGATTTTTGCAGGGGTAACGACCTCTACCATTTTGCTCATGTGGGATGACGGGTAGGCGATCCAGAGACATTCGAGGTCCGTTTGAATACACTGTTCTAAGGAGAGCGTCGCTCAGTGTTTTAGGCTGAGTGATTTGATTGGCAATGGGTGCCTCAGGCTAAAGCACTGAGCTACTTTTCGCTATTTTGAGAAGGGGTAGTCTTCGGGTTTGTTTACGAGTCTGGCTTTAACTGGGTTGTTCTGGATGTAGGCGATGGTTCGGGCTCGTTCAGCATCATTTCGTATCCATCGATCGAACCACTCTGTTTGCCAGAAGGGGCCTCCTCTTCCTAGGATTTTATTGATGTTTCGAGCGGTTCGTCCTTTGAGGCGCTTTATAAATGTCTCAAGATTGAGACTGTGTTCATCTTTTGGATTCGCTAAAAGATGAATGTGATTGGGCATGATGCAATATGAGAGAACGAGCCAATTGGCTTCGTCTGCCCAGGTTTCGAGACCTTCGATGAATGGTAAGGAAGCGTTGGGAGATTCGAAGGGACAAAACCCTAGGCCCTGATCCAGGTACTTTTCGCAAGTTGAGAAGATCTCTCTTTGGTAATTTGCGTGGGCTTCGGATTTAGAGGATTGTTGCTCGGTAGTTTGTTTGAGTTCTTCGAGTCGCCGCTGAGCTTCTATTGGTAGGCTGCCGGTACAGCGGATGGTTATGAAGTATTCGCTGTTTTCTACCTCCCAATGAGGAAGGCGAGATCTCCAGAACGTTTTTGTGTTCCGGAGATTTGTCATGTTGGCAGGATTGTTAAGTAGCTCAGTGCTTTAGCCTGAGTCGTCTGGAATTTCTTGGTGCCTCAGGCTAAAGCACTGAGCTACGGAATGATTCGTAGGCTTATCCTTTGCTGAGGCAGTAGATGTGCTCGGCGGTGCGGATGAAGAGTTGGTTGCCGGCGGCGGCTGGCGAGGAAAGCGTGTAGGTGTTGTCGAGGCTGTTCGTGGCCAGGAGCTTGAAGGTGGGGCCGGCTTGCACGACTGCGACGTCGGCGGTTTCGCTAACGAGGTAGAGTTTGCCGTCGGCTAGAATGGGCGAGCTGCTGACGCGGCCGATGCCGGTTTCTTCGGGTCCCCAGATGGGGTCGCCGCTTTTGGCGTCGAAGCAGGAGATTTGGCCGAAGTCGTTCAGGATATAGAAATAAGTGCCGTCGGAAATCGGAGTGGGAACGTCGGGTCCGCTCTTGTCCTCCATCTTCCAGGCGAGGTGGCTTTTGGTGACATCGCCTTTGCCGTTCGCTTTGATGGCGAGTAGGGGTGTTTTGCGTGATGGCGCGTAAACGATGCCATTGGCGGCCACAGGCGAGGCGATGATGCGGTAGTTTCGGGAATTTTCCGGGTTCAGCCCGCCGGATCGCCAGATCTCTTTTCCGGTGTCTGGATTGTGGCTGGTTACGTAGGCCCCGCCGGATACGACGATCTGTGTCTTTTTGCCGACCTTGACGGGGATGGGGGTCGTGTAGGCGTCCTTGGATTCGTGGGGCGCGTCGGTGGGGCGTTCAACTTTCCAGAATTCTCTGCCGGTGGCTCCGTCGAGGGCGACGAGGTAGGCCGGGTCTTCGGTGTTTTGGCCGTGGACGACTTCGATAATGAGTTTGCCGTTGTAGAGAAGCGGGGATGATGCGTAGCCCCAGTTGAGTCCGAATGATCCGTATTTTTCTTGGAGATCTATTTTCCAGATGGGCTTTCCGTACATCGAGAATGCGCTTACGATGCCGTTGCCGGTTGTGGCCCAGACGAGCTTGCCGTCGCTGACGGGAGAGGGGGAGCTGTTGTTTTGCTTACGTTTCAGTTCATTGCCGGTGTCTATTTGAGTTCGCCAGAGTTCGGATCCGTTGGTGCGGGATAGGCAGATCAAAAGCAGTTCGTCACCGCCGGGTCCGCTTACTGCGGCTTGAGGGCCGCGGCGTTTGGGTGGGCCTCCTCGGTTGCGGCGTTGGCCATTGGCGGCGGGTTGGGACACGGGTTCTGGTTCTTCGATCTTGGGTTGCGGGGAGGGCGACATTACGAAGACGCGTCCGCCGACTACGATTGGAGTGGCTCCGCTCCATGCGGGTAGGGCGGTTTTCCAAGCGATGTTGTTATCGTCGCTCCACGCGACGGGAAGATCTTCGGCGGAGCTGATACCATTGCCATCTGGACCGCGCCATTGGGGCCAGTCGGCGGAAAAAGCAGTTGAGGCAAATGCGAGAAAGACGAGCGGGGTGATGAGTTTCATATGGGTGACTAGCTAAGGATGAAGGATGAAGGGTGACTAGCTAAGGATGAAGGGTCATGATGAGTTATTGGATAGGCAGGATGCCTCGGGCGACTAG
>JAPKDW010000355.1 GCA_028822375.1 Opitutaceae bacterium | reverse complement strand
GGAAGAAGCGAACGACTGAATTGATTGATGCGACAAATAACCTTATCCTGCTTGGCGGTCCGGAAGCCGTTGACCGCTACAAGACTGCGGTAAGTTGCAAAGCGTGCCATGGAGACCACCGCGACGACTGATTTACCGGTATCTAAAATATCAATGATTTATTAACGTAGGAGCAGACCAATTTAAACGATAGAGCAGTAAATCGCGGGATAAACCCGCTCCTACAAACGATTCAATAGATTCGTAATTACAAAAAGACCTAATGTATTTTATAATCAAATACGCGCTATTAAGTCGAACTACGCCTTTAAACGGTATTTCGGACGTCAATTTCCTTTGCGTCACCCAATAATATTACACTCACCATAAACCCTAACCAGGCTGACCTCTATACGCAAATCGCGGTTGGCGCTTTATAACTTAAATAGAGAAAGAAATAATATGCCAGGCCTCGAAAATCATCCGGAAATGTTCGACCTTAGAATGTCAGAAGAAGCCCGACCGCTTCTGGAACAGGTTAAAGCCTTCATCGAAGATGAAGTTAATCCAGTCACCCGCAAATTTCATCAGCTGGGTGAAGGCCGCGCCGAACGTTTTTCCTATGGACCCGGCCAGCTCGACGTCCTGGAAGGTCTTAAGGATAAGGCCAAAGCCCAGGGCCTTTGGAATTTCTTCCTACCCGACGACGAAACCGGCCAAGGGCTGAAAAACCTCGACTATGCCTACATTGCTGCCGAGCTGGGAAAAAACCATCTCGCTTCGCAGAGCCTCAATTGCTCCGCGCCCGACACGGGCAACATGGAGGTGCTGGAACGAGTAGGTACTCCCGAGCAAAAGGAACAATGGCTCAAGCCGCTCTTGGAAGGAAAGATTCGGTCTGCCTATGTAATGACTGAACCCGATCTCGCATCGTCCGATGCTAAAAACATTTCGTGCAGCGCCCTATTGGATGGTGACGAATGGGTAATCAACGGCGAGAAGTACTACGCTTCCGGTGCAGGCGACCCACGTTGCAAGATCATGATAGTGATGGTGATGACCAGTCCGAACGCGGAACCCTACAAGCGCCAATCGCAAATCCTCGTTCCCGTGGACAACCCCGGTGTGGAGATTCTTGGTCCCATGCATGTATTCGGCGAAGACGATGCTCCGCACGGTCACATGCATATTCGCTTTGATAACTGTCGGGTGTCGGCTGACAATATGCTGCTTGGTGAAGGCCGAGGCTTCGAGATCTCTCAGGTGCGCCTGGGACCGGGACGTATCCATCACTGCATGCGGTCTATCGGCGCGGCGGAGAAAGCCATCGAACTGATGTGCAAGCGTGGCCTGAACAGAGTGGCATTTGGCAAACAAATCGCCAAGCTTGGCAAGAACGTTGAGGTGATTGCCAAGGCAAGAATCGAAATTGAATCGATGCGCATGATGGTACTGAAGGCTGCAAAAGCGATGGACGTACTGGGTAACTCCGGCGCGCGTGTCTGGGTGAGCGCTATTAAAGCGATGGTTCCCATTCGGGTTTGCCATATCATTGATGAAGCCATCCAGATCCACGGCGCGACGGGAATTTCCCAGTGGACGCCCCTTGCGCGAATGTATGCAAGCCAGAGAACCCTACGCTTGGCTGATGGACCCGATGAGGTACATTGGTTCGTTGTCGGGCGGGCGGAGATCAACCATTGGGCGGAGGAAGCCGAAGGTTATGATCCGAAAGCCGAATACATGGCTGGGCAAAATCAAAGCGATAGCGAAAGTGTGAATCCAAAACAAAGCGGCGTTTTTAGCGGTCCGTGATTTCGCAGAGGCAACTAAACAATCCATCGTTTAGACGGCTGCCAGATCCGTCTGTTTGATAGATTTCGAGATTTACATATGTCACAACTTAATGGAAAATCAGCGCTCGTAACCGGAGGCGGTACCGGAATCGGCGAAGCCATAACGATTGACTTGGGCAAGGCGGGAGTCGAAGTCACCATCTGCGGTCGCCGCGAAGCGCCGCTGGAGAACACCGTCAGCAAAATCAAAGCCGAAGGTGGCAAAGCAAGGTATGTTGTGGCCGACATGGCGGATCCGGAATCCATTGAAAAACTGGCAAAAAATATCCTCGCTCACGGCGGGGTCGACATCCTGATCAACAATGCCGGATTCAGCTCGAAAGTTCGCAGCGCTCGTTTCATCGGCGCTGACGAATGGCGTGCGGTCATGGATGTAAACACGATGGGACCTGCGATGCTCACTCGCCACCTCCTCGATTCAATGATCGAGAAAGGTTCCGGCGACGTTGTTATGATCTCTTCAATGGCTGCAATAAATCCAAGTGTCGTGGCAGGAGCTGCTTACAGTTCCGCAAAAGTCGCAGCCAAGGCGTATATGAATGTGCTGCAGCAGGAAGTTAAAAAATTTGGAATACGTTGCTTGACCGTTTGTCCTGCCGAAGTCGATACGCCAATATTGGAGGGACGGGCACTACCACCAGGGGATGCAGAAAGAGCAACCATGATACAACCGGAAGACATCTCAGCCGTAGTCCTCATGGCTTTGTCTCTACCCCACCGGGCCACTGTCTCAGAAATTGCGATCACTACTACTGCGCAACGCGACATGAGAGAAGATATAAAAGCGGCCTTAACCAAAGAAACCCCAGATGGCTGACCAACGCCAATCCTACCACGCTTCGTTATAAAGTTTGACGATTTCCGCAGAGGAAGGCTCGCGCGGGTTGTTGGCGGGGCTGCCTGAGGCGATGGCATCCGAGGCCATCTTTTCCACATTCCTCTCGAAGATATCACGAGTAACGCCGCGACACTGGGAGAGGCGTGGAAGCTCGAGAAAAGTATTTAAATCTTGGAGATACTCTACTAGCAAACCGCAAGCATGCTCAGGCTTGGTCGCCGCATCTGCGCAGCCTAGAGTGTGGGCAATCGTAGCGTAGCGCTCGGAGGCGGAAGTCCAGGAATAGGAAGTAACTGTGGGCAAGAGGATGGCGTTCGACAACCCGTGAGCGAGATGGAAGACAGCTCCAATGGGTCGGCTCATACCGTGGACAAGGCAAACGCTACTATTCGAAAACGCCATTCCGCCTTGGCAAGCCGCGAGCATCATAGCGCCGCGCGCGTCGTGGTCGTTCGGATCTGTCCAGGCGCGCTTGAGGTGCTTGCTAACAAGCTCAATACACGAAAGCGCCAGTGGGTCCGTCATCGGATTGCTTTTTTTCGAAACGAAAGCCTCCATCCCATGCGTTAGCGTATCGACCCCCACTGCCGCGGTTAACTCCTTTGGCATGGAGAGCGACAATTCGTAATCGACGATGGCTATTCGCGGGAGTAGAGGAGCGCTCAGCATCATCATTTTAACATCACGCTCGGTATTCGTTATCACAGCAACTTTCGTCGCCTCGCTT
>JAPKDW010000073.1 GCA_028822375.1 Opitutaceae bacterium | reverse complement strand
CCGCGAATTGATGAACTCGCCTCGAAAGGCATTCGTTTTAAGAACTGCTTCTCCACGCCGATTTGCACGCCGTCTCGGGTGAAGATTATGACCGGAAAGTACAATTTTCGGAATTACACTCACTTCGGTTATCTGAATCCTAATGAGAAGACCTTTGGTCACATGATGCAGGATGCGGGTTACAAGACGGCGATCGCGGGGAAGTGGCAGCTCAATGGACTTTACAACAATTTGCCCGGACACGATGACGGTACGCGTCCGGCCAAAGCAGGCTTCGACGAGTATTTCCTGTGGCAAGTTACGACGGGTAAAACCGGCGATATCGGAGGCGAGCGCTTTTGGAATGCGCCGATTGAAACGAACGGGAAATTCATAACGAAAGCGGAAAACGCGGGTGCGTTCGGTCCCGACCAAATGAGCGATTTCCTTTGTGATTTCATGGAGCGAAATTCGGAAGATCCGTTTTTCCTCTATTACCCGATGGTACTGGTGCACGATCCCTTTATCCCGACGCCGGATTCGATTGGCGATGCTTCGAAAGCGACGGCGAATGAATGGGATAAGACCCGCAGCAAAGAGCATTTTGTTTCGATGGTGAATTACATGGACAAGATAGTCGGCAAAATCGCCGATAAGGTCGAGGCCCTGGGTTTGTCTGAAAATACTATCATTATGTTCACAGCCGATAATGGTACGGGAGTGAGCATCAATTCGGGTTGGAATGGACAAAATATCAAAGGCGGCAAGGGCGGTCCTACTGATATGGGAACCCACGTTCCTTTTGTGGCTTATTGGAAAGGGCAGACTCCTGATGGCGCTGCGTTGGACGACTTGATAGACTTTACCGATTTCTATGCGACTCTCGCCGATGCGGCGGGCGTAACCTTGGGCTCGAGCGACCCGATTGACGGTCGCAGCTTTCTGCCTCGATTGAGAAGCAAGGCAGGTAATCCGCGGGATTGGGTGTTCACCCATTATCGGCCGTATTGGAATAAGGTTCCGGTTCAGTTCGCCCGAACGGAGCGCTTTAAATTGTATCGCGATGGACGTTTTTTCGAAGTTCCGAAGGATTTGAAAGAGGCTAGCGATTTGATGGAAGGTTCGGCCGGAGAACGCGGCGAGCTCGTTCGCGAGCGACTTCAAGCATTTTTGGATCGGACGCCGCCCGCGCCGACCGAACCGGGCGATCGAGATACGAAGCATCGCCCGATCTATCCGGATTGGCGCAATTTGGTGGATCCGAACGATTGATTGGCTTGGGTGCAGTCTTCGCTAAAACCTTGGTTTGGAAATCGCGTCCGGAGGCCCCGATTCACCTGGTTGAGTTTCTATATGGTGGCGCGAGACGTCTTGGTTTGTGTCTTCATGAAGACAAAGGTTTATTTATTTGTCGAGTTGCGAGCTGAAACTTGGAATACAAATGTTCGAATTCCGTCACGAAAAAATATTATGAATTATCGAAATTCTTTATGCTGTTTTTTGACTTCCGTTTTCTTGTCTTCGTTGTTGTCTGCAGCGGAGCCACAACGGCCAAATATTATCGTTATTTACTCGGACGACCAAGGTTTTGGCGATTCGAGCGCTTTGAATCCGGAGGCCAAATTTGTAACGCCGAATTTGGATCGCCTCGCGAAGGAGGGCGTTAGCTTTACCAATGGGCATAGTTCGGACTCGGTTTGCACGCCGTCGCGTTACGGATTGTTGACGGGGCGTTACAGTTGGCGTACTACGGAAAAGAAAGGTGTCCAAGGCGCAGATACGCCAGCTCTGATTGCTGAGGGGCGCATGACGCTTGCCTCATTGCTCAGGGATAATGGCTACAATACGGCCATGGTAGGTAAATGGCATTTGGGAATGGATATTCCTGGCAAACTTGGAGATCGCGATTTCAGTAAGCCGATTATGGATATGCCTTTGGATAAAGGTTTCGATTATTTCTATGGGATTCCGGCGTCGCTGAACTATGGCTATCTTGCCTGGATCGAAGGCCGTTATACGAAGGTTCCACCTTCGCTTTATACCGCGAAGAAACCAAATGACCGTCATTCGGATTATCGGATCATGCCTCCCTATTTCAAAACGGCAAAAGAAGCAAAAGAACTTCATGGCGCTGCCGCAATTGAGGTCGCTCCTGATTTTGTGGATACTGAGTGTTTACAGCGATTCGTCGAAAAATCGATTGAGTGGTTGAGTGGGCAAGTCGAGTCCTCGAAGGCGGGGAAGCCTTTCTTTCTTTATCTGCCATTCACCTCGCCGCATTACCCAGTGGCTCCGAGGCCGGAGTTTTGGGGACAGGGCGATGCCGGTGGATATGGCGAATTTATGATCGAGACTGATTATCATGTTGGTCAGGTAATCGAATTTCTTGAAAAGTCGGGTTTGGATGAAAGCACGATGATCATCTATAGCAGCGACAATGGACCAGAGCGGACTTGGGCTGAGCGTATTGAAGAATTCGATCACGACAGCAGTAGCATTTACAGGGACGGCAAACGCTCAATCTACGAAGGCGGACATCGCGTGCCGTTCTTCGTTCGTTGGCCCGCTGGGATTCAATCGCCCGGCCGTTCTTGGGGCAATCTCGTTGGGCAAGTAGATGTATTGTCGACGGTTGCGGAGATGATCGGGGCTGAGGTTCCGGATACAGGGGCTGAGGATAGCCAGAGTTTTTATTCTGTATTGATCGACCCTAAAACGGAACGGGAGCGCTTGCCTTTGATTAATCATGCGATAACCGGCCGTTTCTCGATCACCGAAGGCAAATGGAAGCTCATTATGCCGCACAAGAATTTAAAGCACGAGCTCTACAATTTGGAAAAGGATCCAGGCGAAGAAACAAACGTCTACGGAAAGAACGTTAAGCTCGCCACTCGACTCGAACAAAGAATCTCCGAGATTGTTTGTGGCGGCCGTACGACTGATGGCGCTCCACAGCTCAATGATACTGGTTATTGGGAAGATCTCGCATGGTTGAATGAAGGTCAGTACAATCGCTTGGCTCCGAAGTGATTCTAGAAAATGAAATATCAAGTTACTCAGAACCACCCCGACGTGTCGGGGTAGCTACAATGTTCCGGATTTTGCAATTGGATCGTAGCTACGCCGAGACTTCGGCGTGGTAACTCGTAGCTTTTAATAACCTCGTCCCCTCGCAAAAGAAACCTAATCATGAAGCTCTCTCTATTCCTGATCTTATCCCTCGTTTTAGTTTCGTCTCTTTTTGCGGACAAACGGCCCAATATTCTTTTCGCTTTTGCGGATGATTGGGGGCGTTATGCAAGCGCTTATGAGGCCTTGGATAAGCGTTCTAGTCCGAATTCGGTCGTGAAGACACGCAACTTCGATCGCATTGCCGACGAAGGGGTTTTGTTCACCAATGCATTTGTCAATGCGCCTTCGTGTACGCCGTGTCGCAGTTCGTTGCTTTCCGGTCAGTACTTTTTCCGGACAGGTTTGGGAGCCATTCTGCAAGGTGCCGTTTGGGATGATTCGATTCCATCGTTTCCCTTGATGCTTCGAGATGCGGGATACCATATCGGTCAGACCTACAAGGTCTGGTCGCCGGGATCTGTTAAAGATGCGCCGTTCGGCGCTCGAAAATATGAATACGAGTCGGCCGGAACTCGTTTTAATCAATTCTCGCAAAACGCTACGAAATTGATGGACGCAGGTAGTTCGTTGATGGACGCAAAGCGCGAGCTCTACGATGAGGTAACGGGTAACTTCGATAGCTTTATCGAAGCCCAGCCGGAGGATGCTCCATTTTGCTATTGGTTTGGCCCAACGAATGTACACAGAAAGTGGACACGCGGGTCGGGCAAAACGCTCTGGGGACTGGATCCCGATGACTTGAAAGGCAAGTTGCCTGATTTTCTGCCGGACGTACACGATGTTCGCGAAGACATGGTTGATTATCTGGGTGAGGTTATGGCCTTCGATACGGCTTTGGGAATATTGCTAGACCGACTAGCGGCCCTTGGCGAATTGGAGAATACGATAGTCGTCGTTAGCGGCGATCACGGTATTCCGGGCTTCACGCATGCAAAGACGAATCTCTATGATTTTGGAACGCACGTCTCTCTGGCGATTCGCTGGCCAGGCAAAGGAAAACCTGGGCGGGTTGTTACGGATTTCGTGAACTTGATGGATCTTGCGCCGACGTTCCTCGAGGTGGGAGGTGTGAAACCGCCGGAAGTGATGACGGGTCGGAGCCTTGTGGAAATTATGAAATCGAAAGGACAAGGACGTGTAGACGAATCGCGTGATTTTGTGGTGACGGGTCGTGAGCGTCATGTTCTTAAAGCCCGTGAAGGGCTTCTGCCTTATCCGCACCGCGCGTTGCGGACGGACGACTTTCTCTACATCCGAAATTTCAAACCTAATCGCTGGCCCGCAGGCAATCCGCATGACCAGGAGAGTGGGAAACCATTTAGTAAAGACGCTCTCACAAACAACACCTTCACTACATTTGCCGACATGGATGCCGGTCCAACCAAGGCTTGGCTTGTCATGAATGCCGATACGAAGGAAGGAAAGCGTTATTATGATTTTGCTTTCGGTAAGCGTCCTGGCGAAGAACTTTACGATTTGAAATCGGATCCGGACCAAGTGGTGAATCTCGCTTCGGATAAAAGATACGCATCGATCCGCAAAGAGCTAAGCGAACGCCTTATTACAACGCTTCGCGAAAATGGCGACCCTCGCGTTCAAGGGGATGGGTCGACCTTTGATAAAGCGCCGTATGTATTGGCAGAGTGATTACAGTTTCAGTCTTTTATCGAAATTAGTAAGGCATATTCGGGCGAAACCCCGAAGAATTCAAAGGTAGCGGCCGATCTCCGAGCGGCCATTTTTGTTGAAGTAGCCATTGACAAGTCGGGGACAACGTCTGAACGATTACATCGCTCAATGGTCGCTCGGAGATCGCCCGCTACCAACATTCGCAACGAAGCTTACCGACAGATCTCGAGGTATTTACCCGAAGGGAATAGAATTAAACGAGCGATATTTCAAACCCCATTAGAGGGGTTGTATTTTAGATTGTCCTACGGCTTTCAGTCGTGGAATATCGATGATGCAGTGCTTAGAGACTGTTTAATAATTCCGTGTAGGAGCGGGTTTATCCCGCGATTTTTCAATTTTACGGTATTGGCACGCATAATCGCGGTCCACGCTTAGCGGGACCGCTCCTACAATTAGGCAGGAGAGCAAACGTCGACTTATTAAACAGCCTCTTAGGGCAGACTCCATCGTTAGGCATTGTTGTATTGTTCGTCGCTGACCTTTTCCATCCAATCAACTGCTTTGCCATCGAGCTCTTCTTGGATAGCGATGTGTGTCATCGCGGTGGTCTCCGTGGCGCCATGCCAATGCTTCTCGCCCGGTGGAAACCAAATAATGTCACCCGGACGAATTTCTTCGATCGGACCACCCCAGCGCTGCGCTAAACCACAGCCACTTGTCACGATCAGAGTCTGTCCTAGCGGGTGGGTATGCCAAGCCGTCCGAGCGCCAGGTTCGAATGTCACGTTGAGACCGGCTGCGCGGGCTGGCGCGTTCGCTTGGAATAAGGCGTCTATGCGGACAGTTCCGGTAAACCAATCTGTCGGTCCTTGATTGGATGGTTGTGATCCTATTCTTTTGATTTTCATAATTTCGTGGGTCTATCGATTGATCAGTTACGAGCCTAATTGCTACTCTGAGCGAAGAAATCGCTCTCTCTTAATTTTTTGGAATTCGTGAGGAAACTGGAAAGCAAGTCCTTGGGCTTGATTGGTCCTATGTATTCACTTCCCCGATAACTATGGGCGAGAATACGACCTTCCCGATCCGTTATAACCAGGCAGGGAATGCCGTTGCCTTCATCCGACTCGAATGTTTTAGCGAAACGTACGCCATACATATGATTCATTTTGACTTTTTCTTTGACCAACGGAATTGCAGAACCACCAGCCAACAGAGCGCAGGCGGTATTGGTAATTCCCAGTACTCGGTTTATTTTGTCCATAGATTTTTTGCCTATTTGTTCGAAAAAGCGAATACGGTTTCGGTTTTGAAGGGAGATCCGGGACGGACGATCGGGGAAGGAAAGTGGGGATGATTTATGGAGTCGGGGTAGTGCTGGGTTTCCAAGCAAAAACCTCGCTTGTTTCCGGTGTATAGCTGGACGCTGGGTTGATCGGTTAGCACTTCCATTGTCCGTCCGCTTTTGGGTTCATAGACGCGAGCGGCTAAGACGAGGGATTGGCTGCCTCCGTTAATGATATAGTTATCGTCGTACTTGCCCCTGCGCGGTTCTCCTAGTTCGGATTCTCGGGCGCCAATCGTGGTCGCCTGAGTAAAGTCGAGAGGGGTTCCCTGCACGATAGCGATTTCTCCAGTGGGAATTAACTGCGATTTGGCTACCGTGTACCGGTCGGCATTCAACCACAATTCGTGATCCTTGTATCCACCTTCATTGGCTAGATTGAAATAAGCGTGATTGGTAAGGTTGACGATGGTTGGTTTGTCGGTGGTCGCTTCGTAGTTCAGTCTTAGTTCATTTTTGTCGTTGAGCGTGTAAGTGATGGATACGGTGAGTTCGCCGGGATAGCCTTCATCGCCATCAGGGCTGAGGTAGCTGAGCTTGAGGCTTGAAGAGTCTTCGCCGATTTGGAGAGCTTTGCCGTGCCAATTGACTTTGGCGAAACCTTTACGTCCTCCGTGAATATGATGCTCTCCCATGTTTTGGGTTAGTTCGTAATTCACTCCATCTATTGAGAATCGAGCGTTGGCTACCCGATTGGCGTGTCGGCCAATTACGGCAGCGGCGGGAAAACGTCCTAGATAAGTTTCTAGCGTATCGGCTCCTTGGATAACATTGATGGTTTTTCCATTTCGATCGGGAACTTGGATCGCGCGGATGATTGCTCCGTATGTGATCACTTTGACGGTCATGCCGTTCGCATTGCGCAAAGTGAATTGAGTTACCGGTGATCCGTCTTTAAGTATGCCAAACTCGCTTTGAGCGAGCCGTTCGGTTTGTTGATCTGCGAGTGCCCTAATTGATAGTAGCGCAAGCAGTGCGAGGCCTAAGAGGATTGATTTATTGCGATGCATTTGAAAGGGGTGATTTTTCAAGGGAAAATAGGTCTATTTGTTAGGAATAGCATACATCGCTCGTTGAGCTTGGTTGCTGCCTTCGCTTTGGATTTTCTACGCGCTATTGCGAATTGGGACAAGGGTTATGTTGAGTTTTGCTTTGATTGACCCTTTTGCGGGCAATCATCTTTTGATGCGATTCAAGGGCTTATTCTTATGGTAAAGCGTTATTTGAATAGATCTCGTTGCGGGATGCGGTAAGGATTAGGCTTCGTTATTCTATGAAAGCGCTCCTTTTCAAATTTCTGATGCTGGGTCTCTTGGTTCCTGTAACCGTGGCTGTGGCAAATCCTGATTTTAACGGACGATGGCGTCTGGATGTCGAGCGCAGTTCGGCTCTTGATGGCTGGACTGCCATGGACCTCGTTTTGAAGGTCGATGGGGCGAAGGTCTCGATCGAGCATGATATGCGTTGGCGAGCCTCGCGAGTGGTAGAAACCAATGTCGTTAACACAAAGGAACGGGTGGAGATCTCGAATTTCTTTCGGATCGATCAACGCCACATGGCGGTGTACGCTCCGAAGAAGGGCGTTACCCCGGTTCGGGCTCGTTGGTTGGACCGGAATAAGACCTTGAGGGTCGAGGCGACGGTTCCGGTGGAGGTGTCGCAAGGCGACGCTAAGATTCGAATTTACTGCGAGTATCGACTTGGGGTGGGGGGCGAAACGCTCACGCTCATGGAGCTTCATTCCACGCGTAACAATCCGCTTGTCTATCGCTTCCGTAAACTGTCTTCCGACGACACATCTCGCCCATAGTTGCCATGATTCGAGCATTACGAAATTCTATCATTTGCTTAATAGCAGCCGGCTGTTTTATTACGGCTTCCAGCGCTGCTCCTACCAAGGACGCCTGGGTCATGCGATTCGACGGCGACTGGGAAGTTGCCAGCGCCTTGCCGGAGAAGGCAATGTTGGTCAGCCTGCAGGGCTTGGCTAATCGCGACGAAGCGCAGCTTTACATCATACACCCAGCGGATTTCCAGTGGGAAATCACGGAACCGCTTTACGATTTCTACAAGCGCAAGCACGGGATCAAATTTAAGGAAATCGAGACCGCGAAGGCGGCATTGTCGCGTTTCAAATCAGCCGCCAAAGGTTATGTGGTTTGGGATACTTCAATTGGAGCGACCTTGAACGTGGCGTTTACGATCGCCGGTCTGGAGGACGCAATTGTGGTCAGCGAAGCGCTGATCCCTTTGGTTAAAAAGCAAGGGCTTAAGCAGATCGACGATCTACGCGGCCGTTATACGGGACAGACCGATGCGCAGATTTACGGCGATGCGATCGATCGTTATTGGGATCGTTGCAGTCGCGATAGGATCATGCTCATGGGTGGGCATCGCGGACGTGTGATGATGCCGGCGATGGCCGACTGGGGTATCCGCGAGCGGATGTTCTTCCACGACTTGTCGGCGGATCCAGAGGAAGCAGACGAACTCGTTCTGAATCGCCGCCTATTAGAAGACCTCGATCCAGGCTCTATCGTCTTCGGCTGGCATCCTTATGGGAAGGATACTGAGGAGCAGTCGACTATGCTTTTGTCGACTTATGGGCTGAAGATGGAAGGCCTACACAATCTGCCAAACCTAAGCTACAATTGCCAATTCGAGTTTACCGAAGGCTTTAAATTCACGAATAACCATCATGTCGATCTCGACGAAAAACTCGTCGCAGAGCAGAAGGTCTATATGTCGTTCGTGCAGTCGGACAGCATTGGTATCGGCGTATGGACAAAACCAGGACGCGGAAAATTGCCCTTCGCTTGGCAGGTGACCATGAACTGGACGGATTTTTCGCCAGCAGCTCTGGAATATTTTCATGAGTCCGCCACGCCAAACGACTATTTCATCGGTGGTCTTTCGGGACCTGGCTACATGTATCCAAATAATATTCCAGAAGATCGTTTTCCGATTTTGATGGGTGAGGCCAAGAAACTGATGGGCGTGCTCGACGAGCATGTGATGGAAATCATGGATAATTCCGCGGCTGACGGAAATGTGGGCAATGCCGAGCTTTTCAAGGAAACGGTCGATGCCTACTACAAAGCTTTTCCGGATGTGCTGGGATTCATCAACGGTTACGGTCCAGCGCGAACACGCGATCTGCGCGATACGAGACCTATGATTTCGTACGATTATTATATCGACCCGAAACGTCCCCGCGAAGAAGTGACGGCGGATTTGAACGAGCTCATCGCTCTCAATAGGAAGTTGCCGTATTTTCTATTGGTCCATGTTCGCGAGTCGAACGACGTGAACAGTTTGGTGACTGTCGTAGAGAACTTGGAAGGACCGGTTGAGGTGGTTGCGTTGGATCAGTTCTTGAAGCTAGCCGCGAGTAAGAAGACTTATAAGACGCGTTTTCGTCAAGCGGACGACCCTGTGCATTTCAAGGGGTATTGAGGTTGAGAGGGATTGGGAGAAGGAGGGGTTGAGAGATCTTTTGGTCGCTACGCGAGGGACTCGCGTGGTTGTAGGAGCGGGTTTATCCCGCGATTCCTCATCATATCATCGCGGGGTAACCCCGCTCTAAGAAACCGAGTCCGGAGGCCTCGATCCACCTTATGAAGTTTGGCAATGGTGGCGCGAGACGTCTCGGTTCGCGTACAAAATAGGAAGATCTCCCAATCTCTCCGTCCCTCTATCTCTCCTTCTCCCCAAAATCCTCCCTCACTCAATCTCCCAAATCGTCCCCATAATACCTGGCTTCTTCCTGTTCGGAAGCGGGGGACTAGTCGATGGATTCGAGTCTTTGGGAATGTCAGGTTGATAGTAGACTGTGAGGATCTTTCCGGTTTCGAGTTCTATGGAAACAGGGTAGCCGAGGTCTCCGGTGGCGGCGTCGTCTCTTAGGATGATCTCGTTTTCGAGTTTCCAGTCGATGCCGTCTTCGCTGATGCAAACGCGTTCGCCAAATGGCGCTCGCCTATAACCATAGCTGCAAAGAACACGTCCGTCGGAGAGTTCAAGCAAATGAGGAGGGAAGCCCCAGAGCGGCGTTTGATAGGGCTCTGACCAGGTCTTGCCATTATCATCTGAATATGCGCCCCACATTTGACAGTCGGGGCTTTGATCGTCGTAGGGGATGGCGGTTGCTCGGATCATCATGATGACACGACCTGATTCGAGTTGGATGATGTGCGGCTCGCCAAAGCGGATGCTTTCGGGGCGCGGGCAAACGACCGTCGCGATGGAGTCCCAATTGCCCAAGGGCTCGTCACATGCGTAGAGTCCGATATCACCTGCGTCGTTGCGATATGAGGCGACCAGGAATGAACCATTTTGCAAGTGTATGCCTCCGTGGATACTGTCGTGTCCCGGAGTGGTTTCCGACCAAGTGAAGCCATTGTCGTCGGAGATCGAATGCCAGGCGCGATTCAAGGCAGTGGCGTTGGCGTATTCCGGTTTCTCGACGTATCCGATCCATCGATCGATGAAGCTCTGCGTGTAGGAGCCTGCCCGCAATGATTCGTAGGAGGCTCGGGTAAAGCGAACGGATCGGAAGTGGGCGAGCAGGCGGCCGTCGCTGAGGGTGGTCACTCCGCTCTCGCGATCGTCGAGGATGGTGTCGTAGACGACAGCTGGGGGCATCCACGTTTCGCCGTTGTCGCTCGAGCGTGATAAGAGAATTTCGCCGTTAGGCGCCAGGTGCTCTTCGGTACGCGTGAATAGAACAACGAGGTCGCCGGATTTTGCGCGAGCGATTGCGGGCCAGGCGCAGTAGGCATCGCGTTTCTCGTAAATGCTCAGATGACGAATGATATGGGAGTCGAGATTGTCGGCGGCGTTCATGATAGGAGAGAGGAACGTGGCAAGAAGAGCGATGCCTAGTAAACGGCATTTGGGGTGGAGAACGAAAGACATCGTTTAGGAATGCGGCGTTAATGGGGCAGAGGGCGATGGGTTTGTTGGTTTATGGTATTTTTTGAAAGGATGAAGGGGGAAGGATTGAGGGATGAGTTGGAGGGGGGGAGATTGTCGGAGTGGGTTTATCCCGCGATTTCTTACTGCTTTATCGCGGGGTAAAACCGCTCCTACATTTAAATTTAGAAACCGAGTCCGGAGGCCTCGACACACCTGATTGGGTTTGCAAGATAAAGGTGGCGCGAGACGTCTCGGCTCGCGCTTTTTAAATTTTAATGAAGCTTTCTACGGGATCACGCTATCGGATATGGATATCGTATTGAAATCTAGGGTACGCTTTAGACGACCGTGAGTGATTTCTAGTTTTCGGGATCCTTTTTCGGCGTTGAGGTAGGGACCTTCGAAGAGTTTCCATTTGGAGTAGTCTATTGCTTTGCCGTCTACTTTGGGCGCAGAGCCGTATTCGAAGGAAATGTCTTTGCCGCGTAGGCTGCGCATTTTGACGTTTGGAGTGGGTTCGAGCGTGAATTCCAGGGGGAGGGCTCGGATGGCTTTTTTAAAGGCTTCGAAGTTGGCGAATTCGGAAGTAGCGGCGGCTTGGAGAATCGTTCCGTTTTTGACGTGTGGGCTGATCAGTACTTGGCTTCCTGAGTCAATGCGTTCGTACCGGTAGCCGTTTCCGGTCGAGGGGAGGCGGCTGTAGCGCATGTGCGCTTCCCAGTGATAGGGGGCGAGGGGGAAGTAGGCGAGGTAGGCGTCGCCTCCTTGGGCGAAAATCCAACCAGACTTGTCTTCGCTCAGGTTTTTCAGGTCTTTCGAGAAGAAGCCGTTTACTTGTTCGAAGCGGGTTCCTTTGGGAATGTCGTAGAGGGCGACAATTGTATCGAGATCTTGGAACACTTGTTCGTAGGGAGAGCAGCCGACGAGTTTGTCGGCGACATCGTAGGATGGTTTCCCTTCGGCCGCAACGGCGGTGACCATGGTGTCGGGGCGTACGTTGAAGTAGGCCTGCATGCCTTTGGGAGCGGAGTAGGGATGGGCTGAAAACATGGTGGGGTGCAGTCCGCGCGGGTCGGGGGTCTTCCAGGTGACGTCCCAGACGTGAGTCTGTATAGGATCGGCCATGCCTCCTTGGTAGGAGCCTACGCCGTAGTCGTCTGTAATGTAAGTGGTCTTGTAGATTGGAGCTTTGCCGACATCGCTGTAGCGCCATTGATGGCGAGAGCGTTTGAGATCGCGTTGTTCGAAGCTGCCGTCGCGGTCAGTTGCGATTCGATAGATCACCTCGGGCATTTCGTAATTTTCAGCGACGACCCCGTAGTAGTTGCCCCAGCTGAATCCTTTGGTCGGGGGACAGTTTCCGAAGTTTATCCACGAGAAAAAGGAGGTCAGACTATTCCAGCGTTCGATTACCGAGCTGTCGTCGGTTCGGGAATTAGGTCCGCGGAGAACGCCGTTTAGAGTGTTGGCTGCGAGTCCGGCGAAAAGCCAATCGAGAGTCATTTTTCCACGCATTTGCATTTCGGGATCTTCTGCCCAGGAAACCAGGTATAGCATTGGGATCGCGTATTCGCCGATGTAGTGCGTCGGATTAAATTCACCTTGGCCGATGGTAGTTGTGAGGTCCATCCAATCGATGAGATAGTCGCGCGATTCGGCAAGGTTTTCCTCAGAGCTTTTGCCCGTGTACCAAGTGTCGCCAGGTTCATTTGGATACATCTCTGACATGAGGTAGAGCATCGTGTAGTACATGGCGAAATGGTTTTCCGTATCGCCGCGCAGTTGGTAAGTGGTTCGCCAGCTTTCGCGTATGGCGTCACGAGCTTCTTGGGAGAGAAGATCTTTGCCCGAAAAGGCGGCGCAAACGGAAGGTAACATCCAGAAGGGACCCGAGCCTGGCGTCTGCATCATTTCGATAACGCGGGCGGAGCACTCGTCGATATTCCGTCCAAGTCGCAAATTAGCGGATACGGATGCGAGGTCCATTTTTTCAGCCAGGCCGTTTTTCACGATATCGGCTCGCCATTCAATGACTTCGTTGACGCGGGCCATATATTCAGCGCGTCGTTGGATGGGGTCTTCGATGACATCCAAACTCGGATGGGCCGCCTCATAGGAGGGTTGCGCATTCACGATTTGGGCGAAGAGAAATAGGGCGAGGAGCGATGTGATGAAATTCGATTTCATGGCAGGAAATTATTAGGGTTGCGATTTACTTCCGTTCTTTAGGGAGGAATACGAAACTGTTGATGGCTGAACCTTCCAGCCCTTCTTTCGACCAAGTCCGGCCGAAATCGTCTGAGACGAAAAGCGCGTTTTGGTAAACGCTGGCGAGGAGGCGTCCAGTGTCGGTGTGGACTCCGATACGCCAAACTCGGTGTGGATCGGGTAGCCCTTCGTTGCGAGTCGTCCAGGTTTCGCCTTTGTCCTCGGATGTCAGAACGCCATACGTGTAGCTGCCGATTGCGAGGCGTTTCGGATCGGTTGGGTCGAACGTAATATTGTAGAGGGCAGCTTCGGAAGGAACGTCAGGAAAAGGTATCCAGGATTGACCGTTGTCTTGGGAGGCCCAGGCACCGGAGCTTTGAGTGACGGCGACCCAGGTTTCCGGGTTGTGTGGAGATTGCTGGATATCGTTTACGGTTTCTTTGGTTTGCAAGACGCGGCGCCAGGACCGCGCTCCATTTTGGGTTAGGTAGATTCCTGTCTCGCATCCAGCGAGGACACGACCTTTGCGTACGCGGTCGGCTTCGATTGTCTGGGTGTACTTGCCGCGCTCGGGCAGGCCTTTTTCCAGTCGAAGCCAGGTCTTGCCTTGGTCTTTGGAAACGGCGACGCCACCGGGATGGGCGAGGTAGACTGTATCCGGAGCGTGGGGATCGACGCAGATGTCTTTGGGCTCGGTGATGTCCCAACTGGTCATAATGCGCCAGCTCTTGCCACCATCGAGAGTTCTGAGGGCGCCGTTCAAGGCAGCTGTGTAAAAGACGTCGCGGTTTCGCGGGTCGAAGGAAACAGCGAAGATGCTCGGGTCGTTGATCCCGACGTGTTGCCAGTCGCCGGCATCATCGCTACGGTGGAGACCGCTGGTGGTTACGATCTTCGATCCGATGACGTAGTTTTTGTTAACGGCCGCGCACACGTAGAAATCGTGTTTCGTAGTCTGCGATAGACAGGGAATGGAAAAGGTCGCTAAAGCGAGGAGGCTCAGAATAGTTATTGAGGGGAGCATAGGAGTAATAACAGCTTAGACTGTGTGGTTTAGAAGGATGGGGTAAAGCGTTCACTGGCTCTGATTGCGACATACGGTAAATCAGGGAGGGGTGATTGGGAAGGATGAGGGTTGAAGTATCGGACAAAAATGACCGCTCGGAGATCGGTCGCTACCTTTTGAGTGACAACTGGGTCTAATACCTCGAAGCTTGCTTCGGCTTTTAAAGCAAGCCTGGAGGCCTTGCTCCACCTTCAATACTTTTTGAGCTAGGGTGGTACGAGGCGTCCCGACTCGTATTCTCAACCTCTTAAAATACCTCGCTGGCGCGAAGCGTCAGTCGACCGACAGGGAGAGGGGGGTGGTGTTAAGGATGAAGGATGAAGGATGATCCTCAAACGCGGCGGAGCGGGACGCTCTCGCCCTACCATTGGGAATCAATCCCTTACGCGATCAGCGCCCGTAGTTCGGCCAGGTGTTTAGGAATCGCTTTACGGGGTTCTTCGCTTCCTTCGTATTCGAGGGTGATGTATCCGGCGTATTTGGCCTTGCGCAAAATTCGAATGACTCGTCCGAGATCGGCTGGGACTTTTTTTCCGTTTACGGGAATTTCTACTTTGATTTGCGCATTGACGGCGTATGGAGCGATTCGGGCGAGTTCGTGGTAGGGATCGCTTGTCGGAGCGATATTTCCCGAGTCGAAATTTACGCCGAACCAAGGAGAATCGACGGCTTCTATGATTGGAAGCATACGGTCGATATCGATGAGGAAATCGTGATTCTCCATTCCTAGAATGACGCCTTTATCTCCTGCGTAATCGCAGGCGAGCCGCATGTTGGCGATGATGTTCTTAACGGCTCGTTTTTCATCAACTCCTCTTGCGGGTTTCCCGCCGAATACACGAATGACGGGCGCGCCAAGAGCTGAGTAATAATCGATCCACTTTCGTGTGTCGCGCATTTGCTGACGTCCTTCGTCGCTACCTGGGCCGTGGGTGAAATTGTTGCCAATCGCTCCGCCGCTTATGTCAAGGCCATGTATGTGAGCACGAAGCTTGAGCTGGTTAATCGCGTCATTTTTTAGTGGATACGGCATGAAGTAGCCGGTTAATTCGACAGCATCTATGCCAAGTGTCGAAGCGTAGTCGATAAACCCGAGCATATCCATTTCCCCTACTGCCTTGGGGTCCTTGCGCGTATCGGGGAGGTAGCTGCGCATCGAGTAGGCGGCGAGGCTAAGTTTGAACGGAGATTTGCTCGTTCGATTGAGAGGCTTGATGGCTCGGACTAAGGGTCCTGCGCAAAGTCCGGTTAAGAGGGCGCTGGTAGCGGCGATAGCCTTGCGACGCGTGATTGTGGTTGCTTGGGGTAAACTCATGGTGGTCGTAATGGTTGATAAAGGATAAACGCGATAGCGAGTTGAGCAGACAATAGCCATTGGGATGACTTAGAAAGCCCAAAGTTTCATAGATCGTAATGGCGAGGCTGGCTTGGGCAAGAGCCGAAAATTGACAAGGACTAGCATTGAGAGCATAAAAATCCACCGCTTTACGTCACGTTTTTACCCTCAACTTCCTATACCCCAATGAGATTGCGCAGTGTATTATTACGTTTGATATTCCGAATACAGAATGGGCGTTTCACAAAACCGGCGATGGCGCTCACCCTAGCGTTTTGGAGCAGGCTTTGGTTTGGGTAGGCAGGACTGGGACAAACAGCCCTACTAGGCGACATATTCGAACCCTGTATTAGCTACCCGGCTTGATTGCGCGAATGCCCTTTAAGTGGTCTGGTAGTTCGGCTGGATCGTATGTGGGAAATCCCATTTCCAAAAGCGATACTAGCGGGTAATCAAAATGAGCGTTACCTTGACTGCGATCGACTAGAACGGCGATTCCAGCGATTTTGCCCCCGTTGGCTTTTACAATTTCGATTGCTTCATTGACGCGTCCGCCGCGAGTGATTACGTCCTCCACTATAAGAATAGGCTCGTCCGGATCCATCTTAAATCCCCGACGCAACTCCAGACGGTCGTTCACTTTTTCCGCGTAAATGTAGCGCGAATCGAATTGGCGAGCTACTTCTTGGCCCACAACGAGTCCACCCATCGCCGGCGCCAATACGGTTTTGAATTCCAACTCAGCCAATTTCGGGGCGAACAACTCGATAAGTCGACTAACCGAGGACATGTGTTGGCAGACTTGGGCGCATTGGAAAAAATATTCGCTACGGAGACCGGATCTGAGGATGAAATGCCCCCGGAGCAAGGCGTTCGTTTTGCGGAAAATTTCGAGGACTTCTTCGTTGACGGACTGCATTTGCAACCACGTTGCTCAGCTGGTCTTAAGAATCCAGTAAAATATTGCTGAATAGAGCAATAGTTGCGCGATCTAAACGCAGAAGGCTCAAATTCACTATTTCAAATTGCTGGAGGATACGCTTGGAGAACGAGACCACCGGAACACTTTCGATTTCTTAGGTACTAATGATTTTATCCGATTTAAGAAATCGAGCGTCTTCGATAAGAGGCCAGCC
>JAPKDW010000354.1 GCA_028822375.1 Opitutaceae bacterium | reverse complement strand
TGAAACGGCGCGAAGGTTCGAAGAAAGACACCAACTCCGGTTTCATCGACAAGACCACGACCTTGCAACGCGAATACGCTAACGAAGTAACCAACTACCACTCCGTAGCTCACAAGATTATTCTCGTCGACCAATTCCCAATCGCCCAAAACTCGAAAATCGAAATTCGCCGCAAAGCTCCCGCCATCGACGAGGTAACTATCGACGACGAAAACGACGGCATCTTCAAATGGGAAGCCACACTCGAACCCAAAGAAGCGCAAACCTTCACCACTTCCTTCGACATCATCTATCCACGAGACTGGAACCTCTACCCAGAGCTTTAATACAATGCCTAAAAACCTGAAGGCTCAGATCGAACTCACTCCCATCACCATCGTGCCACTCTCGAGAAGGTGGCGCGAGACGTCCCGGATCGCGAGCAATAGAGACTAATCAAACGCCTCAAGGACGCCAGGTTCCACCTTCTACGAGAATCGCCTAACACTCATAAGAAGAATAAACCGGCATTTTTTCATCGATCGCGCCCCACAGCGGTTGACCCGAATGATCGAGCCCTCGGAAAAATTCATACCGCGATTTACTATCCATCAACTCGGATGCTCTAACTCTCGCAAGGTACAATGCTCCCGGTTGGTGAACGACCAATCCTACTCCCTTCGGACCTCGATGCTCCATCGTATGATTCTCCAGGCGGATAAAGTACGAATATATATAATCGCCAAAGGAAGCCGGCCACGTATGCAAAACCAATCGAAAACAATCCAACCAATAATTCTTTAACCCACGAATCGCACAAATTTACACGAATTGATTTTTTAGATATCATCATCAATAACGAAATTGATTCGTGAATATTCGAGGGATTCGTGGGCAAAAAAACTACAGTTCCTTGATCTTCAAATTTCGAAACCACACGCGATGGCCGTGGTCTTGCAATCCGATGTGCCCTTTGCCAAGCGTTGCGAGGTCCTTCCAGTTTTTAAACTTAGAATTCGCGACCTGTTCGTTCCACTTCGCGCTATGCATTTCGTATTCGGCTGTTTTTACTCCATTAAGCCAATACTGGACATGATCGCCTTTCACCACGATTTGGCCTGAATTCCATTCGCCGATCGGCTTGGTCTCATCGCTTACAGCAGGTTCAATCGAATAGTTCGAAGCCGAATGCTCGATTGGCCCGACAGGAAGACCTTTACCGGAGCGAAAACCGAAATTGTCGAGCACCTGGTACTCGGGACCCGTTAGATAAGGCTGCTTCGGTCCCTCTCCAATGTGAAACATCACGCCAGAGTTCGTACCTTCTTCCACCTTCCAATCGAATCGAAGATCGAAGTCCTCGTAAACCCCTTCAGTGATAATATTCACATGCGGACTGCCTTTCTCGCGACCAACCAAATGCATCACGCCCGCATCCGTAGTCCAGATGCCTTCGAGAGAAGAACCATTGTAACCGCGCCATCCATCGAGAGAAGAACCGTTGAAAAGCAATTTCCAACCATCGCCCTCTTCGGTGGAGCTAAGGGCGTTGTCCGCCTGAGGCGCGTTGGAGCAAGCGCTCAAAAAAAGAGCGGTCGCCATTAAACTGGGTACGAGGATTTTCATAAGTATCGGTGTTAAGATATTCCGTCCAACTAGGGTCCTTTGGACGCGAAATGAGAATTATAGGACCCGACTCGCTTGAAGCAAATCGATACTTCCGAAAACCTTAGCGCTCTCGCCCTGCAGACTGCTTTGCTTCCGCAAGAGCCTTTCGCATGATTTTCAATCGCGAGGCGTATTCAGGGTTCCTCGCTAAATTCGTAT
Organism: Opitutaceae bacterium; assembly: GCA_028822375.1. GTDB lineage: Bacteria > Verrucomicrobiota > Verrucomicrobiia > Opitutales > Opitutaceae > Pelagisphaera. The sequence goes on along the minus strand of JAPKDW010000354.1, from coordinate 1,611 downwards.
ACTCCTTAGGATCTTCCTTCAAATCGTAAAGCTCCGCATTCTCCGCATCGAACCACTCCGCATAACGCCAACGATCCGAACGAATCGAGCGCCCCAATTGTTGTCCACGACTCACTACCGTGTACGCGTAATTTTTGCCCTTCATCTCCGGATTCTTCAACAGAGGCACCACACTCTTGCCTTGGAGAGGACTCGCCGCATCCAACTCGCAAAGCTCAAGCAAGGTAGGATAGAAATCCACGTGCTCCACAAGCGCATCGCTCTTAACTCCGGCAGGCGTCATTCCCGGAACGCGCATCATCATCGGCACGCGAGCGCATTCTTCGAACAAGGTCACTTTCCCCCACATCGAATGCTCTCCCAAATGATAGCCGTGATCGGAAGTGAAAACGATGATCGTATCCTCCCAATGACCGCTCTCTTTCAATGCATCGAAAACCAATCCAAGCTGAGTATCTATAAACGATATACAGGCATGATAGGCCTGCATATATTCTCTACGAAGCGAGTCATTCTCCTTGCTCATTTCAAACCCAAACGGCCGAAAACGAAGCGACGCAGCCTTCTCAGGAATATCTTCCCAATCATCTAGTCGAATCGGATCGTATTCAATTTCGCCTAACGGAAAGCGATCGAAATATTTCTGTGGAGCAAGAAATGGCACGTGCGGCTTCTGAATTCCGCAAGCGATAAAAAACGGCTTCTCGCCATAAGACTGATTGTCCAACCAATCAGCAACCTGACGAGCATTCTTCCCATCCATATGTTGCTCGTCTGACAAGTCCGTCGGACCATACCCCGGTGGCGTTTGTCCGTGAGTCTGTGTCGAGTAGGCCCTCAGAAACGCCTTCCATGCTTGCCGGTTTTTACGATCGTCGATCGAACCATTTTTCGCTTCGAACTCCGCCTGAGCTTTTATTTCGATGCCATGCTTGTCATTCGTGAATTTGATAAATTCGTCCCAAGCTTCCTCAGTAGGCGTGAACTTCGAATTGTGAAAGATCTTCCCTACTCCAACCGTCCAATAACCGCTATCCTTGAATCGCTGCGGCAACGACACCGTACCGGGACGTGTTTCTCGAATATCCACCGTATTGTTCAATACACCTGTAGATTCTGGATACAATCCACTCAGCAACGAAGCCCGCGAAGGACCGCAAACCGGATACTGACAATACGCTCGCGTAAAGGTAATGCTCTCAGATGCTAAGCCATCCAATTCGGGAGTGGGAACCTGATCATATCCCGCTGCGCTCAAATGCACATTCAGATCATCGCAGATGATAAAGAGCACATTCGACTGCTTGGCTTGAATTAGGCATGAAGCCAAAATAGCGATTGTAGCCCCAAGAACTTCATGAATTCGTTTCTTCATAAGATTAATTGGTCGCGGCCGATCTCCTAGTCCCATCACCACTCCAGCTGCCCTTCTGTCAATTCCCGTTCGCCGCGCAGCAATCGACCGGCTTCGCCAACGAGCATCAAATAATAATCGCTGGGTAAACCTTCGTAATCAAGGAATGGCAAACCGTCACCACTTGGAGGATTATTAACGCATTTAAAAATGGCTGTCCCTTCGTCGACTTCATCGAACATCGCCACATAGATCAT
>JAPKDW010000353.1 GCA_028822375.1 Opitutaceae bacterium | reverse complement strand
ATATCGATGCCCATCGTATTCACTGCCTTCTAATAATGGCTTGAAGGTTTTGCCTGTCATTTCAGGCAATGGATTTAAACCGGCAAAATCAAGCAGCGTCGGAGCAATATCCTCACCTGATATCAATTCTTGATAGACAGAACCTGCCTTTACTTTGGCCGGAAAACGTACGAGGAGTGGAACGTTCAGTCCGGTCTCATACAAGGTTCCCTTGCCCCTGAAAAGCGCGGCGCCATTGTCTCCCATGAAGACGATAACGGTATTGTCCAGTTCACCCCTCTTCTCTAATTCATCCAGAAGCAGGCCTACACTTTCATCGAGTCGTTGTATTTCACCATAATGCCCTGCCAGGTCTTCACGTACACCTTTTGTATCCGGAAAACCTGTTGGTAACGTAATTTCATCAGGGTCAGGCTCAAAATCGGTCGCAGTGAAACCACGATGGGGATCAAAGAAATTGACCCACGTAAAAAAGGGTTTTCCTGCTGGCACTTGGGATAAAAACTCCTGAAACAAATTGAGAACATCCGCCTCCTTGCCCTGCTTCACATAATCAACACGATGGCTGAATGTCTGAAGGTTGTATTTATCGAATGTTTCTGTAGTGATCGCGGGTCGTCCCTTTGCACCGTCTAGGTGGTAAGACCTTCCGCCGCAAATACCGGTGTAATACCCATTGTCCCTCAACACTTCCGGGAATGTAATAATGTCCCTTGGTAACGGAGCTGAAAAACGGGTCATCCGGATGTCAACAGTGGATCGGCCGCTGACTATTGCCGCCCTTGAAGGCTGACATTGCGGCGCAGTGGTATAGGCCCTATCGAACATTGCTCCTTGAGATGCCATCTTATCAAGGTTTGGCGTTTTCAAATCCGGATTGCCGTAACAACCGAGATAGGGCGCACTATGGTCGTCAGACAAAATGAGCAGGATATTCGGCAAATCCAGAGCAGACTGATAAGCGGCAACTGCACTTGATCGTTGTATCAGTAAACTAACGACACAAAAACAGAAGATTGCAGTGAATCTAACTAAGCTCATAGGTATTACCGTCGGTTAATGTGTTTATAAGAATCTCGCGTCATCCACAGCGCAGCGACACTACTGGTAGATGAACATGGCGGTGGCATTAAATGCGGACCGTGAACGGACGCGCACCCAGTGGGCGCTGTATCCGTCAGGAAATACCTCGGCGACGTAACCCTTTGCGGGTATGTCGATTTGCTTGAGACGCGACCAAGATCCGTCTCCAAGAAAATCAACTTCGATTTCCACAGTCGCTTTGCCATCAGACTCGTTTTTCAAATGAAGCGTCTTCTTATCGAACCCAGTCATGAGGAATGGGTCGGAAACAGTGTTGGGTTCAACATCCGTGTCCCACCAGACGGCTCCCCAGCCCGATGGTTTGCCAAAACCCCAAAGATCGTCGGTCTTGCCGAACCAGAGACCGGCCTGTGGCTGCCCGGCCCGCGGATTGCCATCCTGTCCCTTCCATTTCATAGGAGTGGCCTGATTGCCGCCCAGTACAAGCATGCCCCGCCACGAACAAAAATCCGGCACGATCCGCAGGTGATTAGAGATGGGCTTGATCGGCAACATTTGGCCCGGGTAGGTATGATAAGGGACTTCGTAGAATATACCGTGGCAATCCATCAGCAGCCGTTCAGTCTCAACCTCCCTGATCCGCATCCATTCGGTGTAGCTGGTATTATCGAAAGTCTGGCTGCCCTTGGGCAGGCGGAAGGTCTGCCATTTACCTTGGGCAAACATTTTCAGTATGACCGAACGCTTGTCCCAACCGATAGCCAAGCCAATGCGCGAGCCACGCCCCCAAACCTCGGTAAAGGCTGTTTCCTCCAGTATGGTCCACGTCTTGCCGTCCCATTCTGCGAGGCGACCTGCGCTCCATTCCTCATCGTAGTCATTCTGGCTGTAGCTATTGTTCGCAATAACAACCCGGTCGCCAATAGTGTATCCAGATTTAAAGTGTGGCTTGGATTTTAGCGGCTCCTTGAGTTCCTTCATCAAGTCATACAAAACCGTCACCTCCAACGTGCGGAGATCCACCTCGAAGAACTCGCCTTCCATCGCCAAGTAATAGACCTTGTTTTCGGGATCGGTGAGGTGCTGCATCGTAGCGGCAAGACGATGCCCAACAAGTTCGTCGATGGTCCGAACGTTGCCCTCAACGTCGATGACGTGGGGACCGATGAGAAGCTCGCTGCGCGTGCCGTGGATAAAGCGATTGGCATAAGTCCCGACAACGCTGGCCGGGTGCTTATGCAATTGCATGGACTCATCGATATAGTACAGCCCCGTTCCCGACCCGCTCGTTGCAGTGTGAGCAACATAGGTAACAATCCAAAGGCGATCTGCCCAAGGCATCAGCCCTCCAGTGCCGGCTTCAGTTCGAGGGAAATGATCCGCGACCATGGCCAGTCGGGGAAACACACCGCTCACTTCGATACCGGGTCCAGGTTGTTCGCAAAAACCGCCCTGGGGCAGAGCCATGATTACCAACATGAGCACGCCGAAAATGGAGTGAACCTTGGACATATGTAGCTTTCCTCCCTTTGCTGTTCGCGCTGAAAGAGCGAGCAGTAAAAATGCGTTAATTCGAATTAGAAGATTCATAGTGAGTTTTCAATTTAGCTGCTTGTTATCCCAGTGATCGTTTTGAGCGTTACTGCTCTACACTCTAGTGTATTGTGAGTAAAGACTACCATTGACACATGCTCTCCAGGTTTTTCCAAAAATCAGGAAAGAAAAATATTTTCGTCTTTCGTTGTGTCGCCATATTTCTAACCGATCCTGTTAATGAGATTCATCCCACCAGCTCAGATTCGGTTTCGGGGCTGTATAAATAGGGACAGGCTAATAATCAATAATACGTTCCACGCCTTGCATCGAGGGGATTGGGAACCGGTCGCCGAACTGCTTCGCATCCGCGTGCTCAAGTTCTTCGCGAAGAAGGGTAAACTCTCCGCGCAGGAAGCGGAAAAGATGCGTCAGTGGCATCATAGCGGCTTCGGCATTCACGCCGGCCACCGCATCCAAAAGGATGACCACGATGCCCTCGAAAACTTAGGGCGTGTTTGGTAATAAGCATTTTGCTGGTTCGAACCGAAAACGAGGCCGCGCAAGGCGGCCAAAGCCTTGCAACACGAGTGTCGGGTGGCTTTGGCTAACGCCGCGACCCTCTTTTTCGGTCGAATCGCGTAGCAACAGGTCATTTTCGCGAAATCAACGGTTGCCAGCCATAGAAATCGACCAACGGTACCGATAAAGCCTTGCGATCCTAATAATCCACGGAATTTCTAACTTGATAGTGCGAAATCAACCTTTAGCCACCACTCCGAATCAAATCGGAACAATTGAATTTTCTAAACCAGGTTCGCTCTGCCTCGGAAAGGATGGACTCGCTTGAATTGGTTCTGCGTGCAC
>JAPKDW010000352.1 GCA_028822375.1 Opitutaceae bacterium | reverse complement strand
CTTGCCCATCTTGCGAATGAACTTCAGGCGGCCTGCGACGCTAACCGTAGGCTGATCCTCAGGTTCCGCGCCTTCGACGTAGGCTGCGACGGCTGACTGAGCCGTGTGAGTTGGAGTAAAAGACGAGCGAAACGGGTCCACGCCTTTCGAGCGCATGTCGTCAAGCTTTTGCCGGCGTACCGCCAGCTGGTCATGTGAGATATCGGATAGATTCGAGCTCATGTTTTAAAACAAAAGGTTAAGGCGATTTGAGATCAAAAGATCAAAGCCTTTCGCCAGTAAAACGCTTCGAATTCCAATGCAACGCTTCTTAAGACCCTTTCTGAGGCAAAAAATGCCTCTACATTGGCTGCTGCCGGGAAATAGCACTCGCTCTATTTGAGAGTTGAGTTTTCGGAAAGATTGAAAAGGTTGGCCCCATGAAATCGCGAAAGCCAGATTGGCTTCGAGCCAAACTCCCAAGTGGGCCAGGCTACGGAGCCGTGCGCAAGATGGTCGACGACAACAAGCTTCACACGGTTTGCCAAAGCGCGCAGTGCCCTAACATGGGCGAATGCTGGTCTCGTGGAACCGCGACAGTCATGATTCTTGGCAATATCTGCACGCGTTCATGCAATTTCTGCGCGATCCAAACCGGTCGCCCAACTGAGCTCGATATTGGAGAGCCGGCTCGCGTCGCTGATGCCGTTGCCAAGATGAATCTTCGTCATTGCGTCATTACCTCTGTCACCCGTGATGAACTTGCCGATGGCGGCGCTTCGGTCTGGGCTGCGACGATTCGGGCTATTCGCAACCGCAATCCAGGCACGGCGATTGAAGTTCTTACACCTGACTTCAAGGGCAAGCTGGATTTGGTGGATATCGTCCTCGATTCCAATCCCGACATTTTCAATCACAACGTCGAAACGGTCGAACGACTTCAGAAGCCCGTTCGCGTCCAAGCGAAATACAACCGCTCCCTAAAAGTCCTGAAGCATGCGGGCGACCGAGGGTACGTCACCAAATCCGGTATTATGCTTGGCTTGGGCGAAACCAAGCCTGAAATCGCCCAAACGCTACACGACATTCGATCCGCTGGCGTCAAAATCGTCACTCTCGGCCAGTATCTCCAACCCTCGTCCGAACACTTGCCCGTCGAACGCTGGGTCACTCCCGAGGAATTCGCGGAATGGAAACGCTTTGGTCTCGAGATTGGCTTTGATTTCATCGAATCAGGTCCCCTTGTCCGTTCTTCTTATCACGCCGATGAGCAATCCGCAGCTTTCACTGGGGTCGAATCTCTGCAAAGGACCTCCGCCTAAAACGCTTATATGGAGTCGATCATTACAAAGAACCTAGAACGACTAGGCTTAGAATTACCTACCCCACCCTCCGCCAAGGGCAATTACTTGCCATATGTTACGGCGGGCAATCTAGTATACCTTTCAGGAACCCTGCCGACCGTCGGCCCTGAGCTGATGTTCAGCGGAAAAGTAGGAAACGAACAGACCATCGAATCCGCATACGATGCAGCCGCACTGTGCCTGCTCAACGCTCTTGCGAATTTGAAGACCACCAGCAATGGCTTCAAATCGTTGAAGCAAATTGTTCATTTAGCAGGCTACGTCAACGGAGTGGATGGATTTGCCGACAGCCCTAAGGTCATCAACGGCGCTTCCGATCGCCTTGTGGAATTGTTGGGCGAAGCCGGAAGGCATTCGCGCTTAGCGGTTTCCGTCAATGGACTCCCGCTGAATGCCACGGTAGAAATTCATCTCGTTGCCGAATTATCTACGACCTAGTCGATAATCGACCAACAAAGTACTACATTCGTAGTCTTAATCGTTTGACAAGTGATTCGGGCCGATCCTTATTCAATATCACAGACCCAATTTAGTCGATTTCCCCTTCCTGAAGTAATTTGCGTATTCAAAAGCTGAATTCCCGAACATCCGAATACTGACTCGTGAAAACCCTTGATTTGGATAATCGACCGCATTGCATCGACCCTCTCCATGAAATTTTCTGCACTAGAACCGGCTAAAATCGTTTTAAGTTCTTGCAGTCCCCGCTAAACCATCATTTTTCTTTCACCCTTTTCCTGAATTCTGCTGATAACTGAATTTTGACACTTAATTTTTACATGCCCTTTTATTTAATCATAAAATCCAAGCATAGGGCTTCGTAACCTGCGAGATATAATTTTACTGATATATCTGTTTTTTTTTTGCGACCTCCCACTTTCCGACCAATCCCGAAAACGGCTCTTTGAAGCTGCCACTATCCTGTAAACCTGATTCAAAACGGGCATGACACGCCGTGAATGCAACCGCATCCGATGTCACTCGCTCATATCGAATTCGCCATTGAAAACCTTACGACTAAAGAGAATATACAATGATTAAGATCAAAGTGTTACCATTAATTGCAGCAGGGATCGCGCTCGCGGCTTCCAGCTCATTATTTTCAGCTCCAGAATTGGCGGCGACTCGTTCTACTTTAAAGGACTGGGTTGAGCTCAAAAAGCTTGTTTCCGAGGAAAGCAGCAAGTGGAGAGTCGAAAAGGAAACCCTCAACGAATCGATCGATTTGCTCACAAAGGAAATCGAGAAACTCGACGAGCAAGTGGTTACGATGCAAAGCGAAGCGGACGCAGCTCAGCTCGAACGCCAATCTCTTAATAACGAAGATGATGAACTCAAACAGGCCGCTGCAGTTGTTAAGCAAATCGCAAGCGACCTGGAAAGAGACACGCTACAACTCGTAGAACAGTTTCCTAATTCCTTGCAGAAGAAGCTTAAGCTTCTCACCGAGCGTATTCCCAAGACGCCCAAAGCGGCCGATCAACTCGGCCTATCGACCCGTATTCAGTACGTAATCGGTATCCTCGGCGAAATCGAAAAATTCAACAAGCAGATCTCCGTCGAAGAAACCATGCAGCGCATCGGCGATGCGGACATTGCTGTAAAGACGATGTACATCGGCCTAGCGGTTGGTTACTACGTAGACGGTACTCGCTCGGAAGCCGGTATCCTTCGCCCTGCCAAGGGTGGTTGGAAAAAAGAAGCTCGAAACGACCTCGCTAACGATATCGCCACTGCGATCGCCGTTTTCGAACGCGAAGAGACCGCTCAATTCGTCAACTTGCCAGTTAACGTCAACTCGCCAGTTAACGTTAACTGAACAGTAGAGCCACCAAGTAGAACCACACAACAATTTCAAAAATCATGAAAGCGGTTAAATTACTCACTGTCGGACTAGCGCTCGCTAGCGCCCTATCCCTTATTGCCCAGCCAAAATTCGCTGACGTCGCCAAAGAAGCCAAGCAGGCTGTCGTAGAGGCTCAGCAAGAACTCGCAACTCTGCGTTCGAGAATCGCGGATGAGAAGATTCCAATCTCCCGTACCCTCACGCAACTTGAAAGCCAAGTACAAGAAAAGCGTTCAGAATTCGAACGAGTCGTTTCC
>JAPKDW010000072.1 GCA_028822375.1 Opitutaceae bacterium | reverse complement strand
ACTAGACTCGGTCATAAGTTGAACTTTCCGATTTTTGACATTGCCTACGCGGCACGGCGCAAGCGCCGGCCCTACAAGAATTTGCAATGTAGGGCCTTCCCTCGCGAAGTGCCGCACAAGTAGATCATTAAAATGCGGCACGCCGGGACGTCGTTGCCTTACCTGTTTTCTTACTTACCAAAGGTGAATTAGAGATTGTTAAATAGGTCAGTGTAGGAGCGGGTTTATCCAGCGATTTTTAGTTTTTATCGTATAGACAGGCATTATCGCGGGGTAAACCCGCTCCTACAATTAGGCAGCGGAGAATCCTTCGACTTGTTTAACAGTCTTTCAGATGTTCCAGTATGCCTTCGCAGCCGTCTTCTAGAAGGTCGAGGACTCGTTCGAACCCATGGGCCCCGCCGTAGTAGGGATCGGGGACTTCCTTGGCGTCGCGCGTACGGCAGAAGTCGCAGAAAAGGCGAATCTTCGCTTGGGCGGCATCGTTGGGAGCCATGTGTTTGAGGTCCTCGAGATTGGATCGGTCCATTGCCAGAATGAGATCGAAGCGTTCGAAATCGGATTGAGTGACTCCACGCGCTCGACCGGTCATGGGTAAGCCGCGTCGCTTTCCGGCAGCGGTCATACGCGGGTCGGGTGGGTTGCCTTGGTGAGCGCTGATTGTGCCGGCGGAATCGCAGAGAACATCGTTCAGCTCGGAGTTCTCCAGGATTTGGCGCATCACGTTTTCGGCGCTGGGCGAACGGCATATATTGCCCCAACAAACGAAGAGTATCGATTGGATCTTGGGTTTTGTTGGGTTCATTGACGGGTTTGGGGTAGAAGAAGGTTTTGTTGAGTTAACTTTAACTGTGATAGCGTGTTTTATCCGTTGCCGTCACGATGAAATCGAATTAATTTCTTTGTATTATGATAGAGGTAATTAAGAAAGCGATATTGGCGGGTGTTGGCGCTGCAGCCTTGACGAAGGAAAAAGCAGAAGAGGTACTTGGCGATCTAGTAGAAAAAGGGAAGCTTTCGGCGAGCGACGCGAAGGAAGCGGCGAAGAAGATCGCGGACGACGGCAAACAGGAATTCGAGGAGGCTAGTTCCAAGGTTCAGGAGAAATTCAACGAGTTGGTTTCGAAGGTTGGTGGAAAGCAATCCGACCGTATCGATGCCTTGGAGACGAGAATCGCGGAGTTGGAAGCACGCTTGGCAGAGCAGGATGAATCGTCTGCCGATTGATTCGATTTTGCTGAATACCGATTGTGCCGATTAAACCTTTTGAGATTTTCGCTAACGTAGGGCGGGCGAAAGAGATCGCGACGGTCTTGGCCCGCAATGGGTTTGCTGACATGTTGCAGCGGCTTGACTTGCCTCCGCGGATTCTAAGCGCTTTTGGAAAGGCGGGCCGAGATAAGCTTAGTCAGTGGGAGCGGATACGCCGCGTATTGGAGCTTTTAGGGCCAACTTTTATTAAATTCGGTCAACTGCTTAGCATGCGACCGGACGTGGTTCCTGAGGCGCTGATCGATGAGCTTCGCAAGCTCCAGGAGAGCGTTCCTCCAAACGATTTCGAACAGATACGGCCTATCATCGAGTCGGGGCTTGGCATGCCGCTCGAAGAGGTGTTCGAGTCCGTTGAAGAGGTTGCGGTTGCAGGCGCTTCGATGGCTCAAGTGCATTTCGCGGTTTTGAAAGAAACGGGCGAATCGGTCGCGATCAAAGTGCTGCGGCCGGGATTGGAAAAGGTAGTGGAAGCCGATTTCGATATATTGATGTGGTTTGCTCGGCAGGCTCACGAGCATTTGGAAGAGCTTAAGCCCTTTGATTTGCCGGGCGTGGCGGAGGCCTTGCGCAAGGGAATGGAGAAGGAATTGGATTTTAGATACGAGGCGAGGAGCATGTCATTTTTCGCGTTGCAGAATCCGTATCCGGAAACCGTTCATGTCCCGAAGGTTTACGAGGATTATTCGTCGAAGCGCGTATTGGTGATGGAGCGTATCGATGGACGTCGTATGTCAGATTTGGAGGCCGATTCGGAGGAGGCGAAAGGAGTTGCCGTCATAGGTTCTCAATCGCTTTTTCACCAGATTCTCATTACAGGCTTTTTTCATGCGGATCCGCATGCCGGAAATTTGCGATTGATGGATGATGGGCGACTTTGCTTGCTCGATTGGGGATTAGCGGGACAGTTGACTCGACGAATGCGTTATGGATTGGTGGATCTATTCTTGGCATTCGTCCAGGGGGATGCGGAAAAGGTCGTGAGGACGGCGATTAATTTGGCGGACTCGGGCGCGCCTGTGGATGAGCGGGCGATGGAGCACGAAGTGATGGTTACAATGCGGGAGCATTACAATCCGGAGACCGGGATTGGTGACATTGGTCGTGCTATCTTGCAGCTGCTTTATATTTTTGGAAGAAACGGGATCGATTTGGCTCGAGATTATTCGTTGATGGCAAAGGCGTTGCTTTGCGTCGAAGAGACGGGAACGAAATTGGATTCCAAATACAATTTGAAAGATGCGTTCGAACCGGTTTTGATCGATCTGATGAAGGAACGTCGTAATCCGGCGCGTTTGTTGGCCGGGGCTCGAGACGGGGCAATGCAGGGATTGCAGTACCTGCAGTCGCTGCCTGATGATTTGAGGCGTATCTTAAAGAAGATCGAAAAGGATAGCTTGAAGGTTAATTTGCAGCATAGGGGCCTGGAGAAGCTGGATTACACGATTAGCGATGCGAGCAACAAGATTACTTTGGGGATCATTATTGGGTGCCTAATTGTCGGTTCATCTCTTGTGATTACGACAGACATACCGCCACTATTATTCGGGATTCCGGTGATTGGCTGGATCGGTTATGTGATCTCCATGCTTCTCGGGATCTGGGTCGCTTTCGATATTATACGTGGCGGAAAGGGGTAGGGGCCTCGCTTTTAGTCGATGCTGAGCTCTATTGCCTGGGCTAAACCCTGATGTGCTATTCAAAGCGTTTCCGACGATTTCGTGCTTTATTCCCTTTGGGTCTAATACCCCGAAGCTTGCTTCGGCTTTTAAAGCAAGTCCGGAGGCCTTGCACCACCTTCAATGCTTTTTGAGCTAGGGTGGTACGAGGCGTCCCGACTCGTATTCTCAATCTCTCAAAATACTTCGGGGCAAGCTTCGACGCCTTTGTGGATTTAGGCGACGGCTGATTTTGGCAGCGTCCCTTTCTAGTAGTCGCCTTTGGTGTAGTTGCGGAGTCGGTTGATTAGGGATTGGGCTTCGATGGGGCGTTCGAACCAGTCGCTGGATACGATTTCCGGAGTGTTGTATTGGGTGTTGTAGAAAGCTTTGGTAGCTACGTTGTCGGGTTTGACCCAACCAGCTTTTATCGAAACGCCGGCAAAAAGACCTTTAGTGGTCGTGTAGACGAGGATGTTGGCATTCTTGAAGTCATCGCTTTCGTTGGCTTCGGTAAGAACGCCGACGGGTCCTGCTACTGCTGCGGCATCGGCACTGAAATCGAAGCGTCCGGAGTACGCTTTGCGGACAGTGTTGTCATCCATGATCACGTAAACCGTATCGAGTTCCTTAACTCCGATCTGGAGTCCGAAATTGGCTCCGCCGGTCGATACAAACGCAGGAACGCCCCATTCTCCGGTCAGCGCATTCTTGACCACTAATACGCCACGACCTGCGTGGCCGCCAATGATGAAGCCTCCCCTGTAGTTTACAGTTAGGATAATGCCCTTCGCTTGTTGGAGGATCGAGGCCGGGATTCTGGTCTCGCTCTTAGCCATGATTTCCTCGAGAGCGTATTCGCTGTTTACGATGCGAGTGACGAGATTGCTGCGTTTAGGCGCTGCAATCGCGCCTAGCCCGATTGCGAGCGCGAGAGTGAGAGTGATGGTCCGAAAAATGCGGTTCATTTTAAGTGAGATGAGCGGTCTTAATAGGATGTTCCCTTTTATAGGGAAGTTGATTTTTGGGAATTATTGGGGACTCGCGACTTGGATTGCAATAGAAGAGCGCTGAAGTGGAGGTAGGAATGGCGAGTGGCGGGCCATTTGGATCACTTCAACATTGATTCGCGCGACTTCCTCTAGCAAAGATGCGGTCAGATGCCATTTTCCCGGAGAACGATTTATCGCAGCGCTAGGAAATGGATTACTCGATTCATGGAATCCCTGGCCCTCAACCAGCGGCGCAGGTTTCATGTTTTAGCGCTGGTGATTGGGGTTTTGAGCGGTCTTTCCGCGGTGGCATTTCATCAATCTGTCCATTGGGCAGAGGAAAACTGGATTCACCGAATCAAGGATTTACCTGGTTGGATGGGTATTGTCGGCTTGATTACGTTGCCGGCTTTTGGGGGCATTGTGGTGGGGTTTTTATTGAAGCATTGGGCTCCGGAGGCGGCGGGCAGCGGTATCCCTCAGACGAAAGCGGCGTATTATTTAAAATTCGGCCGCATTCGTTTCCGCACGGCGGTCAGCAAATTTCTTTTAGGAACGATATCCATAGGAACTGGCGCGAGCTTGGGTCGAGAAGGTCCGACAGTGCAGCTTTCAGCGGCGCTGGCTTCCTGTGTCGGTCGCTGGTTCGGCCTGGCTCCGAGGCAGGTGATGGCGTTGATTCCGATGGGGTGCGCGGGCGGGATTGCAGCTGCGTTTAATACGCCTTTGGCCGCGATTGTATTCGCGATCGAGGAGATTATGGGGGATTTGAAGCATCGCGCCTTTGCGGGGATTGTGATGGTGGCGGTGATTGCGGCGGTTATCGAGCGGTCGGTTCTGGGTACGGATTCGATGTTTAAGGTCCCTTCCCATCCTGACTCTCATTCGTTGCTGACATTGGGTTGGAGTTTGGTTCTCGGAGTAGCGGCGGGATTCTTGTCGCATTTTTTCGTGGGAGCTTTGCTCGCGACGCGCGAACGAGCGAAAAATGTGCAGGGGCGCTTCGATTGGATGATGCCTGGCTTGGGCGGACTCGCGACTGGATGTATAGGAGCGGCTATTTACGCGAACACGGGTCGAATGGGCGTTTTCGGGATCGGATATGAAGATTTGTCCGCAGCTTTGTTTGGAGAGTTGGGTATTGTTCTGCTGATCGTGCTATTGGTCGGCAAGTTCGCTGCTACGATATTTTCTTATTCCAGCGGGGGAGCGGGAGGCATCTTCGCTCCGACTTTATTTATTGGGGCGATGCTCGGAGGGGTGACGGGGTCATTGGCCGAAGTGCTGGGCTCGACTGGATCATCTATGCCGGGGACGCTAGCCCTTGTGGGAATGGGAGCAATGTTCGCAGGCATCATTCGGGCTCCTGTGACGTCGATTCTCATTATCTTCGAATTGACCGGTGACTATAATCTCATCTTGCCGATTATGGCGTCGAATTTAAGCGCGTATGCAATTTCAAGTAAACTGCGTCAGGTGCCGATTTACGAATCACTGCTTTTGCAGGATGGTATAAATTTGCGGAAATTCCCGATTCTTCGACCCAATAGCGGGTGGCAGACCTTGCCAGTAAGCGCCATCATGACGAATACTGTACATACGTTGGAGGCTCGATTGCCGCTCGAGCATGCGTATCTGAAAATTAAGGACGAACGCTTCAATATTTACCCAGTGGTCGATTCGAATGGGAAATTCGTCGGATTGGTTCACCGGAAAGGCATAACGATTGTCAGTCAGAAAGATCCGGATAAACTTGTGCAGGAAATTTTAGTCTCTAAAGATTTCCCCAAGGTGTATCCCGATATGAAGATACGCGATGTTGCGAATCAGTTTGTGGATACGGAATGGAGCGCCTTACCTGTGATTAGTCGATTAGACGAAGGGCGGGTAGTCGGCGTAGTGACGCTTCACGATATTACCCGCCAGCAATTTCTGCAAGAACGCGAATCGTAGGGGCGCCGCTTGATAAACCACTGAGCAACTGATGAACACTGATACTCAACCAAATAAAATAAACTTCTACCCCCCCCTCCCACTGTTTTGGTTCCATCACTTTCCTACAAAATCCAGAGCCCAACATTATCAGTGTAAATCAGTGTCATCAGTGGTTGAATAACTGATACATTATTTTTGAAAGTTCTATTTTATTAGGTTGCTCGGCTCGCTCGGCGATCGAGCCTACCTTTGTGATTGGATGGGCTTCTATAGATGCGGCATGGCCCCGCTGAGCGGCATTGGCGTCAATTTTAAAGCCTGTTTTATTGCAGGTTCCACGCGAGTTCCTCGCGTAGCTACGACGCAGCACGGCGTGATTGCAGGCGATTTCCGGTTAAGTTGACGCGTATGCGCTCGGAGGGACCAGCCCAACGGGAAATCGATTTGCAAGCGTTACGAGTTTTTACGTCCGGATTTGTCCGTCGCCTACGACCTTGTATTTGTAGCTGCAAAGTTCTTTAAGCCCCATCGGTCCGCGAGCGTGTAGTTTGTCTGTGGATATTCCGATTTCGGCACCGAAGCCGAATTCGAACCCGTCGGTAAAGCGCGTGCTGACATTCCAATATACGGTTGAGGAATCTACGCCATTCAGGAAGGTTTCGGCTGCATCCGAGTCTGAAGTGAGGATGCAATCGCTGTGCGAACTACCGTAGTGGTTTATAAAGGCGATTGCTTCGTCGATCGATTCTACGACTTTGATCGAGAGAATGAGATCGAGGTATTCCGTGCCCCAGTCCTTTTCAGTTGCAATCTCGCAATCGATAGATTCGGCATCCAGGATCGATTTAGATTTAGCGTCTCCGCGAAGGAGGACTCCGGCATTTTTAAGGGCACGGGCGATTTTCGGCAAGGCCTGGTTGGCTACCTCCCTGTGAATCAGAAGATTTTCAGCCGCGTTGCAAACGGATGGCTTTTGGCACTTGGAATTGACGATCAGTTGGATGGCCTGGTCGGTCTTCAGTGTTTTGTCGGCGTAGAGCGTGCAGATTCCGTCGAAATGTTTGATGACCGGAATATGGCTGTTTTTCGATACGAATCGAATCAGCCCTTCGCCGCCGCGCGGGATAATGCACTGAAGATACTTATCGAGCTTCAGGAGTGTATTGAGAGCCGCCCGATCTTTAGTCGGTATAAATTGGGAAGCCTTGGCTGGCAGGCCGCTATCCTGCAGGGCTTGGGTCACGAGTTTCGCAAGAGCCATGTTCGTGTGAAAGGCTTCGCTGCCGCCTCGCAGAATGCTGGCGTTTCCTGATTTCAGGCAAAGGATAGCGCAATCGATTGTGACGTTTGGGCGCGATTCGTAGATGATTCCTATAACGCCGATGGGTACGCGTACTTTTTCGATGAGGAAGCCTTGAGGGTGACGATGGCTTTCAAGCGATTCGCCGAGCGGGTCTGGAAGTTCGGCGACTTGCTTGGCTCCGGCGAGCATATCCGAGAGCATGCGATCGCTTAGCTCGAGACGTTTTAGCATCGATGGATTAATGCCGTTTTCTTCGGCTGCAGTTAGGTCCTTGGCGTTCTCGGCCCGTAGGGAAACGGTGTTTTCTTCGATGAGCTCGGCAAGTCGGAGGATAGCCTGATTTTTTTGGGCAGTGGGAACGTTTGCTAGGGCGAGTGAGGCCTCTCGGCCTTCACGGGCCATTTCCGTTACTAAGGCTTCGATATCGATTGCTTCGGTTGTCATGGTTGTTTCGGTTGAAAGGCTGCGGACGATGCTCCCGCGAAAGTCCTGTGGCAAACTTTTATTCCCTCTCGGTAAATGTCTCGAAGCTTGTCGAGGACCTCGACTCGTCGTCGGCTTCGTTGCAAATATTGGTAGCGGCCGATCTCCGAGCGGCCACTACCTTTTGAATGCCTTATTGGATATTGGTTTTAGCTATAAAGCGGTAGGTATCGTTCTTTCAAATACCGGAGGAGGCTTTGGGGCGAAAGTTCCTGTCCGGTAGCCTCTAGGGCGAGGGCTTTCAAATCGTAGCGCATGCCGTGGAGGTGGACTTTTTCCCGAAGCCAGGAGAGCAGGTGCGAGAAATCGCCTTTTTCAAAATTTCTTTCCAGATCAGGCAATTCTTCGAGCGCGGCGTACCAGAGTTGGGCTGCAAGCATATTCCCGAGGCAGTAACTCGGAAAGTAACCGAATGAGCCGTCGGACCAATGGACGTCTTGGAGTACGCCTTGGGCATCGTCTTTGGGGTCGATGTTTAGAAGTTCTTTGTAGAGGGCGTTCCAGGTTTCGGGCAATTCGTCTATCGATAGGTTTCCGTCGAAGAGGCGTTTCTCTATTTCAAATCGGATGACGATGTGAAGATTGTATGTGACCTCGTCGGAATCAACTCGGATTGGGTTTTTGGATACGGAATTGATCGCGAGATAAAGCGCGTCGCTAGAGACGCCATCGAGTTGCTTGGGGAATTGTTTACGAAGTTCGGGTTCGTAGCATTTCCAGAAAGCGCGACTGCGGCATACTTGATTTTCCCAGAGGCGACTTTGGCTTTCATGGGCTCCCAACCCTGCAGCTTGACCGAGCGCGTTGTGAAGCTGATCGAGCGGCAAACCTTGTTCGTACATGCCGTGACCGGTTTCGTGAATGGCGCTGAAAAGTGAATCGAGTGGGTTGTCCTCGTCGAATCGCGTCGTCATGCGAGTATCGGCTCCATTGCCGCCGCAGAAGGGGTGTATGGAAGTATCGATACGTCCTCGCTTGTAATTGAATCCCAATGCCGTGGTGATTTGTTTGAGGAAGTTGGATTGTTCGGCGATGGGAAAGCCTTTGAATATTTCCGTATTGGCTTGGATCTTGGAGTCGAAAATCTGGCTGACGATTGGGGCGAGGCCTGTTTTGAGCTCGTCGAATAGTTTCGATATGGAGGCGGTATCCATTCCGGGGTCGTGCAGGTCTATGAAGCAATCGTAGGGATTGTCGCTTGCGCCCAGGTAACCGGCGAATTCCTTGGAGTGTTCCAGTTGGCGTTGGAGGAAGGGAGCGTAGCTTGAAAAGTTCGCGTTTTTCTTTGCATCGACCCAAGCATGATAGGATTCGCTGTCGAGGCGGGCTTTGCGGCTGACGAATTCGGCGGGCAGTTTTGCGCTCCGGTCGTATGACTTCCGGGCTTCTTTGATGACGATTTTCTGACTGTCATCGAGTTCGCTAGCGTGAGCTTCTAGTTTAGAGAGAAGCGTATCGATTTCGGGATCAACTGAAGCAGCGTGGCAAACCTGAGCCATTGTGGCGCATTGTTCTTGTCGCTGGTCGGCACTGCCTTCGGGGAGATTGACCAGTTCGTCCCAGCCGATCAGGCCGGAAATAGAGTTGAGCGCGTGGATGCGTTTTAGTTTCGCATCGAGCAGAGCGTAGGAGTCTTCTGACATTTAGCGGTTGGGAGCTTGTGTTGCGGACAATGAAAAGCCGAACCCTATTGGGAACTCCGCTTTTCGAAAATGGAAATTAATTGGTCGAAAATTAGAATAGTTTCGGTAGTTTAACGCCGGAGTTTTTCAAAAGTTTAGATGCTTCACCGATAAGTTTCGTCGCGATATCGTATTCTTTTTGATATTTCGCTTTGAAGGATGCGATCTCCTCGAGGGATTGAGGATTGTACTTGGCGACCATGTCTTTGAGCTTTTTGACACTCGTTTCGAGATCGGGAATTTGCTCTTTGACTACTTTCAAGACTTCTTCGGGAAGGGCGTTTTTCAGCGAGTCGTATTGCTTTTTGAGTCCGGTGACTTGGCTAGTGAGGCTGCTTGTACTTGCACTGAGTTCCGAGAGGACTTCATCGCGTTGTTTGGCGAGAGCAGCGGATACTTCAGCTTTGAGTTTAGCAGCTTCGCTTTCCGCTTTGTTTTGGGCATCTGCGAGTCCGCTGGCTAGATCGCTTTTAGTTGCTGCTGCTGGTGCTGCTGCGGGGGTGACAGCTGTTTCTTCGGAAGAGTTTGAGCATCCAGTTAGCGCGAAGAGAGATGCGGATAAAAATGCAATGTGAGTCGTGCGTATAAATCGTTTCATAGTCGGATATCAAAGCAGTATCCCCTCGCTTGAGCAATAGAGAATCCCCCCCAGTATTTTCAGCTAGCGGCAGCGGACCCGGCGATGCGTCCGGTGGTCCAAGCTGCTTGGAAATTGAAACCCCCAGTGACGCCGTCGATATCAAGCGCTTCGCCTGCGAAGTGGAGCTTGGATTGGAGTTTGCTTTCAAGGCTCTTGAAATCGATTTCCTTCAAATTGACTCCGCCGCAGGTGACGAATTCTTCTTTATTCATGCTCTTGCCAGTTACCTGAAAACGACTGGCTACACAGGTTTCTGCGAGAGCCTGAAGGTGGGCGTTGGAGAGTTGAGAATATTGCGTGCGTGGGGGGATTTTAGCGTATTGGATAAGGCGTTCCCAAAGGCGTCGTGGAATTGAAAAGGGAATGTACGTACCGATTTGCTTGGCCCCGTTGGTGCGTTTACTTTTGGTGAGGGCGGCGATTACTTGGGATCGTTTGAGCGAGCCGGTCCAATTGACCGTTATTTCGAACCGGTAGTCTCTTTGAGCGAATTCTCGGGCGCCCCAGGCAGATAGTTTTAAGATGGCGGGTCCGCTGAGCCCCCAATGCGTTATGAGGATCGGGCCGGACTGTTCGAGTCGAGCATTTTGGCAGGAAACCGTAACTTCGGGGAGGGAAAGCCCAGGCAGTCCGTCGAGTCGCTCATCGCGAATGTGAAAAGTGAACAGGGACGGAGCGAGCTGGGTGATCGTATGGCCGAGAGAAGTAGCTAGGGCATGGCTCGATGCCGATTTTCCGCCACCCGAGGCAATGATCAGTCGGTCGAACGCTTCGGATTGACCCGTCGCGAGGGTGAGCTTGAAGCGGTTGGATTCGGTTATCTGGACGGAGTCGATCCCGGTTCGGGAACGTAGGTCGATTTCATAGTCACGAGCGGTTTCCAAGAAACAATCGATGATCGTTTGCGATGAGTCGGTGATCGGAAACATGCGTCCGTCGCTCTCGGTTTTCAGTTCGACGCCACGGGATTCCAGCCATTCGATCATGTCGCGCGGCTGCCACTGATAAAAGGGCCCTAGAAGCGCTTTGGAGCCTCTCGGGTAGCGAGTGACGAGCTCCTTGGGTTCGAAGCAGGAGTGGGTGACATTGCAGCGTCCGCCACCGGAGACTTTTACTTTCGCCAGAAAGTGTGGGGACTTTTCGAATACGGAGATTTTCGCCGTAGCATTCGCTTCGGCTGCGGAGATCGCGGCGAAAAATCCTGCAGCGCCACCACCGATGACGGCAATTCGCATCGGAGCGGTTGGCTGCTGATTCATTTCGGTAACGCTTGTTTAGGCGAAAAGCTGATCGTGCGCTGCTTTTGCTTGGCTAGCGTGTAAACGCGGACCGAATTTGGCGACGACCTGGGAGGAGGCAAGGCTGGCGAGCTTGCCAGCTTCCGCGAACGATTTCCCGTTTGTGATTCCGTAGAGAAACGCGCCAGCAAAGAGATCGCCGGCTCCGTTCGTATCGACGGCTTCGGTTGGGAAAGGGTCGATTTGAATTTCTTCATGACCGTCGAAAACCAAGGCACCTTTTGCGCCGAGTGTAATGACGAAGGTCTTCGCGACGGATTTAAGGGCTTCCTTGGCGTTGGCTACGGTTTCCGTATCAGTGAAGAGCATTGCTTCTTCTTCGTTGCAGAAAAGCAGATCGACGCCGGAGCCGACCACTTGGGTCATCGGCTCCTTGAAGTATTTGACCATACTAGGGTCGGAAAAGGTGAGGGCAGTTTTGACGCCATTGGCTTCGGCAAGGCTCTTGGCTGCCTTCATAGCGTCGCAGCTCGAGTCGCCTGTTACGAGGTAGCCTTCTATATAAAGGTACTCGGAATCCTTTAGCGAAGATTCGCAGATCTCGTTGGGAGAATAGGTCGCGGTGATGCCGAGGAATGTATTCATTGTGCGTTCGGCGTCAGGAGTCGTCATCACGAGGCATTTCCCGGTGATACCTTCTTCGTGTTTGCCGGGGGAGAGATTGGTGCTGACGCCGTTGGATGTGAGATCTTTGTGATAGAAGTCTCCCATCTCGTCATTGGCCACTTTACATGAATAGAAGCAGGAAGCGCCGAATTGAGCGGCCCCGATAATGGTGTTGGCCGCGGAGCCACCGCATTGCCGATCGCTGCTGGGCAGGTGGATGGCGTTTACGAGCTTATGTTGACGCTCTTCGTCGACGAGCGTCATGAGACCCTTTTCGATCGAGTGTTCGCTGACGAACGCATCGGAAACTTCGGTTACGATATCGACGAGCGCGTTGCCCATCCCATAGACGTGATATTTTTTCGGCATGTTGAAATGTTCTTTGGCGCTTGAGCGCTGATCCGGTTCGACGAAATCGCATAGATTCTAGTGCGCAACCAAAATTCGAGATTGAAGCGTGCGTCGGAGCTCTCGTAGTGTGCCAGTGAATGACGGCTGCGATCGACGAAATTAGAAAACTATTCGAGCTTTATCCGTCCTGGCTTGTGACGACTAGCTTGATAATCGTTGCTGCGGGCATCCTATACGTCGTTTGGCGGGTTGTGAAATTTGGCATCGTATTGATGGTGACCGCTTTACTGATAGCTTTGGTTGTATTTGTCGGTTGGACCTTGTTTGGATCCTAGGAAGGTTTGGCTCGCAGAGCTCGGCTTCGAGCGAGTCATTTTCCATTTTTGGGAACTCCCTAGTTGACCTAGTTGGCACTTTCACTTTCACATGGCAGACGACGTGCAAAAAGATAAGCCTAAGAAGTATATTTTCGTAACTGGCGGCGTTGTTTCATCGCTGGGTAAAGGACTGACCGCCGCCTCCTTAGGAGCATTGCTCGAGGAACGCGGAGTCACCGTAAGGATTCAGAAATTCGATCCTTACTTAAACGTGGACCCGGGCACGATGAATCCTTTCCAACATGGAGAGGTATACGTCTTGGACGATGGCGCGGAAACGGATTTGGACTTGGGCCACTATGAGCGCTTCACTTCCGGCAAGCTAAGCCAGTTCAATAATCTCACTTCGGGACAGGTTTACGAATCGGTGATTCAAAAGGAACGCCGCGGCGAGTATCTTGGCGCGACGGTTCAAGTGATTCCGCACGTTACCAACGAGATTAAAAACCGCATTCGATTGGCGAGCGAAAATGTGGATGTCCTCATCACCGAAATCGGCGGAACGACGGGCGATATTGAAGGACTTCCGTTTTTGGAAGCGATGCGTCAATTCGCTCTCGAAGCGGGCCGTGAGAATGTAATGTTCATCCACGTCACATTGGTTCCGTTTCTAAAAGCAGCGGGCGAGTTGAAGAGCAAGCCGACTCAGCAGAGCGTCGCGAAATTACGCGAGATAGGCATTCAACCGGATATTCTCGTTTGCCGTACCGAGCATCCGATCGATGGAGAAATCCGCGAAAAACTCAGCTTGTTTTGCAATGTTCCGGTTAAGGCGGTCATCGAGGAAATCGATGTGGAGTCGTCGATCTACGAATTGCCGCTCGCTTTGCAGCGCGAGGGATTAGACGACTTGGTGGTCGAACGTTTGGATTTGGATGCTCCTCCGATCGTGCACAGCGTTTGGATCGACATCGTGCGTCGATTGAAGTCGCCGTCGGAACGCGTGGATATCGCCGTGGTTGGCAAGTACATCGAGCTGCAGGACGCGTATAAGTCGGTCTACGAATCGCTGACTCATGCGGGAATCGCCAATGATTGCGCAGTTAACGTTGTCCGCATCGACGCGGAGGCGCTGGAGATTCCGGGTGGCGTAAATAAGCTCAAAGGGCTTAATGGAATTTTAGTGCCAGGCGGTTTTGGAGATCGCGGCATAGAAGGAAAAATCGCTGCGGTGAAATTCGCTCGCGAGAATAAGGTTCCGTATTTCGGATTGTGCCTCGGCTTGCAGATAGCGGTCGTCGAATTCGCTCGAAACGTGCTGGGTCTTGAAAATGCGAGCAGCCATGAGGTCGATGAGAATTCTCCTGATCCGGTCATTTCGATGATGGATGAGCAAAAGGATATCGTCGATAAAGGAGCTACCATGCGATTGGGGTCTTACGAATGTAAGGTTAAGCCGGGTACAAAGGGATTTGCTGCATACGGACAAGAGTTCATCCGCGAACGTCACCGTCATCGTTACGAAGTGAATAACGAATACGTGGAACGCCTCGAGGCGGGCGGTCTAACGGTTAGTGGAGTAAATCCAAAGCGCGATTTGGTGGAAATGGTAGAACTTGAGGATCATCCTTGGTTTCTAGCGGTCCAATCGCATCCAGAATTCCTCTCCAAGCCGAGCAAGGCGCACCCGTTGTTTCAAGCGTTTGTGGCTGCAAGTTTGGAGCGAAAACGCGTCTAGGCGGGCTCTTCGCGAGCTTTCGTCTTTTATCAAAATCGATCTACTGATTTTTCGAAACGAAATACCATCATGCCCAAGCTATTGATTGAAGTACCGATCCCTTCGATGGGCGCGACGGTGAATGAGATCACATTGATCGACATACTTTGTGAAGCAGGTGACGCTGTTGCGAAAGGCGATAAGATCGCGGAGCTGGAGAGCGACAAGTCGATCTTCGATTTTGAATCGCCCTGCGATGGTGTTATTCGCGAGTTTTGCTGCCGAGCAGGAGATATCTTAGAGGTTGGTGTCCCATTTTACCGCATTGAGACCGAAGACGAATCGATGAGCCACTTGCAAGTCGATGGCGACTCGGCGAGCGCTCCAGCTAAGGCGGAATCGGCAGCTGCGGAGATTGCTCCGTTGGCGACTGTCGAGCGGGTTGCGACTCTAGCAGCTCCGCAAAAAGCAGCTTCGATCCGGTCTGGCGCTGTCCGTTGGACTCCTCGAGCTAAGAAATTGGCAATCGATCGTGGCCTGGATCCCAATACGATTACGGAGATTGAAGGCACGGGTCCTGGTGGTCGAGTGACTGGCGATGATTTGGAACGTTATCAAGCGAGCGTTTCCGTTCCGCAGGCCAGCAGCAAAGCGGTGCCTGCCACGGCAGGATCGCTATCGGACCAAACGGTTTGCGTTGCGGGTATTGGATATGCCGTTCCGAAGAACGTGCGTTCAAACGAAGACATTTTGAAGGAGTTTCCCGGTAAGACCGCGGAAGAAATCGTAAAAGTCACCGGAATTCAGCAGCGTTATGTGATTAGCGAAGGCGAATCGGCCACGAGTTTGGCAACGGAAGCGACGCATAAAGCCCTCGAGATGGCGGGTTTTTCGGTCGCCGACATAGACGCGGTTATCGTGGCAACATTGCTCCCGGATCAGCCGATCCCTGGGGCGGCAAGCGCATTGGCCCGTGAATTGGGAATCGGACAGGCGTTGGCGTTCGACTTGAATGCGGCTTGTTCGGGATGGCTTTACGCTTTGGAAGTAGGGCGTTCGTTTATCATTGGAGGAACGGCGAAGAACGCGCTGGTTGTGACCGCGGAAATCCTTTCGAGCATCACGAATGCCAAGGATCATGAAACGGCTTTCCTATTTGGCGATGGCGCTGGAGCGGCGCTTTTGACACCGCAGTCGGGTGGGCACCGCTTGTATCGTCACGAGTTGAGTGGAGATTCGAGGTATACGCATGCGATTTGCCGGACCGGTGGCGGGGCAATGAACCCGATCCCAAGACCAGGCGATAGCTTGGATGCATTTTACATCCAGCTTAATGGAGGAGTTGTTTTCAAGCGAGCCGTGCTAGCGTTTGCCGATATTATCGAGAAAGCGATGAAGCGTCACAATTTGACTAAGGACGAAGTTTCTTGGATCGTGCCGCATCAGGCGAACGCTCGAATTCTCAAAGCAGTTAGCAAGCGCGTGGGCATATCCTACGAAAAGTTCATCGTGACAGTCGGGAAATATGGAAATACTTCCGCAGCGTCAGTTTCGATGGCCCTAGGCTGGGCGGCCGAAGAAGGTATTTTCGAAGAAGACGACAAGATCATTTTTTGCTCGGTCGGAGCTGGATTCACCTATGCAGGTGGGTTGATGATCTGGTAGTGGGCTATTCTTAGGAGCTCCATTCGTGGCGAAGGATGCTCAATGCATTCACCGCGGCGGTTTCGCATTTAAGGACGTAAGGTCCGAGAGTGACCGGTTTGAACTGGGCTGATTCAATGTGAGCGTATTCTCGATCGGAGAAATCGCCTTCGGGGCCTACCAGGAAAACGCCGGTTGGATTTGAACTCGGTCCGATTGAGGTCGTGGCGACTTTAAGCGAAACACTATTTGATTGGAGCGAGGCGATTAGTTTTAGCGAAAATTGTTGGGAGGCCTCTTCCAGAAAACGATCTAAGGTTTGGACTGGATGGATCTTGGGTAGAAAAGGATTTCCGGATTGTTTGGCTCCTTCGATCGCAGCAGTGAGCCACTTTTCGGATTTGGCGTCTTGTCGGTCGCTTCGAATCTTGGATTCGGTTCGTTCGGAAGTAAGCGGGAAGATGTGTTGGATCCCCATTTCAGTCGCTTTGCGGATAATGCTCTCGAGGCCTTTGCCTTTCGGTATGGCCTGAGCGAGAGCGATTTCGTAGGCAAGCGAAGGGTGATGGATAAATTGTTTTCCAGAGAGAATAGCCTTTCGTTTGTTAGCCTCGGTAAGTTCGCATTCCCATTCCTGGCCCTGTCCATCGAATACGATAACAGGATCTCCAGAGCGGGCTCGGTTGACGGACACGAGATGATGGGATTCATCGCTCGAAAGCTGAATTATTGGATTATCTGGCGAGAGCGCTGGGCAATAGCTCCGGAAGTCAGGCATGAAGCGACGTTATGAGAGACCGGACGAGTGGAGCAATTTCAAAAACGAAAGGGCCCCGCTAAGCGGGACCCTTTCTAACTTATCAAACTACAAACCAGAATTAAGAAAAAACTCTAACTTTTTCTTACGTTTAGGATAGGCGCGTCTAATGTGAAAACGTTCAAAGAAAATGATGCTTTTGTGAAAAAACATATAGAAGCCGCCGAATAGGGCCTAATTATTCGGCTAGAGATAATGAGGCGCTTATCCTTAGACGCAAAAAAGGGCATCGCTAGGCGATACCCTTTTCAACTTATCAAACTACAAA